>NZ_JBNPVT010000004.1:0-528467 GCF_050434205.1 Paraburkholderia sp. GAS348
CAAATTGTCGGCGCCTTCTTGTCATCTTGCTCTTTTTCCTCGTCGATTCCGGATTGTCCTCCTATCGACCTGTCCGAGGAAATTAGACCATCACATGCGACGCACGCCACTACGGCAAATCCTGGAACAAAACCTTTGGCAGGCCCCGGACTGTGGGCCTTCCATCGTAGATTTTGAGCAGCGTTCGGGAACATTACCTCGCCCATTCCCTGTGCGCGCGCAACGTCGTTCTCTTGGCACGTTTGAGCTATGGCACGCCGTAGGGCCTCAAGCGGTTCAGGATAAGAAAAGCCGCCGGAAGCTGGCGGCGTTTCTTTCGGATCGGCTAGCGGCATCATCGTGGCTGTGAACATGACATTGAAAGCCGGCGATCGGCCCACGTTGTTTAGGCTATACCTAAACGTGTATGCCAATCCGTTGTTCTCGTCACGGACAAGTGGCCCTTCCGGTTCCATTTCCAGTGAAACCCAAGGGCGCTGATCAAACTTCATGGACTGCAGTTGATCTCTGGATGCCTTGAACTGATACCAGGACGCCCCCGCGCCCAACAGCGAGCCGATAGCCGCACATAACGCAACCCAGGCCGCCACATAGTCCAACCAGTGCTTGTTCGTCTCACGCCCCGACATAGCGCCCCCGAGTTTTTCGGGAAATCATAAGTGAAAACCGATAGTTAGAGCGTTAGAAAATCGCATAAACTTGTGGCGGCGCCCTTACCTGCCAGATAGCCTCGACGCACTTGCCGAAAATGGAGCACGATACGTCGTGAAACAGCCCAGACCACGGAAGCATCATTATCTGCCGCAGTTCTATCTACGGGGCTTCTCTGAGAAGGGAACGCATCTTTACCAGATCGAGAAGTGCACCGGTAAGTCATTCGGCGCAAGCATCTTGGACACGGCCGCGATACGCGACTTTCATAAGCTGGACTTCAACGGCTGTACGGATCCCGAAGCGCTCGAAAAGTTTGTCTCGAAGGTAGAAGGCCTCATCGCGCCGGCGCTCGACAGCGTCTTGCACGATGAAGCGTTCACGCGCGGCACTCGTGTGTCAATGGACCGCCTCACTTCGATGCTCATGGCCCGGGTACCGGCAACGAAAGATATGGTCGAAGACTCCATCCGGGAGAATGTTCGCTCGGTCGGTCTCTTGCTAGAGAAGCACGGCGGACTCCCTCCGAAGCCGCTAGAGGTACAGGAAGCGCTATCTTTCGAGAACCTCAGAATCGACGTCGGCAACTGGCACGTCATGCAGCATATGTTTGCGCTCGCGTTCGATGAGGACATACTCCGGATAATCGGACGTTGCCAAGCCGAATTGCTGCGCGCTCCCACCGGAAAGCAGTTTATAACTGGCGACCAGCCTGTAGCCCAGTTCAACGCCGACGCCCGCCCAGAAGAATCGGATCCACGAGGCGGTCTAGCCGATCCCGACACAGTGACAACGCTGCCCCTGTCGAGCGAGCTGGCACTCGTCCTATCCAACAACGGACGAGGCAAAGGGCAACGTGCCCGCGAAGCGACGCCTGCGGAAGTCGACGAGATCAATCGACGGACCATAATCATGTCCAGTGACCGGCTATTCGCTTGCTCGATCGACGATTCGGTGCGCCAGCTTCTATTGCGGTACGGGCATTGCACGGCAGGGGCCGAGATCAGGGTCACTCGCACTCCAGACGGCGTTTCACACCATGTGCTGAATATGGTGCCCGTGATGGACCAGCGCCTGTATGAACCACTCGGCGCACGGCAGGCATTTACGCCAATCGCCTCTCGTCCGTACGAGCTACGTCTCAATCGAGGCGCCGTATACCCTATGGTCACCACACACATTAACTTACCGAACGACCGCAAATCGTGAGGCACACAAATGGGCGAGCCGGGGGCGTCCTTGTACGGCGTTCGTTGAGCGCCAATCCGTCAGGGGGCGAACGTCGGTTTAGGTCGATGAAGGAGCGTTTGTCTTCGACAATCGGATGGCCGGTTACGGGGCGGAGCCGACGCCTGAACGTCCGACCGACGGCGCATGTGAATGGCGGTTTGTGGCCGACTGCCGCCCGATGCGGTCGGCCGAACCGACCCGATTCAGCCAGTCGGCCGGGTGCGACCTGCGCGGCTCGTCTCCGAGCACAGCGGACATTCGTGAGGCGAAATCGTTGGCGTGTCCGCGGCCTTTGCGGACGCGTGCCTTGGCAAATTCATGGGCAAGATCATCCCGCGTCGAAAGCTCGCTAACAGCCCTACTGACTGACTCCGCGTGTGTCATTGCGCCAGTTGCCAGCGCAGCACCGGATGCGTCGCGCCAGCAGGCATCGCCCACACCCCGGTCGGGCTGAAGTCATACCCTACGAACGATGTCGGCGTGCTCATCTGGGCGGTGGTCAGCCCGTTCGCCGTGGGAATCGGCGTACCGTATACGACGCTGATTGTGGCGCCCGTGGTGTTGGTGTTCCAGTACACATCGTTCGCAACCGTGCCTGCATTGGACCGCGCGATGCCGATCGGTCCATACAACGGCTGGTTCACCGGACCGGTTGCGAATGACTGGGTGATTGTTCCTGAGTTATCGACGACGAGGGCGGCCCCGCCGCATTGCGTAGCGGTGGGGCGGCAGCCCGGAAACGTTGTAGAGCCGGTTGCATAAGACTGGCTGATCGTGCCACTGTTAGAGCCGACGAGGCCGCCACCGCCCTTAGCGTAATAACCCGACGATACGACAGGACCGGTGGCGAACGACTGGCTGATCAGGCCGCTATTCTCGCCCGCCAGACCACCGAGCACATTCCCCGAGCTCACGGCGGCGCTGCTCGAAGAACGCAGGATCGAGCCGGCGTCGACGCCCACGAGCCCACCGGCTGACGAAAAGTCGACCGGAAGCCCCGCGTTGGGATTTAGGGTCGCCACCGTGCCGGCCGTGCTCACGCGCAGGACAGTACCGTTGTTCAGGCCGGCGAGTAGGCCCATATCGAAGCTCGGGAACCCTACAAGCCCGCTCACGTTAGCCGAGTTCGCCGTGCCCGAAATGTCGAGCTTGCGTACGACACCATGGGTACCGATCACACCGAACATGCCCACCAGTGGCTGTCCGCCCCCGTAAGCCAACAACCCGCCCAGCGTGAGCGAGGTGATCGTATTGCCTTGTCCGTCGAACTGCCCCGTGAACGGTGTGTCGATGTTGCCGATTGGAGCGAAGGGGCTGTTGCTCGTCGCGCTCGCATCGATGTTCCTGCCGAGCGCGTAGTTACCGGTGAGATCGTTGGCGACGTTCGTCAGATCGGTCAAGGAGTTCACAAGCCTGTACGCGGTGATCTGTGTAACGAGGCCGCTGAATGCGGAGGGCATCCATGCCGGGTTGCTCAGTTGGGTACCGGCAACGTATGTGCCGTTCATGTCGTAGAAAGCACTCAGCGCACCGGTGCTCTTCGACCAGTCGAGCATGCCGTTGTTGGTGACGCTGCCGCCGTTGTTGATGCCGGTTCCGTCGGCGCGCAAGCTGAGATTGCCCGCGCCCTGGTTCGCGATCGTCACGCCGCTCCCGATCGACACGTCGCGGTAGGCGGCGAGCGTCAGCGAAGCGGGACCGCTCCAGTTCAGGTTCGATGCGACGTCGATGTCTCCCGTCGCGCCTGTCGCGCCTGTCGTGGTCACCTGGACGGAAGTGCCTGAATTCAGGATGGCGCACAGTGCGCGTGCAGCGGATTGGTCGATCGTGAAGGCGGGCGTCGACAGATTCCATTCGCCCGCATGCACGGCTGCCGTGGCGCCCAACGCCAGTTGTGCCGCGTAGGTGTCGACCGTTCCGCCGCTGCCGTCCGCGTTGGTGACCGTGATCACGCCCGACTGCTCGACCCGCCCGCTGTCGGCGACGAGCCACACATGGCCGTCGCGATTTGGCGTGCCCGTCGCCCGGATGCGCGTGGAGCCCGGTTGGGTAATCACAAGCCCGTTCCCCTGGCCCGCTATTGAACCCGTGCCAGTCACGTCAGTGCCGCCTTGTGGAAGGGTGCCGGCCTCGGGAGTCGCATGTGCAAAGGACAGCCCGGTGAGCGAAATGCCTATGGTGAGCCACATGCGTGCGTTTGACTGCCGACGATGCAGTGCGCGTCGCGCGTGCCGAGGTAGTTTTGGACGTGACATACATTCTCCTTTCCGCTAGATTCCCCAACCGCATCTTGAAGATAGAAGGCAGCGCAGGGAGAGTCGGTAAGGAGATTCCCGGATGAAGTTTGCGAAGCGATTGTGCGAGGGCGCACATTCAAGCGGACGTCGACACGCTAGTCCTGTTGGATTGTCAGTGGAACGGCCGGTTACTGGGGCGGGTCCGACGCATGAGTGACCGAGCGATGGCGTGGATGACAGACCGTTCATGGCCGGACAGTGTCCCCTTACTGTCCGGCCGACGGTGATTCAAGCCTCCGTCTGTTCCGCCATTTCGAGCGCATCGTCGACCTCGATGCCGAGATATCGCACCGTACTTTCCAATTTCGTGTGGCCAAGTAGCAGCTGTACCGCTCGCAAGTTTTTCGTGCGACGGTAAATTAGCGACGCTTTCGTTCGCCGCATGGTGTGCGTCCCGTATGCCGTATCGTCAAGCCCGATCGACCCTATCCAGCGATGCACCAGGCGGGCGTATTGACGCGTCGAAAGATGCGGCGATGCGTGAATGCGACTCGGGAACAGAAAATCGGATGGCGTCAGTCTCGCTAACTTAATCCAGGCCTCTGCGCTATCTCGGGTTAGCTCGGTGATTTCGAACTGAACCGGCCGTTGCGTCTTCTGCTGCATCACCGTTGCCCGTGACGCAACGCGCTGACCAAGACAGATATCACGCACCCGCAGCTTGGTCAGATCGCACGCTCGCAACTTGCTGTCGATGGCCAGATTGAACATCGCAAGATCGCGCGTTCTTGCCGCGAGTTGCAGACGGATCCGGATCGCCCAGATCTCTTTCAGTTTCAGCGGTGGCTTCTGCCCCGTCAACTTGCCTTTATTCCAAGGTACACGCACCGCGCTGAGAACGGCAGTCGCATCCATGACAATCTCCTTTCAAGTGAATGGAGTGCCAGTCTGCGCCGATCACCGCGGACGAAAACCGACCCATAGCCGCTATTGCGACCGTGTTGGCCAAAGGTCCGCTCTCGAGCGCACAACGGACCTCTCGTACTGACCGCGTCTTTCCAGCACGCGGCAACGGACTTCGACAGGTCCGTCGTCGCGTGGCTTCATGCAGGCTGATCGAAACTGCCGGGGCTCTTGTCCGAGGCCGTCCACTGCGAAGTACGAGCTCGCTCCGCCTTCCGCAAGCCGGCCTTCAGGCCTTCCCTGTCGAAGTCCTTCGTATAGACTGGCGTGCCGGGCTGGTGACGCCAGGAGTCGTCGATACCGCCATTATCGACGGCATCGAAACCCACTTCGTTGACGAGTTGCATCACTGCCGCCTTGGCGTCGGCGCTATCGCCCGAGACTGGCAGGGCAATCCGCCCCGGCGTGCCTTCCGGCTTGCCGAGATTGCGCAAATGATCGGCGTAGATGTTGTTGAACACCTTGATTACCGGCCGGCCGATCTGCTGCGCGACCCACGCGCTTTCCATCATCCCGGACTCGATCCCGTCGATGCGGCCATCGCGCTCGCGGGGATAATAATTGCCAGTATCGATTACAACCGTGGTTTCCGGCACGTCGTCGAACAGGCCCGCAGGCAGATCGAGCACCTTCTTTTCGGGAATCGTGACCACGATCACCGCTGCACTGCGGACCACATCCGCGAGTTCGGCTGGTTCGCGCCAGTTTCGCGGGCGACATCGGCGAGCGTATCCGGCCCGCGCGAGTTGCCGATAAGCACCTCGTGCCCATGTTCGACCCAGCGCAGCGCCAGTACCCTCCCTATATTCCCCGCGCCAATGATGCCAATTTTCATACACCCTCCTGTTCTTTCAGTTGACTAAAGCGGGAAGCGCGCAACGGCCATGCCCGTGCGTGTTGACCATCCCCGCGGACTCGCCATAGCCTAGCATCATCCGGGCTGAGATACTGGGCCGTCCCGTCCCGCAGGACGGGCGGCCTGGCCAAACAGCGCATCGCGGATCCAGCCTTCCAGCGGCCTGTCCATGCGCAGCTTGTAATCGCCAAAACGCTTCAGGTTGTGGGTTGGATACGGACTCAGGACCTCCAGGTCTCCGGGCCTCGGGCGAATCGAATGACTCTGGTCGACCCACTTCTGCCGTTCGGCCCAGCACCAGCGCAACGGCCGCTTCCAAAAGTGCAACGGCCATTCGTCCCGTCGAGTGGCCCCGGCAAGTCATCGGCCAAGCCGACCTTCGTTCGGTCACGGATCGACGGCGCGGAATGTCGAAATGACCGCTCCTTAACGGCACGAGCACACTATCGGCGCGCGGGCCGTCCGTACTTCTCCACCTTCGTGCCGCAAACAGCTCATGGCGGGAGCGCATCCGCCCCACGCCGACTCGCCGTGCGCGCCAATCCTACCGCGATCAATTTGCGGTCGGGTTTGCTTCGCGCTTTTCGACCACTAAATTGGCGAGGTCCTCCAGTCCGGCAAGCAGTTCTGCATGACCATCTCCTCCGTACTCTACAAATCTAAGATTGTACGATTTCGTCGCAGCCGACTTTAACGCCTCATGCATTGTGCCCTGACGAACGACTGCATAATGTTGGTGCGCGCTCGGAGCCGTAATGTTTGTGTTTTCTAGCAAGAGCTGAATGTCAGGGTCGCTAAGGCTGTACCCAATAAACAGCAAAGTGTGCGTTATAAACAAAGCGTCAAGTATCTTAAAGAAATTTGGTGACTCCTGGCGCGCTTTAAAATACTGGTGCTTTGTCAGCACCGCTTTAGACGGGTCCGTCACACATCCGTGCGCTTTGATGATCGATCGAACCGGCGAACGAAGATCGTTTATCAAATGCGTTTCGTAATACCGACAGACATTGTATCCCGCGGCAGCGTCCCCCGTTGCACAATACTTCTCATAGATATCATCGTAGTTTGTGGTAACCACGATCTTTGGATCAATCTTCAAGATTGATTTATGCGCACTTGACGCTTGATATCTTGGTGTTACAAACTCCGCTCGCATGATGGCCGCAAAGTCCGCCGGGCTAATTCTCGAACATATGACCTCGGCAGCCTCAAGGTATTGCTTGCTCTCGATGTTATCCGAAGCAAAATCCCTATCGCTCCCTTGCGGCATGGCGCCAAGTAAAAGTCGTAGCAAAGAAGCCCAATCTGGCGGGGATCTGGTTTCGTCAGCACTCGGACAACCTGCAGATACCCCTGATCCCATAAAAACGATGCAGCGCCGCGCGGCGAGTTCCTCTATAAATGATTTATCCCAGTCCATACGCTAGGCGACCACTGAGTTGTTAACGTTAGACATCAGGTTGTCGGCGAGGTGTGTCAATATTGAAACGTATTCGTCGCGCTGCTGAAACTGGGAGCCCACAAGTCCGTCTTGGGATTTCAGCGACATAATAGGCGCTGAGACGGTTTGCGCTAACGGGATCAAGCTGTACAAATGCGGGATATCGCCAAGTTTAGCGTTTGCGAATTCGTTTTTAGAGCCCCAAAAATGTCCCAGCGATTTTTCAACTTCCGCCGGCACATTGTTGATGATTTCCTCATAAGCCTTGGTTGGACGACGAATACCTTGCTTTGATTTTGTAATATATTGCTGAAGTGTATAACCTGAAAATCCATGTTTTATGGACAGCGACGTTGAAATTGGATAGTTCTGGATGCGATTGGGTGTTGCTTTTTCGCATAGAGTCAAAGCATTCTCGTATAGGCCTGTCCACGACCTCAGCCATTCGCCAATATTGCGAATTCCCAATATGCTAAATATGTCCGTTCCCATAGGAGTTACAAAGCGATCACATCCAATCAGAATACTTCGGTTCAGCGCCCCGAGACTTGGGCCAAGATCGAAGAATACCAAGTCGTAACGATTTTGAATGATTCGGCATAGTGCAGTACTCCAATTAGTCTGCCGAATGCCGCCGAGATCACCGCCTTTCAACGAATGCCACGCTGCGCCCAAGCGATCCTCGATGATCGAAAGAGCGGGATGGCCGGGGATCAAATCGACGTGAAATCTATTTTGGCTTGATTTTACAGGAACTATCTTTTCATTGATGTCAGAATCCCCATCCTCAATTTTCTGCAAAATCTCTTTTACGGTTGTTACTCCATTGGTGTCCGCATGGTCCCAATAAAGCGACGTTGCGTAGACCTCTCCCATAATCAGCTGCGTCGAATTGCACTGGGGATCGCAGTCGACGACCAGCACGCGCTGGTTATATTTCGTCGAGAGCAGTGACGCGAGGTTACAGGTCAATGTCGTCTTGCCGACCCCCCCCTTATTGTTGAACATTGACAGAGAAACCATTCCGGACTGCGACTGCGGATTGATAGCCGCCATAGGCACCTCAACGAGTTATAGGTGAACATTCTACTTTCGTTTCGGTCTGAGGAAAGAACCTTACATAGTACACCCCGCGAGGAGCGACTCGCGTTTGCATAACACGCGGCGCGCCAAGTCTTCCTGCGCCCGGCCAGGATGGGTAGTTGCGGTCTTTCGCGCTGGTCCGACGCGGTCATTCAAGACTGCGGGTTGTATAGGGCGATACGACCGCTTGCTTGAGCCGATGACGCGACTGACATGCCCCCCGCACGAAGGTGCGTTGTCTTGGCGGAACCGATGTTCGAATGTCCGCGTGAAAGTCTAGGCCAGTGGCCGGTGGTGGCGGCACTACGTCGCACCACCAAGCGCGACGATTATCTCGGGCGTGCGCCTCATGCAAAAGGCATAACCCGAGCCGAAGCGAACCTCTGCGTCGCATAGGAACAGACGTCCGGGTATTACTGGCCTATGTTCGTTCATCTGTTGCGAACTCTTGTCGCGCCGCAACTCCCGCAAGAACCAGACCCAAAGCTCAGCGCCGACGATGTATCCGGCCGCATATCTGAAATGCGGCTGTCAATCAAGTTCATTGGATTGAAGCAGTGTCCCCTCTCTTATTTGGGCTTTTTTTGCACAAATTAATGATGCATGTTCTTCGCTTATTTTAATATTTGGATGCGTAAGTACCAATCCATGTTCTGTCAGAATTGATAATGCTGATCGCACCAACTGCGCGCTCACTTTCGCGCTTACTACAAGAACATCAACTCGAGCCATCGGGAAGCCTTCCCGCAAAACAAATTCCTCATTCACTTCGAACCATGCGACCGGCAGCCCGCCTGCCACTCCGGGTAGCAATATTTCATCGCGTATCCGGCCGTTGTCTTGCGCCAATCGGAATTTTCCAAGGGTATCGCTCAATACACACATGATCGGCGTTCGGGAGCGCGACATTCTGCCAGGAAGGCGATCTAGTAGCAGCTTTGCGATTTGCTCTTGATCATTGTGAAACCAAAATCCGCCGCCTCCATTTACCTCAATTACTCCTTCTCCCTGAGAAAACGGACGCCCGATATCTGAGCAAACAATATCAACGCCCAAGACGGATCGCCCCATGGATAATCCAATTCTCTCAACAAAATCCCTATTGAGTGAGTGAATTAAATTTGTGCAATCCACCCAATTCGTCGTGGGCGGAGAAATTACTACACCCAACCCACTTTCAGGAGTGTCGTCGAGACTGATATTTTGCGGTATTAGTAAATTTTCAAGCCTTAATCGCCTCCATTTTGATTCAGTGACCTCCTTTGGTACGAGGTTCTTCAATTTTTTCACACCGTTTCCTGTAATGACATCGGGGCGCCCCGATGACACGCGGACACATACACCGTCGATGACCAAGGCTCGGAAATATGCCCCGGTAAACATGCGCTCCACAATAAGCGTGCCCCTGCCAAAATGATGCCTGAGGTGCCCCCATGCTGTTGCGAGAGTGGCCGAATCACGTATACCATGAACTACGCTTTCACTATTCGAGCCGAGCGGATGTTTCAGTGCTACAGGGTAGCCTAATAAGGCCGCCGATTTTTTGGCATCTTGGAGAGAACTGACTTCGATCGCAGGCGGGCATGGGACTCCGATCTTATTCAGCAATGATCTTCCAATATTTTTGTTTGCCCCAATCAAAAATGATGTAGCCCCATCAATCTCGAATACGTTTCCGATTAATGAACTTCTCCATTGTCCTTCCCCGAACACGATGCTTGGCAATTTACCAAGGAAATCCATTTGCACAGAAACGTGCCGCCGTCGAGCCTCATTAATTAATGGCGCCAATAAGCGCCACTTTGACGCCTCGGAGAAAGCCCTTTTCTCTAGGTGACGCTCTATGTTGAACCCGGTTCCTCTTTTGTCAGGTCCTTTCCAGTAAGCCGTGGCTAGGCGCTCTCCCACGACTTTGATACTCGGACATGGCGGACATTGGAACCACGCATATGTTCCATCAAGCACTTCCGTAACGCCTGTCCCTGCCGGAACCCCCGTTCCAAGCACAAAATCGGTCGTGAGGCTAGCAACGAACTCTCGTGCGTTATGGTCGTCCGAAACATCTCTTCCATCGTGTTGCCTGAAGTTTAGCCGCGAACTAGTAGTGCAAGCAGCGGCAGTTGGTGGCAGGCTGAATGCAACGCACGGAAATGGGCTAAACAGTGATGGGCCTGTGTAGGCCCGTATCGTTGCGGTCGACATTTAACCCGGGCATCCTTGCATGCCAGTGTCTTCCGTTGAAGCGCACCCTGGCCGAACTGGTTGGGGCGACGGGCTTGGCGACGGGTCGGGCGTGGGATCGTCGTCGGCAGCAACAGCAAACTTGACTAGTTCCGCAGCGGGTATCCTGTAGAGGACACGGTCAGAACCTCGGAACTGTACATATTCTCGCGCTTGATTCATGGCATTCTCCTTGAGATAACGGGCTGAGTTTGCTTACCTGCTCCAAAGACGTCTAAGGGAAATCCCAGAACGTCATATAGGTTGCAATGTGCGATGGGGGAACATTGCCGCAACCCGGGCACGGGCAGACATGCGGTGCGGTTTGGCTTTCGGAGATGATCGCGCAGCTTGGGACATGTATCGGATAGGGCTGACAGTCAAGTTGTGCGGTGATCGACATATCTGCATTTTGCTGTTGCGCCGAGACGGTTACCGTTCGTCTTATGCGTGGAAGCGACGCGTTGCACTGCCCGCGGTTGCCGTAGACGGGTGTCTGCGCCAATGCAGAGTCGTTCAAAAGGAAGTAGATAACCAGAAAAGAAAGTGAAGCGAATCGAGAATGATGTATACGGATTCTCATTCTCTTTTTTGCTTTTCCCCTGCAAGGATGTTGATCGTCGAGGACGAATAAACTCGCTGCGAAGTGGACGCCAATCAAGAAACCCGCAAGCAGAAGGGCATTGCGCATGTTGCGTCCCACCTTTCTTCGTTTTTGGGTTGCCGTCCGGAACGTCTTGCCGGTTTTCTCCGGACACTGGCAATAGCAGGGAGAATAGGTCGCCGTCCTACTTCTTGCGAGGATGTCCGGTGCCATATGTACGGGAACGCACATATACAGTGAGACCGCTGGCACGCGACTCCTGTCGCGAAAGGGTTATCGAGTTCAGAAGAGACGTTCGAGCGTCAGCTTCAATGTGCAATTGAGTAAACTCAATGACAACGGATTCCGGGGGGCAGAGGCCGCCCTCACCCTTAACCGATGCTCGCGAGCGGCTTGTAGGCCGATCTGAGAGGTTGATTTTTCCCCGAGCAGCTCACGAACGCCGCTAAGCAAGTTTTTCAACGCTATCGGCCGATCTCGGAACGTCTGTTACTTCGACCCGCTCCGGCCATCGTTGATTGGCGTACTTACTCGGACGGTAGAACGTCCGCTCGGCCGCGGCTACAGGACCGTCGAGCGAGCGCCAGTTGGCGCGCCCAGCCGACTCAATCTTGCAACGCGTGGTACGGACATCTAGACTGGACTCCGGAGCAAGATCACCCAACCACAAGTCTCGAACAATGGGAGTCGCTATGCGATCGATTCTTCTTGCCGCTTGTTTGTGGTTTTCGGTTAGTGCTTTTGCAGGGCTGTGTTCAAGATTTCCAGACAAAAGTAGCAGCGCGTTCGATTCGACTCAAAGCATAATAACACTCCCGTGGCGAACCGATTTTCCGACATCGGCTCCTTCGACGCTCCACGCTTGGCAAAAGCCCGGTATTTCGTTTAATGAGGACTGGATTAGCTACATTGAGGCGGTTCTCAGTGAAGTAAGAGCCTCCGGAATTAAAGTAACAAATAACTCGATTACTATGCCCTCAACGGCGCCTTGGTGGATAACACCTTGGATGGATGTCGGTCGTACAGGTCGTGAGCCTCTGCTCGGCTTAACGACAGAGCGTAGCCCTGATCCCGGCGACCTCTCTCCAAACTCCGCGGGCGGTTTGCAAACTCTTGCAATTGGCTGGTACAACGCAGAAGGGGCAGTCTCACTGGGCGAAGTGTTCCGGGATCCGTGCGATCCGAAGATCCCCATGATTCCTGGTGGAGCTCGGTGGACGTTCAAGGATCAAACCGCCTCATTCAAATTTCTATTCACGACAGCCTCGATCGGCGAAGTGAAGTATTTAATCGGCGCGCCCACTGTCCAAGCTATGATTTCCGGACAAAAGACGCTACTTCGTCTACTCCAGGTCGACGTCGCTGTTCGGGACCCGAGGGCCGCAGATACCTCATGGGTATTCGGAACTTTCGTTTGGATCGGCCCCCCCAAGGGTGACGGCCTTTTCGACAACCTGGTGCCAGTTGGTTTGATGTGGGGCAACGATCCAGGTTCGCAGGCTGAGAAGTTAAGCGAGTTCGCCACGCTACACCAGTCAGAACTCAACTCTGCGCTCGCAGGGCAGGTCTGGCAGGCAGGTGGTTCCGGTTGGTCGGAGAGACCCTTTCCCGGTTTCCAGGGGCGGCTTAACGGTCCAGCGGACAATTGGAGGTCGTCTTGCATGGCATGTCACGCCGCTGCACAGTACCCTCGTAATCAAACATTAGGCGCGCCACCGCGAGGCATCAAGGCTACTGACCAGATATCCCCGCAGCAGATTAGCGCAATCTTCGCGCGCTATTTCGTAAACGTCCAAGGCGGCCATCTGATCGATCCTCAGGCGGATCAAGCGACGCCAATAAGAGCGCTTCCACTAGACTACTCGTTACAGTTGCAAACCGCATTCACGAGAATTTGCGAGGCATGCGCAAGCGGCGACTTATCAGGCACCACCCCAACGATATGCCGAACTGCGGCGCCCCCAATTTCGACGGCGACCTGCCCCAGCAAAACTTCTACCACGTCCAGGACATTGCTGAAGGCCCTCGTCTCACCGAAGGGCAACCTTAACGACGCGCTGCCGAGGCAATAAAGCTAAGTTTTACGCGAAAAGATGGAGACCAGATCGAATCCTTTGATGGAGTAAGCGGAGCACCGGTTTTTTCGGGTACTACAAAATTAAGCACGGTATGGTTTGCCGGCGTGGCGATCCGGGGAGGGGCGTCGGCCGGTGAGGTTCGGTTCCTTGAGCGCGAATGGATATCTGGCGTGTGCGCGCTAACTCGAATCATCAACAAGGACGTAGTACCCGCGAACGACTAAAGAGCGCGGAAGGGCCGTTTTATGAGGGCTAACGGACGTCCCACACTGCCGTCAGTGGCCTCGCCGAACGACGGTTCATGGCCGATCGGCGACGACCTGTGATCGACGTGCTTCAGGCAAACAGGCAATGGAACGTAACGTCGCTGAGATCAGCACGCCGCGGGCCGATCGACTTAAACCTCGCGCTGGCGCAGATAAGCCTCGAGCAATCCCTCGATGTTGCCCTTGCCGACGGGATTCGCGCTATGAACTGAGTAAGCGAAATCGGCAGGGATGAATCCGCCGCCAGCATCGAGGTCCATCGATACCAGCTTCTTGGCCACAACCATTGCAGTGTCATCACCGCCCAGGTCATGGTCAAAGGAAATTTCGAAGGGACAGCCGCGAGCTTCGAGAACTGTGATTGCCTCAAAAGACGTACGTGCGATTACCCAATCGGGTGCGACGGGGTCACGGATATCATCGATAAACAAGCGGTATCGGGTTTCCACTTTTATCGATCCTCGGAGCCTGGTAGTGGCGACATCTGCGGTCTAAACGCGCCAGATACGCTACGAGCTGCTGGTGCTGAGCATCTCCCTTGATGCCGGCAACACCGTAAGATAGCTCCTCATTCGACGTAAGCGCAGCCTCCGTGATGTTAGCGGACCCCACAACTGCAGAGTACCGATCGGCCGCCTCAAAGTAGTACAGCTTGGTGTGGAGATATGTTTGCGTGTGATCTACGATGATGTGCTCAACGCCGAGTTTGGCTAGCCCATCGGCGGCGTCCTGTTCTGTGTGTTTGTCGTTCGAATAAAAGATGACGCGGGCTCCGCGATCGACGGCTTTTTTCAGTTCATCTGCAAGCGCTTTGATCCCACCGTACTTTAAATGACCAGAGCACATCGAGATGATGTGGGCGTTGATTAACTTGTTCTTGATAGCTGCAAGATGACCGTCCTTGCCCGTCTTCGATTGATTCCAGATGAATGTCGACATAGGTTGATTATTGTTTATTAGCAAGCACCTGCCCCGAAGCGAGGTGTCGGAAAGAAGCCGGGCGTATCGTTGGCGATCTGCGCAGCGCGGGGGCGCCACTTATGGAAGTCGAACGATTGTAGACGTCGCGATAACGTCGGGTGAGCCTTTCGTGTCTAGACAGCCATGCGCCAAACAAAGCAGATCCAATGTTTGTTGGCATGGGACAACCGCCTGGTCGGCCCCAGCCTACAATCGATGCGAGCACTTCGGCCAAAGGCGACGGTGGTATCAATAAAAAGCTGTCGTCCACCTTCTTGCCGATGAGATCGCTGAACAAGGCCCGGACTTCATCGGCATCGTTGAATGTCTACCGATTGAGAGTGGCGGTGATCACCCGCGCTCGTTTGACGTTTGCTGACATGGCCGCTGATTCCGGCGTTCTCCTCGGAATTATCTTGGTGCGATCATCATTCGCCATTCCGACCGGTACGGCCGCTTATGTGCGGCCGTTTTCACGTTCTGCACGCAGTGTGCGGACTGAATGTCTCTGATTGACTTGCTATTGAGTTGCTGTGAGTTTGAGTCCCGGCCTCGACACCAGTGAGGTTTCGTGTTGACTTTTGCGCTGATCGACTACCTGCTCGATGCCGTTCTTAATGACCTCCTCGCAAAAGGCTAGACGTGCACGGTAGTAATCCGCATGCAATTGCGCATCGAGGATGCGCTGCTCTGCCTGGAAAAGCTCCAGACGCAGGTCCCGCAACGCTTTCTCGGCTTGTTTCTCCGGGGTGAGTGCGTTGTGCACAGCCCAGTTCGAGATCCATCTCAGCATGGCGAAGTCCTCCTGTCGTTGGATGCTCGTCCTCTGCCACAATAAAGCCTATCAAAATACGAGACAGGTGTGTATTAAATAATGTTTGAGCATTACCTGTGACAAAAACGACACACTTCTCTTTCGAAGTATTGATATTGCATACACGGTCCTTCGCGGCGAACGCCGTGCCCTACCGCCACCGGAAGTTCGGCCAGTAACCCGCAAATGCTCACTGGCAGGGGACCCGAAAGAGATAGTCGACCTGCTCTATAACGGCCACTCCCTGAGTTGCACCCGCCGGGAACGTCGATTTATTACCGACGAACGATAAGAAACTCCTTCGAGTCCTTCCCTAGCAACCAGACAGGGCGTGCGCCCCATCCAGTCCAGGTTTGCCCCGTTTCCGGATTTCTGTATCGCGGCGGTGCTGGAGTCCGTCCTCGCTTGCGTCCGACGAGTTCACTTGGCGTGATGCCGTAGTCCCTCATCAAGCCGCGGATCTGCTCAATAGCTGCGACGCGTTCAGTACGCCATGCGAATTGAATCCGTTTATCGAGCGCGGCAAGGTCAGATACAAGTTCCAGGTAAGTCTTGTTCATCGCACTTATTGCAGGTTTTTCGCGAGTTGTGCACGCAAGGTGTTGGCCATCTGTTGAAGAATATCCGGCAGCAGAACCTGTGCGTCAAGCGGACCGACTACTGAGTATCCCGAGCCCGAAACACCGTCGATGACTATGACGGCTGCGCAGCGTGCGCCAGTCGACTGCCGGACGTGATTGCAGGCAGCTTCGAATTGACCCGCCGCTTCACCACCTGGCTCGACCTTTGCCTCAATTTTGCCGATCATGAGATTCTCCGCGTGTCCAGATGGGCCCGTGGAACATTCTAAGCCCACCAATCGGAATGGACGTTGCTTCCGGCCACCAACAGGTGGTCCACGGGGGCACTATGCCACTGGAACGTGGCGCTAACGGATAACTGCAATGCGTTACCTTCTGAACGATTGCTCAGCGCGAACTCGTTCACCCAGCGGAGTGAGGCAGAGATCGGCAGGTTCCTGCCGGACGCTGGCCAGCAACTCGCCATGCTCGTTGCGACTGGGGATTCGCCGGGCTGCGAAAACCTGGCAGGTGCAACTGGCAGCCAGGCATCTGATGGGTTGAACTGCCATTGCTTGCCGGACACGGCTTGCCGCACGCGTGAAGCCTTGTTATCGCGAGGACACCAATCTAGTGGCCTTGACTTTCAAGGCTGCATCGCTATCACTAATCATTGTTGTCAACCGGTAAGCCGAATGCCGTCCACCCAGGACCGTCGGTCTGGCTTCACCGCACCGATACGTGCCGCGCAATACGTGCGCATGTCTACCGACCATCAGCAATGCTCCCCGATTTTCCAGAGGCAGGCGATTGCCGAGTACGCGGCGGCTCACAATATCCGCATCGTTCGGGACTATGAGGATGCCGGTATCAGTGGCCTCACGCTGCGCGAGCGCCCGGCACTCATCCGGTTGCTGGTGGACGTTGAAGATCCAGCCCGCAAATTCACCACAATATTGGTCTACGACGTAAGCCGGTGGGGGCGATTCCAGGACGTTGATGAAGCTGCGTTCTACGAATACACCTGCCGCCGTGCCGGTGTGAAAGTGATTTACGTCGCCGAGCCATTCGAGAATGACGCCAGCCCGACAACATGCGTCATGAAAGCGCTTAAGCGCGCGATGGCGGGCGAATTCAGTCGCGAAATTTCGCGCAAGGTTTTCCTGGGCCATTGTGTCAACGTCCAGCGCGGCTATCATTCCGGCGGGCCGCCCGGCTATGGTTTGCAGCGTATACTGGTAGACGCCAATAGCGGCACCCGCCGACCGCTGGCACCGTATCAGTACAAAAACCTCCAGACCGACCGTGTGATCCTCGCGCCGGGGCCGCCGCATGAAGTGGCCATCGTGAGAAAAATGTTCGAGTGGTACGCCGCCCGAGGGACTACTGCTACGGATATAGCGCGCCGGTTGAATGACTTCGGTATCTGCAACGGCGCGGGCCGACCATGGATGCCCCGGAATATCCTCCAGATCCTACGCAACGAAAAATACATCGGGACCAACGTCTACAGCCGGACCTCTTCGAAGCTGGACGCACCATGGGAGCAATTGCCCACAGCGGAATGGATACGTGTAGCCAGTGCCTTTGAGCCCGTGGTCGGCAATCAACTCTTTGCGGCCGTTCAGCGCAAGCTCACCCGCATCAGACAGATTCCCAGCCGGCACGAAATCGTCTCAGGCCTGCGCAAGGTCTTCGAAAAGACCGGCATCCTGAACCAGGCAACGCTGCGGCGCTACCGAAGCGCACCCTCAGTTGAGCGCATCATGCAGGAATTCGGCAGCCTGTATGAAGCGTACGAGGAAGTCGGATACTCACCTCGCCTGAATCCTGAGCGATCGCGGAACAGGTATGTCGAACGACGAACGGAGCTTTCAATAGCCGATATCACGGCGGAGAAGTTGCAAGGGTTGGGACACGACGTCAGGTTCGAAAAGCATACCAATGTCATGTGTGTGAATAACGCGCTCCGACTGCAGCTTGTGGTGAGGAGTTCATGGCTCATCCACGGGCATTCACCGTATTGGGTTGCGCGCTGGCCAGACTGCTTCGCCATCGACTTTCTGGTGTACGCCCGCATTGAGCGCGCGAACCCGAAACTGCTCGACTTTCACGTCTTTCCTCGAGGTAGCCTCACGCCCGGCGCGTACACCGTGATTCACCGAAACGGCGCTTCGAGATTTGAAGATTTTCGACGCCTCGATCTGAAGTCGATCGTCGAACTTTCTGACGTGGTTCCCCTGGAAGTGCTGAGTCACGCCCCACGTGCTGGAGCCACATGAATCCCCCCACCTCAAAGTCCGGCTTAGAAGGCACGGCGGCAAGAGTCTGCTCACGACATCCGGAGGCAGCGTGCACGACGTAGTGGGGGCACCGGAACAATCCCGGAACAGGCAGGCAGCGCGCAAGCCCGCTGGGATCAGGATACGGGAAGCGATCAAGGAGGAGTGTGAACGACAACGTGCCGCACTCGCGCGTAAAGAAGCGGCAGACGCCCAAATAACGCTGCTGGGAAGTATTCTCGGAGAACTGTTATCTCAGGCCGACTTCGTTGCCGTGCTCGAGGTCGCAGGATTCACAGCCATACCCCGTCTCGTTCAGCAGCGCCTGCAGCCGAGATTCCCGGAAACCCGAGCTGTTCCGGCGAAACAGGACACGGGTTCAGATACCACGCCTTACAAGCAAGGAAACGCGGTCGATGCCTCTGAGGACGCCGCTGCGATCCCCGCGGGACAAACGCTACCCGCAAGGACAATTCAGGCACTTGGCCGGATGGTGCCGGTGCGCCGGACAGCCGTCGCCAATCTGATGAATGCCGTGGATAACCTGACGGGAGACTTTGCCCATGCGCTTCTGGCGGCTACACCCGAGGGCATGAGAGTAACCGTCGCGCGGTCGGAACGAGTCGACAGCAGCCGTGCGAGGAGCTTCGCGAGGATTGAAAAGCGACTCATGGGCTTACACGCGAAAAACCAGATGCTGTCCGCTGGACACAACGACAATCTCCGCTATCTGGCGGTCTGCGCCAGCTACGTCCGTGGCTGGACTCACAATCGTCACATAGTCGCCTGGCTGCGTTTGCATTATCCGGTTCACGCCGCATCGCTTGAGCAGATCGCACAGGAAGCTGATTGTGCAAAAGAGCCGAAGCGGGCAATGAAGCTGCCTTACCCAACGGAGTCCGCCCTTGCTTACACTGAACCAAGCAACCGCTGGCGCTGCTGATACCTTCCGGCAGGTGGCACAGTGGCAAAGCGTCGTGTCGAACGGACTCGAATGAATCTCGTACCGGGTGGCACAGCAATAGCATCCACCTGTCAGCATCGAATCCCTCGACTTATCGTTCTTGAACAGATTGTCGGCAGTCTAGGGCAGCTTGTCGAAGTGACCGAAACTGGCCGCTTCGATACCGTCAGTGTGTTCTCTTTGCCGGCCGGGTTGATCGTTTGCTGAGAGGGGAACAGCATCATCCTTGGCGCAGATGCTCAGTACAAACGTCGAGCATGCCCCGTACCGTCGGCGAACGATAGTCCAGCCTCCAGCCATCCACAAACAGCTTGACGATCTCTTTGGCGTCCCTGAAGTAAGGGAATACAAGAAATTGCGGCGCGATGGCGGCCGACATCCATGCAAGCTTTGCACAATCAAGCCAATCGCACTGTGCGGAGTTCGACGCCGCCCACATCCGCGTGGCCTCCACCGCGTGGTCGGTTCGTAGCCAATCGCCAGTGCTTGCGTGGCCGACGAGCTGGGCCATTACGAGGAAGCAGAGGAGGTCGACGCGTTCCGCGCAGTCGAGTTTGTGTGCATTGTCTTCCGTCATTTTCATCTCGGTCTTGGTTGCCTCGTGCAACCATCATAACCGCACTGGTCTACTCAAAACGAACCATCTAGCCGTCAGCCATAAGTGGGGCAAAGGATCCCGGGGCAATACAGGTAGCCAGCGAGGGAGCGTCCCCAAATTTGCAGCGAGGTGTTCTGGAAGTTCAGCAGCCTCGAATTTCCGTAGCCGACCCACAAGGGACAATCATGTTGCTCGATAGCGGGCAAGCAATACCGGAAAATCGACTGATTGCATTGCGCCTCACTCTTCGATCAGAACGCGGGTTCTTGATTCGACAAGATCAAATAGCTCGACGATGTCCGCATTTCGCATTCTTATGCAACCGTGAGATGCGGGAATCCCCATTGGCTCAGTGTCAGGGCAACCGTGAATATAGATATAACGTCGCATCGTATCTACTTCGCCTAACCGGTTTCTTTCTACCTCACAACCGCACAGCCATAGGATCCGGGTTAATATCCAGTCGCGTGCTGGAAACTTGCTTGCGAGTTCGGATGAATAGACTTCGCCGGTTGTTCGACGTCCGGCAAAAACGGTACCAACTGGGCAGAAGGAGCCGATCTTCGCTCGAATTACGTGGTGACCGCGAGGAGTACAGCCGCTCCCCATTCGTTCGCCAGCACCATTTTTTGCGCTAGAAATAGGATAGGTACGCACCGACAATCCGTCCCGTATGAAGGTCAAGGATTGCCTGGGGAGATTTACGGCAAGCAGCAAACTTGGCATGGAGTATTTTTGCCTCCGGGCTGGAGAATTGTTCTAGCGGTTATCGGCCGATTTCAGACGTGAAGATTCAGCTTCCGCAACGACCGCTGCGAAGAGCAACTGCCCAATCGTGTCGTCCGTTCTTCATCGCGGTCGCCGACGCAGCGTCCCAGTCATATTTAATGGCACGAAACTCGACCGTCCAATCTGATCCGATCCCGGTCACGAATGCATATCGTGCGTAAGGCGAGTGCATTTCCATGCGATGAGGGAACGGCCGGTCATCCTCATAAGCCTGAAGGCCGACGCTGCCCGGGTTCACAATCAAGCGCCCGTCATCGAGTTTCATCGAGTGCTGCAAATGAGTATGACCACAAAGAATCAGCTTCGAAGTCGCATTCCCCGCGCGACATTTGACTTCCGCCGGCGTCGCCTCCCTGCATCCAGAGTGGGTTACGGTTTCCAGAAAATAGGTCAAGTCGTCTTCGGGCGTCCCGTGGACCAAGAGAATGTCTTCGCCAACAGACAGTGTGCTGGGCAAACCTGCGATCCAGTCCAGTTGATCCGGGCGCAGGCGATCGAGTGCCCAGCGGTCGGATTGGCCCATATGCTCCCGATAGCCGGTAAGTACCTGCCTTTCATGATTGCCCCGGATAGTGGAGAGACCGAGAGACATCAACCGGTCTGCCGTCTCACTCGGATAAAGCGCGCCGGAAAGAATGTCGCCAAGGTTAACGATCAGGTCCGCACCGGCCGAACGAATATCCGCCAGAACAGCATCGAGTGCGGCGAGGTTGCCGTGGATGTCAGATAGCGCAGCGATTTTCATAGCGACAACGAATAAGGGGCAACGATGGTCAGATTGTCGCCAATCTGAACGCGTCGGTCCAATGACAGGTTGTGGCCGCTCTAAGCCGCTCAGCCGCCTACCCAGCCAAGCAAGCTCCTTCCTCAGCTTAACGTGCTTTTTTCCCGTTTTCTGAAGCGCACGCGATAACGCGCCCCCAGCGGACTATGCACCCGAAAGCGGCTTGCACTCTCGCGTGCCGTCCTCTTTCAAAACACGATCTGCATTTGCATGCTCTTCCACCAAATAGGGCGTCGTGAAACGAGAATGTATTGAATCGCAATCGATACTCGCTCCATGCCCCGCCCTCCCGATCCCGCTCGACTCGACGCCATCAAGGCCATCCGCGAATGCATCCTCGAACACGGTCCCGATGAAGGCCCGCGCCGTGCGCGCCTCAAGTTTCAGGATATCCCCGCACCAACCTGGCATCGCTGGGTCCAGATGACACGTGACGAAGACAGGAACCTCGTAGAAGAGGCGGCGGCGGCTGTACCTCAGTTGGGTCAGCAGCCGGTTCCATTGGCTGAGGGCGACCACCTCGCCATGCGCCGCGCGATCGACTTCTACAGCGAGTTCGACGCAATGGTCGCGGATACTCAGCTATTGGCCAGCTATGCCGTCGCCAAGAACGACGACGGTACGCGTCGCGTCAAGAACCCACAGATGCTGGCGCTCTCGCACCGAATGCGCGCGACTAACCTGTCGCTCGCCATGAAGTACTCGGAGATGGTCTGGAGCGTCGAACGGCTTGAGCAGATGCACGATGCGATTGCCAGCGCCATCCTTCAGGCGGATTGCGAAACCGGCGCCCGCGTTTTCGCCGCAGTCCAAAACGTGCAGCGCCGTTGGAACCTCCACCGTGACGCTTAACGCCTGCGGCTTCCCCTTGGATGACTTCGCCGCGCATCTCGCGGACATGGACGCCGACATTGCACTGCTTGAGCAGGACGGCCATCCGACGAAACGCCTGAAGCGCTCGATAGCGGGATTGCGCCGTCAGTTGGATACATCGGCGGCAATCCGGCGCGATCGCATTGGAAAAATGCCTCGCCCGAATGGCGACGATCAATGACGCCCCCCAGCCTTAAGCCCGAGTACTTCGAATTTGCAGAGTTGCCGGGCGTGAAGCATTTTCGTTGCGATCGCTACAACGCGACGTTGAGCGTGGACGCATGCGCAGGCATGTGGCGCGACGGTAACCATGCGCTGACCGAGAAGCGCATGCGCTGCAAGGTATGCCCTGTTGGGGCGATGCATGCCGGCAAACTCGACGCGAACCCTTCTCCGTTACGGGGACTCAAGATCTGCGCACGATGCCACGCAACGGCATCGCGGCTCATCGGCAGGCATCTCTGCATTAGCTGCTACAACCGTCAGCGCGAGCAGCTTATAGGCAAGAACGCGAAAGGAACTAAACCGGTGAAGCTCGCGCCGCTGCAACGCCGGACCGTCAGCTATATGGCCGGCGGTAAGCTTAAGACTAAGACCGTCGACCGGTCGCTCGATGCAACAGAGGTCATCATCGCGGTCTTGCGCGACGAGGAGGATTCCGTGCGATTCCGTTGGCAGCCGCCCGCAAAATTGCAAGCGCTGCTTTAGATTGAGGAAGTAGTACATGAACGACGATCGTACATACTGGCAACTGGCCACGCATTGTTGCCGGTCATGCTTTGGCCGAGTGTTGCTCGGGGAATCTGCCGGCGGCCTACGTATCTATCGCTGCGCCCAGTGTGGCTCGCAGGGGGATAGCGACAGTGCGGCGGGTATCTGCTGCTGTGGTATCCGGCTCAAGACCGGGCAAGATGCCGGCGTCCGCTGCGTTGTGAATGACCAGCCGTCGGCTGATTGTCCACTGGAAGTCGTTGCGGAGGTGGTGTCGGACTATTAGCGTGCCGTCCTTGCCTGTATGCCCGAGGAATGACCGTGCGCGGAGATCCAGGGCTTTCTGCCGCAGGGGTATGGCAGTGACATCCCTCCCGACGTTATCAACTCGGTCAAGCCCGTACCTCAATCGTTCTGCGGCTCCCGATACGTGCCCCCCAAATCATATTCATCGAACACTTGCTCGACGGCGTCTGAAAATGGTGGCGCTTGATGTGGTACTGGGTAACCGTCTTTGACGCGGACCGCCACGATCGTGCGCCGACCTACGTCGGTGCATCGCCACAGCTCCGATCCGGTATAAAACTCCATGCCAATCTCGAATTCCGAATGTTCCACGTATTGCTCCAAGACAGGATCAGTTATTCATCTATCGACGCCGAGCGCTCCAAAATCGAATTCAGCGGGATCGCAACGCATTTAGAGACGTCGCGTCCGAATCGAGCAGACTTATGACCGTTACGCGAGGCGCCGTCAAAACTCAGCAGCAAATTGCGAAGATCTGCGGCGTAAGGCAACTCCGCAACTAGTCCACGCAACTGTTTAGATGTGTTAGAAAAAAGTAGGTCTGTACCGTGCACGCGCATACCGATCCGGCCGAGCAATGCTTGCGCAGTCTTCGCGCCGATTCCGGCGCGATTGTGGTCAATCTCGCCGATGCGGTCGTACTCTTGCTTACTCGCCTCCTCCACGAGTTCAGAGACAGTGTATTGAACGCCCAAATGTTGCATACGCGATAGCATCAACACAGAAAGCGCTACCTTGGACTCGTCACTTGTGGCGGCTTTCCACCGCAGATTTGCCATCCGCCTGTTTGCGATCGTCACGGCATAAAAGAGAAGCTGTCGCTTCTCCCATTTTTTGTACGCGCTCTGCTGGCGGCTGCTTAAAGCATTTTTCGGCAAAGGTTCAATGCCCTGCTCCGCGCACCAATGTGGATAAAGTCCTTTCTGGTAGACGCGAAGTTCTTCGCGGTCGCGGTTGTCGCACTCCAATTCTTTGAGCATCTCAGCACCACGTGTCACGTCGGACGGCGACATGCTGGTGCGGGCGCGACCTGCGGAGTTATACAGCGGGCTTTCCCTCCTGATCGCCTGTAATTCCGCCACTCGCGCCGCGGCGCGGTCCGGATAGCGTTTGATTTCCACCTTCTCGATCCGATGTACCCAGTGAGCCGCCCCCATGTGCTGCTCCAGCCGCGCAATTGGACCGGTCGAAATTCCAACGTATAGAAGGCGATTTTCTTCGTCGTAGAGACGATATAGTGCCGTCGACTTTGTGTGCATATGTTAGCTGCGGGTTCTTCGTCTATGGGAAAGCACAACCACACTGTCGGGTCGCGTTGTGCCGGTTGAGAGGCTCGTAAATAGGACGCTCGGTTCCACTCAAGAAGGATGACGATTCCGATACTACCAAATCGGTAGCAAATAGTTTACGACAACCCGGGACTATCTTTGTCTTTCAGCACCTCGGACGAAGATGCCAGCACTCCCTCGGCGCCTGAAGGAGGCACGGCAACGCGCCGCGCTCTCGCAAGAAAAGCTTGGAATTGAAGCCGGGCTTGACCCGATGTCGGCCAGCGCCCGAATGAACCGCTACGAACTCGGAAAACGCATACCGAATCTGGAACTGGTCGAGCGCATTGCCGATGTGTTGAGGGTACCGACCGCATACTTCTACGCGGTCGGAGACGACGAAGCAGAACTACTGCTGAGATTCCACGAATTGTCGAACCAAAATCGCGCAAAAGCCATCGCATTCGTTTGCAGCTTGCGGGACTTGTAACGCCGAAGCAGTTCGCTTGCGGATAGCTGGTCAATCCCCGTTTCTTCGTCGTTCTTTCAGATCGCCCTGTTACTCAGTCGCGCTCACTGCAGTTGAGCCGCGCGGAGCTGACGATCTCCCGTTTGAATGTCGACATGGACCCACCGGCCGATGCTGCATACCGCAAGGTGAAGTTGCGCGCACGTCAGCCGGACGGACCCATCCCGTACCACAAACAGGTGTAAGTGTTTGGCGCGGAATGCGGCCGCGCCTGAACCGGTCGCCCCCGTAACATCAGCCTAATGAGCGGCGGTGTTTATCAATACAACGGTACGTGCAAGCTCTTTCGAGAGGCTGCTCGGCATCCTTGCCAGGAAAATCCGCGCGAGCTCACCGTAGTACCACAGCGTGCCCGCCTCGCCGGCCGTGAAGCGGTCGAAGACTGCACGACCGACGGTGTGCAGGTCCGTAACGATCGCGCGCGCGTTATAAAGCTTGTCGGACGCCGACACTAGCAGCACGTCCGCATCCGCCTGCTCCAGATGCGCCAGATACGCGAGCTTGCGCGTGCGCCAGTCCGGTTTCTGACCCGATGCATCCGGCACGCCATCCGTGCATCCCTCCACGATTTTTAGAACGCGTTCGCCGAACATTTTGCGTATGGAGGGGACTGCTTCGGGGCCGACGTCCTCGATCGCGTCATGCAGCAGGCCCGCGATCGCTTGCTCTTCATCGCCGCCGTTCTCTAGCACGAGGCTCGCGACACCCAGCAGATGCGACGTGTAGGGGATCTGCGTCCCCTTGCGTCGCTGCGTGGCGTGCAGGCGTAGTGCGAGCTCTGTCGCACGGACAAATTTATCTGTGAGCATCGTATGATCCTTTATCGCGAAGGGTTATGTAAGAAGCTAGGCCCACGGATCGGTCTCGTGGGTGAACGGCACGCCCGATTCACTGAGCCATCGATAGGCGTCAGCCCAGGCGGGGTAATGCCGGCCAATGGCAATGAGCAAGGCTTCCGGTGTTGCCGGCCGCTCGCCGGTTGTCCGCGTCATCAAGTCATGAAGCAATGCAACGGCGGCGCCTTCGACACAATATGTATCGGCACGGCCGCTGCCTAGGTAATTGCGATCGTATAGATCGAAAACCAGCGCGCCGTCATCGCGCAACTGGACCGTCGCCGTGCAGTGGGGATACGACTTCAGTGTGATTGTCCGAGGCGTGGCACGCTGAGACTTGTCCTCGGCGGGCGTCTGCTCACCGCTCAGGGTATCCGTTGCTCCCGCAACGGTCCTGAGCAGGAAGCGCTCGAAAGCGGCCGACTCGCCCACACCATAGCGCTGCGCGTACCGCATCTTGCGGGTATGTCGTTCGCTCTCGTGGCGTTGTACGACGATCGAGCGCAGCCATGGCTCGAGATCGTCGCAGACGAGGAGGATGTCGAGCAGCGCAGGCCAATCCGCCTCCACTTCATCGAGCAGGTAGACGGGTACCGCGCCAATCTCTTCGGCCAGTTCAGGACCGGGCGGCTCAAGCGTCAGCCCCCACCCGTCGGGCACCCGGAATGGCAGTGCGGTGGTGGCGGGTCGCCACGCAAACCAGGCCCATTGAGCGGGGCAGCGAAAAATTTCAGTCGGAGTTTCTTCGAGATGCTGCACGCAGAGCTGCAACTGTGCGACGCACCAGCAGCCTGGTTGCCATGTTGTGATTATATTGAGCGAGGTCATGCAGTCATTCTAGGCAGCACGCATGCGTTTACGCTATGGGTCTATGCATCGTGCGACATTCGACGGGCCTCAGCGACTACTTCCCACGACAAAAAGCATACGCCCTTTGCACGAGGACGCCGCGCTATCCGCAGCGTGACGGGCAACGACGTGAGACCAGTGATTCCGGTAACCAGACGGTAACGGCGGCGCGCAAACGAAAAAAGGACCTACGGCTTCCACCGTAAGTCCTTGATTTCTTTGGTCGGGGCGAGAGGATTTGAACCTCCGACCACCTGCACCCCATGCAGGTACGCTACCAGGCTGCGCTACGCCCCGAACAGCTAAAAATTATAACAGACACTTCAAGCGATTAGAACCGCTCTACGCTAACAAAACAAACTAGTGGCCCAACAAATCGATCACGTACAGTAATTCCTTGCGCAACTGCTCCACATCGACCGTAGCCGTTGCCGCTGCCGGCGCCACTGCGCCCTCGCTTTCCTCGACCACGTCAGCCGGCGCACCGTGCGCGCCACCGCCAGGCGAATCAAGCCGATTGCGCGCACCGTTGATCGTGAAGCCCTGCTCGTACAGCAACTCACGAATCCGCCGGATCAACAGCACCTCATGATGCTGGTAGTACCGGCGATTGCCACGCCGTTTGACCGGCCTCAACTGCGTGAACTCCTGTTCCCAATAGCGCAGCACATGCGGTTTCACGCCGCATAGTTCGCTGACCTCACCAATCGTGAAGTAGCGCTTCGCCGGAATCGGAGGCAAGACGACTTTTTCGATCGTCGCTGTCATCGTCAGTTAGCCGTCGTGGTGGGTTGCGCAGGAACGCGCCAGTCAATCAGCGCGCGAAGCTCGCTTCAGCGCCGTTCTCGACCAGCGCTTTCAGCTTTTGACTTGCATGGAACGTCACAACACGGCGCGCGGCAATCGGAATCGCCTCGCCGGTCTTCGGGTTTCTGCCGGGACGCTGCGGTTTGTCGCGCAACTGGAAGTTGCCGAACCCCGACAGCTTCACGCTATCGCCACTCTCCAGCGCGTCGCGGATCACCTCGAAGAACGCTTCGACCATGTCTTTCGCTTCCCGCTTGTTGAGCCCGACATTGTCGAACAGCAACTCGGCAAGTTCAGCTTTGGTCAGCGTCGGCGTTTCGGTGGAAACGGCCGCGGGTGATGTCGGAATTTCGCGAATCATGGCGCTGCGTTGCGCCGTAAGAAGGGCTTCGAAATCACTCGAGTTCATTTCATTCATATCTATCAAATGGCGCGCCAAGCAGAAACGGAAGTTGCGGGAAAATGCCGTGCAAATGTTAAGTGCGGGTTATCCACGCAACCGTGCGCCATATACTCGAGCCAGACGTTCCACCAGAGTTTGAATGGCCAAATCGACCGTTTCATCCTGAAGGGTCCCGCCAGTATCTTGCAAGGTCACACGGAACGCAAGGCTTTTCTCGTGAGCAGCCAGACCGCCGGAAGTGTTTGATTTTGGACGGAATTCGTCAAAAAGCGCAACCTTCTGGACGGTCTTGCAGGCCGCTTCGGACTGAGCCTTCTGGAGCTCGTCCAGCAGCGCCTGCACCTCGATTTTCTGATCGACGACCACCGCAATATCGCGACGCACCGGCGGGAATTTAGACACGTCCGCCGGAGTCGGCAATACGCGCTGCATTAATGCTTCCGCTTCGATTTCAAACAGAATCGGCGCATGCGGTAAATCATATTTTTGCATCCAGCGCGGATGCAATTCGCCAATCCAGCCCACTGCCCGGCCATTCAGTTCAATACTCGCGCTGCGGCCCGGATGCAATGCCGGATGCTCCGCCTTCACAAAGCGCGCCACGGCTGGCGCGAGCACGGCTTCCAGATCGCCCTTCACGTCGAAGTAGTCGACCGCGCGCGTTTGCGCGCCCCATTGCTCTTCGAACGCGGGACCATACGCAAGGCCACCGATCATTTTCGGCTGTGCGAAACCTTCGACCGTCAGCTCGCCTGCCTTGATCGACGGATCGTGCAGAAACACGCGGCCCGCTTCGAACACGCGCACACGATCGGCCGCGCGACGGTTCAGGTTCGTGCGCAACACGTTGATCAGGCTGCCGAACAGCGTGGTACGCATGACCGACAACTGGCTCGCAATCGGATTCAGCAGACGTACCGGCTTGTCGTTGCCGGCGAAGTCCTGCTCCCACTCGGTGTCCACAAAACTGAAGTTGACCGTTTCCGCGTAATCGCGCGCGGCGAGTGCGTGACGGATGACGTGAATCGAGCGCTGCGTTTCGTTGGTCGGCAGCATTTCGCTGGTCGCGACCGGCGGACGCGCGGGGATCTTTTCGAAGCCGTAGATACGCGCGACTTCTTCGATCAGGTCTTCTTCGATTTCGATATCGAAGCGGTACGACGGCGGCATCACCGCGAACGTATCGCCGTCGCGTTCGAACTCGAGGCCGAGGCGCGTGAAGATCTGCGCGATTTCGTCCGCATCGATCTTGACGCCGATGATACGGTTCGCACGCGAGACCCGCATCTCCACCGGCTCACGCTTCGGCACGTTGACGATCTGATCGTCGACCGGGCCGGCTTCGCCGCCGCAGATATCGAGGATCAATTGCGTGATGCGTTCGATGTGTTCGACGGTGGTCGCGTAATCGACGCCACGTTCGAAGCGATGCCCCGCATCGGTCGAGAAGTTGTACTTGCGCGAGCGGCCACGAATGCTATCCGGCCACCAGAACGCGGCTTCGAGATAGATGTTGGTAGTGTCGAGCGTGACGGCCGTGCTGTCGCCGCCCATGATGCCGGCGAGGCTTTCGATGTGCTGTTCATCGGCGATCACGCCGACGGTTTCATCGAGTTCGACGGTGTTGCCGTTCAACAGCTTGAGCGTTTCGCCCTTGCGGCCCCAACGCACGTCCATGCCGCCGTGGATCTTGTCCAGATCGAACACGTGCGACGGCCGGCCCAGTTCGAGCATCACATAGTTCGAGATATCGACGAGCGCGGAAATGCTGCGCTGACCCGAACGCTCGAGACGCTGCACCATCCATTGCGGCGACTTCGCGCGCGCATTCACACCGCGAATCACGCGGCCCGAAAAACGGCCGCACAGATCGGGCGCCGAGATTTTGACGGGCAACGTTTCGTTCAACTTGACTTCGACCGGCTTGATCTCGAGCGGACGCAACGGTGCGCCAGTGATGGCCGACGTTTCGCGCGCCACGCCGAACACCGACAGGCAGTCCGCCTTGTTCGGCGTCAGCTTGATTTCGAAAACCGTGTCGTCGAGATCGAGCGTTTCGCGGATGTCCTGGCCGATCGGCGTATCTTCCGGCAGGATCATCAGGCCGCTATGATCTTCCGAGAGCTTCAGTTCGCGTGCCGAGCACAGCATGCCTTGACTTTCCACGCCACGCAGCTTCGAAAGTTTGATTGCGAACGGCGTGCCGCCCTCTTCGGCCGGCGGCAGTTGCGCGCCGACCAGCGCGACCGGCACCTTGATGCCCGGCGCGACATTCGGCGCACCGCACACGATGTTCAGCGTCGCGCCCGTGCCGGCGTCGACCTGACATACGTTGAGCTTGTCTGCGTCCGGGTGCTTGACGACTTCCAGCACCTGGCCGACGACGATCTTCGAAGTCGGCGGCGCGGCCGGCCGCAGGTCTTCGACTTCGAGACCCGCCATCGTCAACGCGTGCGACAGCTCATCGGTCGTCAGTTGCGGGTCGACAAAGGTTCTCAGCCAGGATTCCGGGAATTGCATGGTTCTGTGTACGTTCTGATCAGGTTAGGTCCACGTCCGGCAGGCGGCCCGTTGATTCACTGGGCACTGCCGGGGACGCTGCGGGCGGCACGCACTGCGTGCAATGCCGCGCTCTATGCTTGTCGCGTTCGTACGCGCCGGTTCAGGCGAATTGACGCAGGAAACGCAGGTCGTTTTCGAAGAACAGACGCAGGTCTTGCACGCCGTAACGCAACATCGTGAGCCGCTCGAGGCCGCTGCCGAAAGCAAAGCCGATGTAACGCTCGGGGTCGAGGCCCATGTTGCGGATCACTGTGGGGTGAACCTGGCCGGAACCCGAAATTTCGAGCCACTTGCCGGCGTTCTTGCCCGTTTCGAACAGCATGTCGATTTCAGCCGACGGTTCGGTGAACGGAAAGTACGACGGACGGAAGCGCACCTGAATATCGTCGCGCTCGAAGAATTTCTTGAGGAAGTCGGAGTAGACGCCCTTCAGGTCCGCAAAGCTGATGTTCTCGTCGATCCACAGGCCTTCGACCTGGTTGAACATCGGCGAATGCGTTGCATCGCTGTCCACGCGATACGTGCGGCCCGGCACGATCACCTTGATGGGCGGCGTGTTGGTACGGGCATAACGCACCTGCATCGGGCTGGTGTGCGTGCGCAGCAGCAGCTGGCGGCCGTCGGCATCTTTGCCGTCGACGTAGAAGGTGTCCTGCATCGAACGCGCCGGATGGTTTTCCGGGCTGTTCAGCGAGGTAAAGTTGTACCAGTCGGTTTCGATCTCGGGGCCGTCGGCCACGTCGAATCCGATCGACCGGAAAATCTGTTCGACGCGCTCCCATGTGCGCATCACCGGGTGCAGGCTGCCTGCACCGGTGCCGCGGCCAGGCAGCGTGACGTCGATGGCTTCAGCGTCAAGGCGCTGGTTCAGCAACGCGTCGGCCAGCGCCTGACGGCGGGCCGTCAACGCGGCTTCCACTTGCTGCTTGACGAGGTTGATCCGTGCGCCTTCGGTCTTGCGCGTTTCGGGATCGAGTTTGCCAAGGCCCTTCAATAGCTCGGTCAGCGCACCCGATTTACCGAGAAAGCGGGCTTTCTCGTTCTCGAGGGTGGTGACGTCGGAGGCTTCTGCGAAGGCTTTTTGCGCGTCGGCGACAATCTGGTCCAGATCCATTGATCCCATCATTTCAACGTCAGTGTTCAATCATTGCAAAACTGGTTCTACCAACAAAAACGGGGCTCGGTGAGGAGCCCCGTTTTTGTTGCAGCGGCACCGAGACTACCGGATGTTCGCTGCAACGAACCACGCAGTTTAATTGCCCAAAGCGCAATCAGGCTGCAACGGCGGCTTTCACCTGCTGAACGATCGCAGCAAAAGCAGCCTTGTCGAACACAGCCATGTCGGCCAGCACCTTGCGGTCGAGTTCGATCGAAGCCTTCTTCAGGCCGTTGATGAACACGCTGTACGTCATGTCGTGCTGACGCACCGCCGCGTTGATACGCGTGATCCACAATGCACGGAACACACGCTTCTTGTTGCGGCGATCGCGGTAGGCGTATTGGCCTGCGCGCATGACCGCCTGCTTGGCGATGCGATAGACGTTATTGCGACGGCCGCGGTAACCCTTGGCCAGCTTGATAATCTTCTTGTGACGGGCCCGTGCGGTAACCCCACGTTTTACTCGAGGCATATCTTGCTCCTATGAGTGTCGGTTAAGGGTTAAGCGAACGGCAGCATTGCGCGCACGGAGTTCATATCTGCATCATGAACTGCCGTCGAGCCGCGCAAATGGCGTTTGTTCTTGGTGGTCTTCTTGGTAAGAATGTGGCGCTTGAAGGCTTGACCGCGCTTGACGGTACCGCCCGGACGCACCACGAAGCGCTTTGCAGCACTCTTCTTGGTCTTCATCTTCGGCATGACAACTCCATTATTAGATGGATATGGGTGTGCGGTCGGCCAGATGGCCATTACCCGCCCTTCGAAACCCATTCCACTTGGTATGCAGACCGCCGATACCTCCGGCAGCCGCTTTTCAGAACGCGGCACCAATTTGCATAGGCACCGATCCGAAACCTGCCGATACCGCGCCGGACCCCGGCACAGCATCGCTTCAATCTTTGGCAATCGGAGCGCGCACCACATGGCGCGCCGCCGCTCCAATCGCTTACTTCTTTTTCTTCGGTGCGAGCACCATGATCATCTGGCGCCCTTCCATTTTCGGCATCTGCTCGACCTGACCGACTTCGTCGAGGTCCGTGCGCAGGCGCTCGAGCATGCGCATACCGATTTCCTGGTGAGCCATTTCGCGGCCACGGAAACGCAACGTGATTTTCGTCTTGTCGCCGTCGTCGAGGAAGCGGATGAGGTTGCGCAGCTTGACGTTGTAATCGCCGTCATCGGTGCCCGGGCGGAATTTGACTTCCTTGACCTGGACGACCTTCTGCTTGAGCTTGGCCTCGTGCTGCTTCTTCGCTTCCGAGTACTTGAACTTGCCGTAGTCCATCAATCGGCAAACCGGCGGAACCGCTTGCGGAGCGATTTCGACCAGATCCACGTCTTGCTGTTCCGACATGCGGAACGCATCAGCGAGTTTCACGATGCCGAGCGGTTCGTTCTCGACGCCGACCAGGCGCACCTCAGGTGCTGTAATCTCACCGTTGATGCGGTGCGCAGACTTATCAGTAGCGATGTTACGTTTCCTCTAAAAATTAAAAAAACGAGCCGGGCTGCCAAGTGGCTCAGTTGAACGACTGCACGTCCTGGCGCAGACGCTCAATGAAGGTATCGAGAGGCATCACGCCCAGATCGACACCACCACGGGCACGCACGGCTACCGTTTGGGCTTCACGCTCTTTGTCGCCGACCACAAGCAGGTACGGCACCTTTTCCAGCGTGTGCTCGCGTATTTTATAGCTAATCTTCTCGTTGCGCAAATCGGCCTCCACTCTAACCCCTTGTTTTTGCAACGATTGGGCTAGAGACTGCGCATATTCGGCCTGACTTTCCGCGATATTCATCACCACAACCTGCATCGGCGCGAGCCACGACGGCATTGCACCAGCATGGTGCTCGATCAGAATACCGAGAAAGCGCTCCATTGATCCGACGATTGCCCGGTGCAGCATGATCGGGCGGCGACGGCTATTGTCTTCGGCGACGTATTCGGCACCCAGGCGCTCCGGCAGCACCATATCGAGCTGCAACGTGCCGCACTGCCACGAGCGGCCGAGCGCGTCCTTGATGTGATACTCGACCTTCGGGCCGTAAAACGCGCCCTCGCCCGGCAATTCTTCCCACGTCACGCCGCACGCCGTCAGCGCCTCGCGCAGGCCCTGCTCCGCACGATCCCATGTCTCGTCCGTGCCGGCGCGCGCATCCGGGCGCAGCGACAGCTTGATCTCGACATTGTCGAAGCCGAAATCCTTGTAGACGCTCATTGCCAGCGTGTTGAACGCGATCGATTCGCTGATGAACTGGTCTTCGGTACAGAAAATGTGCGCGTCATCCTGCACGAAACCGCGCACGCGCATCAGACCGTGCAGCGCGCCCGACGATTCATTGCGATGGCACGAGCCGAATTCCGCGTACCGCAGCGGCAGATCGCGATACGAGCGCAGACCGTGGTTGAACACCTGCACGTGACCCGGGCAGTTCATCGGCTTGATCGCGTAGTCGCGCTTTTCCGACTCGGTCGTGAACATGTTTTCACGATAGTTCTGCCAGTGACCAGACGCCTCCCACAGCGAACGGTCCATGATCATCGGCGTCTTGATTTCAAGGTAGCCGGCATTGTTCACGCGGCGGCGCATGTACTGCTCGACTTGCTGCCACAGCGTCCAGCCACGCGGATGCCAGAACACCATGCCCGGCGACTCGTCCTGCATGTGGAACAAATCGAGTTGCTTGCCGAGCTTGCGGTGATCGCGCTTTTCCGCCTCTTCGAGCATATGCAGATACGCGTCCTGGTCTTCCTTCTTCGTCCAGGCCGTACCGTAGATGCGCTGCAACTGCTCGTTCTTCGAATCGCCGCGCCAATAGGCCCCAGCGAGCTTCATCAGCTTGAAGACTTTCAGCTTGCCGGTGGACGGCACGTGCGGGCCACGGCACAGATCCGTGAAGCCGCCATGCGAGTAAAGCTTGATTTCGTCGCTAGCCGGAATCGATTCGATGATCTCGGCCTTGTACTTTTCGCCGATGCTCTTGAAGTAGTCCACGGCTTCGTCGCGCGACACCACGCGGCGCGAGACCGGCTCGTCTTTCTTCGCGAGCTCCTGCATGCGCTTTTCGATCTTCTCGAGATCTTCTGGCGTGAAGGGGCGGTTGTAGGCGAAGTCGTAGTAGAAGCCGTTGTCGATCACCGGACCGATCGTGACTTGCGCCTCCGGATACAGATCTTTCACCGCGTACGCAAGCAAGTGCGCCGCGGAATGGCGAATGATATCGAGGCCGTCTGCGTCTTTCTCGGTGACGATGGCAAGCGCCACGTCGCGATCGATCAGCGTGGACGTGTCGACGAGTTCACCGTCGATCTTGCCGCCGAGCGCGGCCTTCGCGAGGCCAGGGCCAATCGAGGCGGCCACTTCGGCGACGGTCACCGGATGCTCGTACTGTCGAACAGAACCGTCAGGCAGACGTATCGAAACCATTGCGTTCTCCGTGGTGCCGACCGGCGGCGGCACATACAACCAGGTCAAAAAACCAAAAAAAATGCGGCCCCGCTTTCGAGGGGCCGCATTCACATTTCCTGCTAACTACAGTGGCGAAAGTGGTCCTCGACTAGCGTCGCTCCGAAGTAGTTTCGGTCAACGTTCGCGGTGCCATAACCGTATTTGCCTTTTGCGCCGAAGCGCTTACTGCAGCTTGCGAAACCCCGGCAAAACCGGAATTTCTCTTTCGTTGGTAGGCTCGATTGGACTCGAACCAACGACCCCCACCATGTCAAGGTGGTGCTCTAACCAGCTGAGCTACGAGCCTGAAGAAACGAGATTATATGGAGCCCCACACCGCTTGGCAAGTACTTTTATGCATCGACTTTAAATTTCTACTCACATGCTCGAGCGCATTGAGCGGATGCCTGCTGGCACCCGCCACCTCGCCCGTACGTCAATTCTTGCGTGAAGCGCGCATCACGCCCGTTACTTCTCCGAGCAAGGTACACGCGCGCTGAATTTGCGCAGCGCTCGACACCTCGACAGTGAATTGCATGAACGCAGCGTTACGACGCGATTGCGTCTTCACGCCGATCACATTCATTTTCTCGCGCGCGAAAACTTCGGAGATATCGCGCAGCAGACCTTGCCGATCCGTTGCCTCGATGCTGAGGTCGACGGGATAGACCGATTGCCCGCGGCCGCTCATGACATCTGCCGACCATGCGGTTTGCAACACACGCTCCGGCGCGCGATCGGCCATGCGCAGGAAGGTCGGGCAATCGCTGCGGTGAATCGACATGCCCTTGCCGCGCGTGACGAAGCCGCTGATGTCGTCAGGCGGTGCGGGACGGCAACAGCGCGCGAGCTGCGTGAGCAAGGCGTCGACGCCAACCACCAGCACGCCCGTAGAAGCCCCGCGGGCGACGCTCGCGCCGCTACTGCGTTTCTCGAACTGTTCCGGCGCTTCAACCACAGGCTCGGGCGGTGGCGCATCGTGCAGCGCCTGCTCGACGAGCCGCAAACTAAACTCTTCCTTGCCGACCACCGAGAACAGATCGTCGGTAGTTTTGAAACCGAGCTTGGCGGCGAGCTGATCGAGATTGACCGACGTCTTGCCCTCGCGCTGCAGGGTCTTTTCGACCATTGCACGACCGCTCGCGATGTGCTCCTGCACTTCGACCGCGTTGAACCACGCGCGCACTTTCTGCCGCGCCCGATGGCTCTGCAGATACCCGAGTTGCGGGTTGAGCCAGTCACGCGACGGACCGCCCTCTTTAACCGCGACGATCTCGACCGTCTGACCGTTCTGCAACTGCGTGTTGAGCGGCACCATCGCGCCATCGACACGCGCACCACGGCAGCGATGCCCCAGTTCGCTATGCAGGTGGTACGCGAAGTCCACCGGGGTCGCGCCGTGCGGCAACGGAATCACGCGCGCTTGCGGCGTGAGCACGTAGATGTGGTCGTCGTCGAGCGTAGCCTGGCGCAGTTGCTCCCACGGCTGGGCGGCGCGCTTCTCGCCGTGCTCGCCTTCCGAGACATCGTCTTTCCACGCGAGCAGTTGACGCAACCACGCAATCTTCTCGTCGTACTTCTCATTGGCGCTGAACTGCCCGCCGTAACCCCGCGTGCCCGCTTCCTTGTAGCGCCAGTGCGCCGCCACGCCGTACTCGGCGAATTGATGCATTTCCTGCGTGCGAATCTGCACTTCGAACGCGCGGCCGTCGTCGCCGATCACGACCGTGTGCAGCGATTTATAGCCGTTCGGCTTGGGCCGCGAGATGTAGTCGTCGAACTCTTTCGGCACCGGCTGCCACAGGTTGTGCACGATGCCGAGCACCGTGTAGCAATCCTTGATGTCCGGCACGATCACGCGAAACGCGCGCACGTCGTACAGCTCGGCGAAGTCCAGCTCCTTGCCATGCATCTTGCGCCAGATGCTGTAGATATGTTTGGGCCGGCCGCTGACTTCGGCCTCTACATTCGCCGCGGCCAACTCCCGCTGCAGCCGCTCGATCGCCTGCGCCACATAACTTTCGCGCTCGACGCGTTTCTCGTCGAGCAGCTTGGCGATGCGCTTGTAAGTGACCGGCTCTTCGAAACGGAGCGCGAGATCCTCAAGCTCCCATTTCAGTTGCCAGATGCCGAGCCGGTTGGCGAGCGGCGCGTAAATATCGAGCGTTTCACGCGCGACGTCGGGCGACGGCGTGATTTTCGCCGCCGCGTAATAACGCAGCGATTGCAAGCGCGACGCGAGCCGTATCAGCACGACGCGAATGTCCTGTGCGAACGCGAGCAGCATCTTGCGCAGCGCCTCGACCTGGGCGCGGCGCGCGGCCTGCGCATCGCGCCCCGCCTCAGGCATCGCATTCTGCGCGGCGCGCATGCTCACCGTACCCAGGCGCAGCAACTTGCGCACGTCGCCGACCAGTTGCGCGACTTCTTCACCGAAGTTATCGGCAATCACGCGCTCCGGGTCCCGCAGATGCGGCGTGAGCGCGAACAAGGCCGCAGCCAGCACAGCCGGCGGATCGACGTTGAGCGTGCGCATGATCGACGCCGTACCCGCCGCATGATCCGCCAGCAACTCGCCCGACGAGAGCCGCACTTCGCCCGCATGTTCGCGCACGAATACCATCGCTTCGTCGAAGGAAGGGATGGGTGCCGGCGTGCTCGTAACGATTTCGGTAGTCATGGTGCGACGGCCCACCGGGCCAGACGGATCAACGGAATTTCAACAACAACTGCGAGACCGGGCTTGAGCCAGGCTCAGCCAGGCTCAATCGCGCTGCGCCGCGACCACGACGATTTCGACGAGGCACTTCGGGTTAGCGAGCTTTGCTTCGACGGTAGCGCGCGGCGGCGTGGCGCCTTGTGCAACCCACTCGTCCCACACCGCGTTCATACCGGCGAAGTGCACCATGTCCGAAATGTAGATCTGCACGGACAGCAAGTGCGACTTGTCGCTGTTCACTTCAGCCAGCAGACGGTCGATGTGGCCAAGCACTTCGCGCGTCTGGCCCGTGATGTCCTGATCCGCGTCTTCGGCGATCTGGCCTGCGAGGTACACGGTGCCGTTGTAGACAGCGATTTCCGAGAGGCGCTTGCCGACGTGATGACGAATGACTGCCATGAAGAATCCTGAGGTTGGTTGAAAGTTGATCGCAGATGCGTTCCGCATTGCGCCCGCGCATTGCACCCAGTCAAGGACGCCGCGCGGAACTCTACATTATGACGCGCCAGCGGCCGGCCCGATAAAGAACTCCCTCGCGAGGCCAATCTGATCGGCCGACAGAAACGCCGGCGCATGCCCGACACCCGCGATTTCCGCGCTCGATACGGCGCGCCCGGTCTCGACCATCCTGGCCACGGTCTCGCGAGAAAGCAGATCCGATTGCTCACCGCGCACCACCAGTACCGGCCCCTGAAACGCAGCCAGCGAATGCCACAGCGCGGCCTCGCCGAGTTTGGCCGCTTCTTCGGTTATCGCGGTAAACGGCTGCGCGATCCGCGGGTCGTAGCGGAACAACCATGCGCCGTCCTGTTCGTGCAAAAGCGGCGTATTGATCTCGCGCCATTCCTCTGGCGTGAGCGGACCGAAGGTTTGCGCCAGCAACGCAGCGTAATCGATGCCCTGCTGCAGCGATTCGAAACGCACGGGCTTGCCGAGATAATCGCCGATGCGCTCTACGGCCACCGGCTCGAGATGCGGACCGACGTCGTTCAATAGCATCTTGCGGATCGGTGTTTCCGGCAGGCCGGCCAGCGCGAGCCCGATCAGACCGCCCATCGAGGTACCGAACCAGTCGACCGTCTCTACGTTCAGGCGCGCGATTAGCGTGACCATGTCGGCGACGTATTGCGGCACGCCATAGAAGTTGGGGTTCGCGAGCCACGAAGACAAGCCCCGCCCCGCCACATCCGGACACACCACGCGGTAAGTGCCGGCGAATTCCGCCGCGATGCGGTCGAAATCGCGCCCCGAGCGCGTCAGGCCGTGCACGCACAGCAGCACACGCGGGTTGGCCGGGTCGCCCCACTCGGTGTAGGCGATACGGTGCAAGCCGCCAGGGCTCGCGCACTGCACATAACGTTGGCGCGGCGCGGGCCGCTCGGCGGTGGAAGCGGACGTTTCGGTCATCTGGGTTCCTTGCAAAAGCGCCTTGGGCTCGCCGCAGACCAAGCGGCGGGAAATGAATGTCGAATCTTCAAACGATTGTAAACCGCTTTGCCGCGCGGCAAGGATCGGCCGAACGGCCTAAGACTGACCAGGATGCCCCAGGGTAAAAGCCGCAGCGCAGGCGCTCCGACGCGAGCAGCGCAATACGGCACGAAAAGACGGCACCAAAACAAAACGGGCGAGACTCGCGCCTCGCCCGCTTACAACTTCGCTTCAACTCGCTTCATAAGCCGCCCACGACCCACAAGGCAACTTGCGTTGCCGCCAGCTTCCGTCACAAGGACCGAGGCCGGCGGCTCACAACACCATTCAACTCACCGCGCTCACATCCAGCGGCGCGCCCGTCTTCGCCTTGATTTCTTCGACGCTGACGCCCGGCGCCAGCTCAGTCAGCTTCAGACCGTCTTCGGTTACTTCGATCACGCCGAGATCGGTAATGATCTGATTGACCACGCCCACGCCCGTCAGCGGCAACGTGCATTCTTCGAGGATCTTGTGCTGGTCGCCCTTCGCGACGTGCTCCATCAGCACGACCACGCGCTTGACGCCCGCGACCAGATCCATCGCGCCGCCCATGCCCTTGATCATCTTGCCGGGGATCATCCAGTTGGCCAGGTCGCCCTTCTTGCTGATCTGCATCGCGCCCAGAATCGCCAGGTTGATGTGACCGCCGCGAATCATCGCGAACGAATCCGCCGACGAGAAAATCGACGAACCCGGCAGCGTGGTCACCGTCTGCTTGCCGGCGTTGATCAGGTCGGCGTCCACTTCTTCTTCCGTCGGCGACGGGCCAATGCCGAGCAGGCCGTTCTCCGACTGCAGCCATACTTCGACGCCGGCCGGCACGTGGTTCGCCACCAGCGTCGGCAAGCCGATGCCGAGGTTCACGTAAAAGCCGTCCTGCAATTCCTTCGCCGCGCGCGCGGCCATTTCGTCACGAGTCCATGCCATGATCAGTCTCCTTTCGCGCGGACGACGCGTTGTTCGATGCGTTTTTCCGGATGCGCATTGAGCACAATGCGTTGCACGAAAATACCCGGCGTGTGGATCGCATCCGGATCGAGTTCGCCCACTTCGACGATTTCCTCGACTTCCGCGACGGTAATCTTGCCGGCCATCGCGCACATCGGGTTGAAGTTGCGCGCGGTGCGGCGATAGATCAGGTTGCCCGATTTGTCGGCTTTCCATGCCTTGACCAAAGCGACGTCGGCCGTCAGTGAGTGTTCGAGCACGTAGTGGTTCTCGCCGAACTGACGGGTTTCCTTGCCCTCGGCGATCAGCGTGCCGTAGCCGGTGTTCGTGAAGAAGGCCGGAATGCCCGAGCCGCCGGCACGCAGCTTTTCGGCGAGCGTGCCTTGCGGCGTGAATTCCAGTTCGAGTTCGCCGGCCAGATACTGGCGTTCGAACTCCTTGTTCTCGCCCACGTACGACGAGATCATCTTCTTGATCTGGCGCGTTTCGAGCAGCAGGCCGAGGCCGAAACCGTCGACGCCCGCATTGTTGCTGATGCAGGTGATGCCTTGCACCTTCGAATCGCGCAGCGCCGCGATCAGCGCCTCGGGAATGCCGCACAGCCCGAAGCCGCCGACGGCAAACGTCTGCCCGTCCTTGACGACGTCTTTCAGCGCCTCGGCGGCGCCTGGATAGACCTTGTTCATCAGTATGTCCCTTCCTTTATGGAAACCCGAAACCGGAGCGCCGGCCGCCGGTACACCGGCCGCCGGATCTTTGCGACTTCGATAAGACGTTCAGCGGGCAAACGCCCGACACGTCATTCTAGTCATCCGCGGCCAGCTGTGCGCTCGGGTTATCGTGCCTCGCGCCAATGCCTGCTGCGAACGTTTCGCCGCGTTGTTATGTGCTCGAAAGAGTACGCTGGGCGCGCCATGCGGCACAATACGCAAAAATACATAAGTACTTGCCGCCAACCCATGCCCGCACTGGATTACCAAACCGCGTTTCACCTCGCCCCGATCGGACTCGTGCTGTCGCGCGAACGGATCATCGAAGACTGCAACGACGAACTGGCGTCGATATTCGGCTGCACGCGCGAGGCGCTGCTCGGCCAGTCGTTCCAGGTGCTGTACCCGTCGACGGACGAATTCGAACGGATCGGCACGCGGATTCCGCCGATCATGACCGCCCAGGGCAGTTACGCGGACGACCGGATCATGAAGCGGGCCAACGGGGAATTGTTCTGGTGCCACGTGACCGGCCGCGCGCAGCAACGCGCCGACCCGCACGCCGCCGGTGTCTGGACTTTCGAGGATTTGAGCGCGACACGGCGCGTGGCGGTCGAATTAACGCCGCGCGAGCGGGAAATCGCCGCGCAACTGGTGACGGGCAAAACCAGCAAGCAGATCGGACGGGTGCTGGATATCAGCCCGCGCACGGTCGACGTCTACCGCGCGCGGCTGATGCGCAAATACGATACAGGGAACGCGACCGAGCTACTGCAGCGTTTGCTCGGGCACTGAGGCTCGGACATTGGGGCTCGGGCATTGGGGCCGGAATCGGGTGCCGGCTCGGTGAGAAGCCGGCCTTGAGGCCACCCGCAGCGAACGTGAGAATGGCTCCAGGTTCGATTGCGGGCGCGGCCACGCGCTTGTTACAAGGGCCAGGCGATCAGGCCGCTTTAACCAGCGCCGCGCGCTCGATGGTCGCGCGCAGCAGATCCGGAACCGGCACCGACTTGCCGGCGGCGTAGTCGATCCACACGCAGCGCGCAGCGCCACGTGCATAGACGGTGTTCGGATCGTCGGCGCGCACGAGCTCGAACCCCGTGTCAAAGCTGCTGCGCCCGGGCGTGGCTACGGACATCCGGCCGATCACATCGCCGGGATAGTGCAACTGCTTGAGAAACTCCATCGATGCATTGACGATCACCGGCCCCTGCCCGTCGGCGTTGCTGCCGGCCAGACCCAGTTGTTCGAACCAGGAAATCCGCACCTGCTCCATGTAACGGAAATAGACCGTGTTGTTCACATGGCCGAATGCGTCCATGTCGCCCCAGCGGATCGGCATCGACATCTCAAAAACTGCGTGAAAATCGTTCATCGTACTTCTTTAACGGGTTGAAACAAGGGTGAAACCGGCGCATGAGCCGGCGCAAACATGATACAAAAACCCACAACAGCGCCCCAAAGCCGTGTTCAGGCGAGCCCGAAGCCATCGTCGGCGGCAATTACCGAGCCATTGATGAACTGCGATTCGTCGGCCGCCAGCAGCAGCAACAGCCCGTCCAGATCCTCCGGCTTGCCGACACGATGACGCGGCAGCATCGACACCAGCTTCTGTCCCTGCTCGGTTGACCAGTGATGATGGTTGATCTCGGTATCGATATAGCCCGGGCAGATGGCGTTCACATTGATGCCGTGCTTGCCCCACTCCAGTGCCATGGCTTTCGTCATATGAACGACGGCGGCCTTGCTCATCGAGTACAGGCCAATCTGCGGCAGCACCCGCAAGCCCGCCATCGAGGCGATATTGATGATCCGGTATGACGGCTTCTGCGCGCCATTTCCGCGCATGATCATGCGCTTGGCGACTTCCTGGGCGACAAAGAAAGCACCGCGCGTGTTAGTGTCGAACACGTATTCGAAGTCGGCCGGCGTGACTTCCGTAAGCTTCTGCGTGGTCGACACGCCTGCATTGTTCACCAGAATGTCGATCGTGCCCGCCTCGGTTTCCGCGTGGGCAACGGCCGACTTGATGCTCTGATAATCCGTGACGTCGAGCGAGACAACGTGCGCCGCGCCGCCGGCGGCCTCGATCTCGGCGCGCAACTCTTTCAGACGCTCGGTGCGGCGGCTCGCCAGCACGACCTTGGCGCCAGCCTGCGACAATACTTGAGCAAAGCGCTTCCCCAACCCGCTCGAGGCGCCGGTGATCAGCGCGACCTTGCCTTCCAGATTGATCGAACGGCCCATTGTCGTTCCCTTGTTCGGTTGTTGTTACAGACGCGATTGACAGATGCGGCAAGACCCTCAGTGCGGGTCATACCGTATCACAGAAATAGTACGATCGTGCTAATCTCTGCTCATCTGGTTGCAGTTGCGGAGGCCATCGCCCACAATACGATCCCGAAAAAAGCATTCTAACGGTAACAAGAGGAGCATCAATGACCCCCGCAAGTCTCATTGAGCAATACGGTCCACGCGAGTCGATGGAATACGACGTCGTGATCGTCGGCGGCGGCCCGGCTGGCCTGTCGGCCGCGATCCGCCTGAAGCAGCTGGCAGCTGAGAAAAGCGTCGAGATTGGCGTGTGCGTACTGGAAAAAGGCTCGGAGATCGGGGCGCATATCCTGTCGGGCGCGGTGATGGATCCGCGCGCGATCACCGAACTGATCCCCGACTGGAAGGAAAAAGGCGCGCCGCTGACGGTGGACGTGACCGAAGACAAATTCCTGTTCCTCACCGAAACCGGTTCGAAGAGCGTGCCCACCTGGGCGCTGCCGGATAACTTCAAGAACCACGGCAACTACGTGATCAGCCTCGCGAATGTCACGCGCTGGCTGGGTCAGCAGGCCGAGGCGCTGGGCGTGGAGATTTTTCCGGGCTTTCCGGCGGCGGAAATTCTGTACAACGACGACGGCTCGGTCAAGGGTGTCGCGACCGGCAACCTCGGGATTGGCAAGGACGGCGAACCCACCGAGAATTTCCAGCTCGGCATGGAACTGCATGCGAAATACACGCTGTTCTGCGAAGGCGCACGCGGGCACCTCGGCCGTCAACTGAACGACAGATTCAAGCTGCGCGAAGGCGTCGATCCGCAGGTCCACGGGATCGGCATCAAGGAACTGTGGGAAATCGATCCTTCGAAGCACAAGCCGGGTCTGGTGATGCACACCGCCGGCTGGCCGCTGGAAAACGACACGTACGGTGGCTCGTTCCTCTATCACATGGACAACAACCAGGTGGTGGTGGGCTTCGTGGTCGGCCTCGGCTACACGAACCCGTATCTGTCGCCGTTCGAGGAGTTCCAGCGCTACAAGACGCATCCGGCGATCCGCGCGGTGCTCGAAGGCGGCAAGCGGGTGTCGTATGGCGCACGGGCGATTACGGCGGGCGGCCTGATGTCGCTGCCGAAGCTGGTGTTCCCGGGCGGTGCGCTGGTGGGCGACGATGCGGGCTTCCTGAACGCATCGCGCATCAAGGGTTCGCACGCGGCAATCAAGACCGGCATGCTGGCCGCGGAAGCGGCATTCGATGCCGTGCAGGCAGGACGTCAGGCTGATGAACTGGTGGCCTATCCGGAGTCGTTCAGGACGTCGTGGCTGCACACCGAACTGCATCGTGCGCGCAACTTCAAGCAGTGGATGAGCAAGGGCCTGTACCTCGGCACGCTGATGGTCGGCATCGAGCAGAAACTGCTGGGCGGTAACGTGCCCTGGACGCTGCATCACCACCATTCCGACCACGAGATGCTGAAACCGGCGTCGCAGTGCAAGCCGATTGTTTATCCGAAGCCGGATGGGAAGCTGACTTTCGACCGCCTGTCGTCGGTGTTCATCTCGAACACCAACCATGAAGAGAACCAGCCGGCCCACCTGACGCTGAAAGATCCTTCGGTGCCGGTGAATGTGAACTGGCAGACCTATGCCGGTCCGGAGTCACGCTACTGCCCCGCTGCGGTGTACGAGTTCGTGAAGAACGACGACGGCAGCGAGCGGCTGGTGATCAACGCGCAGAACTGCGTGCACTGCAAGACCTGCGACATCAAGGACCCGACCCAGAACATCGTCTGGGTGACGCCTGAGGGCGGCGGTGGGCCGAATTACCCGAATATGTGATTCGGTGTTTGTTTGCCGTGCGCGGAGCTTGTTTGTCTGTCCGCGCACGGCATGCAGTTGATCGCTCCGGAAAGGCAGTTGATCGCTCCGGGCGTGCAAAAGACAAAGCGGCATCCACGGCAGACGCACTGCCAACGTCGCCGCGAAGCAAAAAGCTCAAACGCCCCGCATCAGTTCAATCCGCTCTCGCACCTTGGCCAGCACCGGCGCCCACGCACCAATCTCAGGCTGCCGAAAGAGCTCAATAGCGTCATACCAGTCCGTGGTGCGCGATTCATCGCCCCAAAACCATGCCGACACATGATCGATCATCAAACACGTCGGCACGCCGAGCGCTCCCGCCAGATGCGCCGGTCCGCTATCAATCGTGACGACCAGATCCAGATTCGCCAGCAACGCAGCGACGTCGTCGAATCCGGACTGAAAATGATGGGTCAAGTCGACTATATCGAGACGCTGTGCCCGCCACTGCGCGACCGTCTCGCTGCGCCCGGGCGACACCGCAAACCAGGTAACGCCGGGCACGCTCAATAGCGGCTCGAGTTGCTCGACGGGCACCGACCGCCGCCTATCGCGGATATGGTCAGGATTGCCGTTCCACACCAGACCGACTTTGCGATTACCCGGCTTGCCGGCCGTGTGCGCCTGGACCCGCTCGCGCCACGCCTGCACACGCGCGGGCTCAGCGCCCAGATACGGCGCGCCCCACCCTTTTGCATCGAAGACGCCAAGCCGCAGCGGCAAGCTCATCAACCCGCAATGGAAATCAGGCCGCGTTTCAAGGTTCGTTTCGAGCGGCAAGTCGGCCGGCAGCATTCGTTCGAATAGATGCCGCAAGGGCCCGTCGTGACCGAAAATCACCCGGCCGCCTTCGCGTCGCGCCCGCTCGGCCAGCAGCGGCAGAAAGCGCACCGCCCACAGGCAGTCGCCGTTGCCTTGCTCGCCATACACGATCAGCGTTTTGCCTTCCAGCGATTCGCCCTGCCAATGCGCGCTGATCGCAGCAAGCGCATGCTGCGCGTTATTCAAATCGTCGCCGAACGCGACACGTGACTCGTAATGCGCCCAGCCTTCGGTGAAACGTGCCGTGCGGATTTCGAGCTCCGACAGATCGAACAGCGCATGCGCGTTATTCGGCGACAAAGCAAGCACCTGCCTGAGCAAGGCTTCCGCTTCCTGGAAACGTGCCTGCTCCTTGATGCACAACGCGAGCTTGTGAAGCGCCACCGGATTACCGGGCACGACACGCACCGCTTCGCGCAGCAGCCGCTCCGCCGTGTCGAAGTCGTTGCGTTGTTGCACGGCAGCGGCGCGCCAGATCAGCGCGTTGGCGTCTTCGGTGTTCCGTTCGAGAAGCAGCGTAGTAGCGGAGTCGACGAGTGCCCAGTCGCGCACGACGAACGCCGTCTGCGCAATCGTGTGAAGCAGTGTGGGTTCGCAAGAGGGATCAAGCTGATAGGCGCGCACGAGCGCTGCAAGCGCTTCGCGCTGGGCAGCTTTGCCGCGGCCAGCGTGCTGCAGCAGCGTTTGTCCGAAGGCGAGGCAGTCGGCCGCGCCGGCATGCGGGGCGGCGGCACGCGCTCGCAGGTTCGCGACTTGGCTATCTGCCGGCTCGATATTCAAATCGGTCATTGATATGATGTTGCGCGCACAGTACGAAGACACTCAGAGCGCGTTCTTTACGGCGCGCTCGCCGCGATCTTCGGCGTGCTCACAGCGACATCGCCGCATTGCGCACGGTGGCGCAGCGCGTGGTCGATCAGCACCAGCGCAAGCATGGATTCGGCGATCGGCGTGGCACGGATGCCGACGCACGGGTCATGGCGCCCGAACGTTTCGACGATGGCCGGCTGCCCTGCCTTGTCGATCGAGCGGCGCGGCGTGCGAATGCTCGAAGTCGGCTTGATCGCGATCGACACCGTGATGTCCTGCCCGGTCGAAATACCGCCGAGCACGCCGCCCGCGTGATTGCCGACGAAGCCCTCCGGCGTCAATTCGTCGCCGTGCACCGAGCCGCGCTGCGCGACGCTGGCAAAGCCCGCGCCGATCTCGACGCCCTTCACCGCATTGATGCCCATCATGGCGTGCGCAATGTCCGCGTCGAGGCGGTCGAACAGCGGCTCGCCAAGCCCGACCGGCACGCCCGAAGCCACGACGTTGATACGCGCGCCGATCGAGTCGCCGTCTTTGCGCAACGCGTCCATGTAGTTTTCGAGTTCCGGCACGATCCCGGCATTCGGCACGAAGAACGGGTTCTCACGCACGTGCACCCAGTCGACGAACGGTACGTCGATCTCGCCTAGCGCCGCCATGTAGCCGCGGATCTCGGTACCGAATTTTTCGCGCAGCCATTTCTTCGCTACCGCGCCGGCCGCCACCGTAGGTGCAGTCAGACGGGCCGACGAACGGCCACCACCGCGATAATCGCGAATGCCGTATTTCTGCCAGTAGGTGTAGTCGGCGTGACCGGGCCGGAAGGTGTCCGCAATATTGCCGTAGTCCTTGCTGCGCTGGTCTGTATTGCGGATCAGCAGCGCGATCGGTGCGCCGGTGGTCTGGCCTTCGAACACGCCCGACAGGATCTCGACCTTGTCTTCTTCCTGACGCTGCGTAACGTGGCGCGACGTGCCCGGCTTGCGGCGGTCGAGTTCGAACTGGATATCGGCTTCGCCAAGCGCCATGCCGGGCGGGCAGCCGTCGATCACGCAGCCGATAGCGGGGCCGTGCGATTCGCCGAAGGTCGTGACAGTGAAAAGCGTACCGAGCGTGTTGCCGGACATGGGCGTCGTCCAAAGAAATGCGGGGAAGCCGCCATTATGCCAGCCCTCAAGGGGCTCGAACCGCAGCGCGCGCCGGTCTATGCCTTCCGGACAAGTCTCTGGCGGTAGCAGGGCCGCAGGTGGAAGCGCAGGAATTCCTGCCGCAACGGGACACAAACCACAAACCGGCACACAACCGCGAATTCCGTGACGCCGCAGCTTGCGCTCCGCCCCCCGTCGGCAAACCGTTATCCGGCCGCTCTACTTCCGCGCTCCGCGCAACTCGGAGACGATCTGCTGCAGCACTTCCGGCGTCGCCTCGACCGGATCGATCGGTTCACCCACCGCCAGCGTCAGCCGGCTCATCACGCCCTTCTGGATCGGTCGCGGCCAGCGCGCGTCGTTGGCACGCGAAAACACGCTGCCCCACAGTCCGCGCAGCGCCATCGGTATCACCGGCGCCGGCGCGCGACGGATGATCTCGGTTACGCCGTGGCGGAATGGATTCATTTCGCCGGTCTTTGTCAGCTTGCCTTCCGGGAAGATACAGACCAGATCGCCCTCGGCGAGCGCCTCGGCGCAGCGCTCATAGGCGCGCGCCAGCAGCGCCAGATCCTGATGGGCGGGCGCGATCGGAATCGCCTTCGCATGGCGGAACACCCAGCCGGCGAACGGCGACTCGAAGATCTGATGGTCCATCACGAAGCGGATCGGCCGCGGACTCTCGGCCATGATGACGATCGCATCGACGAAGCTCACGTGGTTGCACACCAGCACGGCCGCGCCCTCTTCCGGAATCCGTTCGGCATGAACCAGACGAATCCGGTAGAACGTATGCACCAGCGCCCAGGCGATAAAGCGCAGCAAAAACTCGGGGACGAGCGAATAGATGTACGTCGCGACGACAATGTTCAGCAGCGCCGTGACGAGGAAAATCGCCGGAATGCTGAAGCCCGCCGCTGTCAGCGCCATCGCCATCAACGCCGAGACGATCATGAACAGCGAATTCAGAATATTGTTCGCTGCGATGATGCGCGCACGATGGCTCGGCTGGCTGCGGCTCTGGATCAGCGCATAGAGCGGCACGCTATAGAGGCCGCCGAACATGGCCAGCAGAAACAGATCGGCCAGCACGCGCCAATGGGCGGGCCGCACGAGGAATTCGCCGACGCTCAGGAGATGCCCGGCAGCTGGCAGCGCATGGCTCGCGAAGAATAGATCGATCGCGAACACGCTCATGCCGATCGAGCCGAGCGGCACGAGGCCGATTTCGACGCGCCGCTTCGAGAGCTTTTCGCACAGCAGCGAGCCGATGCCGATGCCGATCGAGAACGTGCCGAGCAGCACGGTTACGACGTCCGGATCGGCGGACAGCACGTTTTTCGCGAAGCTGAAAAAGGAAGACAGAAAGGTCGCGCCCACGAACCACAGCCAGGAAATCCCCAGCAGGCTCAGAAACACCGTCCGGTTTTCGCGCGCGAGCTTCAGATTGCGCCACGTCTCGCTGACCGGATTCCAGTTGATGCGCAGATCGGGCTGCGGCGCCGCCGTGACAGGCACGAAGTTCGACACCAGCCGCCCCACCAGCGCAATCCCGACACATGCGCAGGCCAGCACCACGGCGCCATGCTCGACGAAACCCGCACCCACACCGCCGACGATCGTGCCGATCAGGATCGCGACGAAGGTGCCCATCTCGACCATCCCGTTACCGCCGACCAGTTCCGACTTCGACAGATGCTGCGGCAGGTACGAATACTTGACCGGTCCGAACACGGTCGAATGGACGCCCATCAGAAACGTGCACAGATACAGCAGAGGCGCGCTATGCAGCCAGAACCCCGCGCCGCCGATCAGCATCACGACGATTTCGAAACTTTTGACGAAACGCGTGAGCGTCGCCTTGTCGTACTTGTCCGCGATCTGGCCGGAGGTGGCCGACAGCAGCACGAACGGCAGAATGAAGATCGCCGAGATCAGGAACGCCGCCGTCTTCGGATCGACACCGGAAAAGCGCGCCGCCTGATACGTGACAAGCGACGTGAAGCCGATCTTGAACACGTTGTCGTTCATCGCGCCGAGGAACTGGGTCCAGAAAAACGGCGCGAAACGGCGCTGGCCGAGCAGGCGGAACTGCGACTCATGCGCCTCGTGAGGGCGGGCGGCACGGCGGGCAGCAGGCAACGGACGATCGCTCATGAAGTTCGGGAACGGGCTAAAAGAGCAACAAATGGGAAAGGTCCGGGCGCAAAAAAAGCGCACGCTTTCGCGCGCGCCTTGACCGCATCTTCGCACTCACGGCAACGGCGCGAGCGCCGCGGTGAGCCACCGCGCGTTAGCTAGTTAGCGCGGCGACGGTTGCTGGTCTTGCGGTTCTTCCGGCCAATCGCGGATGTAAGCCTTGAGCATGCGGTTTTCGAAGCCCTGCTCTTCGACCACCGCCTTCGCGACGTCGTAGAACGAGATCACGCCCATCAGCCTGCGGCTTTCCAGCACCGGCAAATAGCGCACATGATGCTCGAGCATCATGCGGCGAACCTCGTTGACATCCGTTTCGGGCGTACAGGTGAGCGGATGGTCGTCCATCAACTTGCGGATCGTGGAGGTACCGAGGCTGCCGCCGTGCTTGCTCAAGGTCAGAATAATTTCGCGAAACGTCAGCATGCCGACGAGGTCGCCATATTCCATCACGACCAGCGAGCCGATATCGTGTTCGGCCATGGTATTGACTGCGTCGTGCAGCGTTGTATCTGGCGTGACCGTGAAAAGGGTGTTGCCTTTGACTTTAAGAATGTCGCTGACTCGCATGATATGTCTCCGTGATACCCGCTAAGCTGATAGTGTCCAATTGACTTTCGATCCTAGCGGAAAGGCCCATAAAAGGAAAGCGGCCCGCCCACCAAGGCGCAACGGGCGTTTGCAAGGTCGGCCCGGCGCCATCCTGACCGTGCGCATCGGGAAAACCGCGCTTGAAGCGATCCATGCCGGTGATAGGATGGCCGCCACTTTCACCTTTCGCGAGGCCGTCCGTGGCCTCGCCGCCCAGGATGTCCGCCAACCGTTTCGATACGCTTGCGCTGCACGCCGGCGCAGCGCCCGACCCAAGCACCGGCGCGCGCGCCACGCCGATTTACCAGACTACCTCGTTTTCGTTCCGCGACTCGGACCACGCCGCAGCGCTCTTCAATATGGAACGCGCCGGCCACGTCTATTCGCGCATCTCGAATCCGACCGTGGCCGTGTTCGAGGAGCGCGTTGCCGCGCTTGAAAACGGCGCAGGCGCGATCGGCACGGCCAGCGGCCAGGCAGCACTGCATCTGGCGATCGCCACCTTGATGGGTGCCGGCTCCCATATCGTCGCCTCCAGCGCGCTGTACGGCGGCTCGCACAACCTGCTGCACTACACGCTGCGGCGCTTCGGTATCGAGACGACCTTCGTCAAACCGGGCGATCCTGACGCGTGGCGCGCCGCGCTGCGCCCCAACACACGCCTGCTGTTCGGCGAGACGCTTGGCAACCCCGGGCTCGACGTGCTCGACATCGCCGCGGTGGCACAGCTCGCACATGAGCACCGCGTGCCGCTGCTGGTCGATTCGACCTTCACTACGCCCTATCTGCTCAAGCCATTCGAGCATGGCGCCGACTTCGTCTATCACTCGGCGACCAAATTCCTCGGCGGCCACGGCACCACGATCGGCGGCGTACTCGTGGACGGCGGCACGTTCGACTTCAACGCATCCGGTCGTTTCCCCGAATTTACCGAGCCGTACGAGGGCTTTCACGGCATGATATTCGCCGAGGAAAGCACAGTCGCACCGTTCCTCCTGCGCGCGCGCCGCGAGGGCTTGCGCGACTTCGGCGCGTGCCTGCATCCCCAGGCCGCCTGGCAACTGCTGCAAGGCATCGAGACGCTGCCGCTACGCATGGAACGGCACGTCGCGAATACGCGCAAGGTGGTCGAATTCCTGTGCGCGCACCCTGCCGTCGAAGCCGTCGCCTACCCGGAGCTGCCATCGCATCCGGACCATGCGCTTGCCAAGCGTCTGCTGCCACGCGGCGCCGGCGCGGTGTTCAGCTTCAATCTGCGCGGTGACCGCGCCGCCGGACGCAGCTTTATTGAAGCGCTTTCGCTGTTCTCGCATCTCGCGAACGTCGGCGACGCGCGCTCGCTGGTCATCCATCCCGCATCGACGACGCACTTCCGCATGGACGCCGCCGCGCTCGCCGCAGCCGGCATCGCCGAAGGCACGATCCGCCTGTCGATCGGCCTTGAAGACCCCGACGATCTGATCGACGACCTCAAGCGCGCGCTGAAAGCCGCGCAGAAAGCGGGTGGGACGACCGCGCCTGAGAGTGGATCATCCGGTCCATCCAGCACGGCAAAAAACATCCATTCCAGCTGGTCCGCTGCTTCAGCCCAAAGCAGCCCCTCCAGTTCATCCGCAGCTTCGGCCCAAGACATCCGCTCCAGTTCATCCGCCGCGCCAACTCAAGGCAACCCATCCGACCCGCCCGCCGATGCGGCCAAACCCCGCCCGGAGTCCGCATGATCGTCACCGTTCAAGGCAAGCCCGCCTACGCCTACACCGGCGGCAAACCATTCGACGCCAGCCTGCCGACCGCCGTGTTCATCCACGGCGCCGAGCATGACCATAGCGTGTGGGCATTGCAAACGCGTTACTTCGCGCATCACGGCTTTGGCGTCCTGGCGGTCGACCTGCCCGGACACTGCCGCAGCGCCGGCCCGGCGCTCACCACCGTGACAGCAATGGCCGACTGGCTGGCAGCCCTGCTTGACGCCGCCGGCGTACAGCGCGCATTCGTGGCCGGCCACAGCATGGGCTCGCTGATCGCACTCGACTTCGCCGGCCGCTATCCGCAGCGCGTGACGCACCTGGCGCTGCTCGCCACCGCCGTGCCGATGGTCGTCTCCGACACCTTGCTCGACGCCGCCCTGCATCGCGAGCCCGATGCAATCGGTATGGTCAATCAATGGTCGCATTCGACGCTCGCCGCCAAGCCGTCGTGCCCCGGCCCAGGCTTCTGGCTGCACGGCATGAACCAGCGGCTGATGGAGCGTGTCTCGGCGAGCGGCGAGCCTGACCTGTTCCACACCGACTTCACCGCCTGCAATGGCTATGCGGACGGCCTCGCACGCGCCGCTGAGGTGCGTTGCCCGACGCGATTGATCGTGGGCCGGCGCGATGCGATGACGCCGCCGCGCGCGGCCAAAGCGCTCGCCGACGCGCTCTCTCAAGCCGGCGTACCGGTCGGCACGGTCATGCTCGAAGCCGGCCATGCCTTGATGACCGAGCAGCCCGATGCCACGCTCGACGCGCTGTTCAGCTTCGCCTCGAAGGCCGCCAGCGCCGTTCAATAGTTGCTGCGAGTCGTCACGATAGCCGCCCAGGCAGACGCGCGCCATCGGCCGAATGGCCAGGTTGCGCGCCTGCCCCGATAGCCGCACAATGGGTCAAGCCTGTCCTGTTTCGAGCGCGTTCCGAGCAATGTCAGCGCACGGCGAAGCAACCTGGGAGCGACGGGCACGGAATCGAGTAGCGTCGACATTCGGAGGCCGTGATGGCTCAAACCGCGCACACCGATCACTTCGCGAGTTTCGCGGAGTTCTATCCGTACTACCTGAGCGAGCATCGCAACACGGTATCGCGGCGGCTGCATTTCGTAGGGTCGCTCGGCGTGATAGGTTGCCTCGCCATGGCGCTCGCCACCGGCGACTGGCTATGGCTGCCGGCTGCCGTCATCTGCGGATATGGCTTTGCCTGGGTCGGGCATTTCTTCTTCGAGAAAAACCGGCCGGCTACCTTCCGGCATCCGCTTTATAGCCTGATGGGCGACTGGGCGATGTTCAAGGACATTTGCGTGGGGAAGATTTCGCTGTAGGTTTGCTGCCGCCTCAGGCGGCCTGCTCATGCAGCTTGCTCATGCAGCTTGCTCATGCGGCCTGCTCATGCGGCCTGCTCATGCAGCCTGATGCGGCATTGAAGACGTGCCCTGTTCGCTCTCCAGGGCGCGCGCTGCCCGCGCGGCGGCACGCGCCGCCAGCAGCGTAGCAAGCGTCACTTTCAGCTTGTCGTTTTCCAGCGCCGCCAGAAGCGTCTGGCCATCCACACGCGTAGAGTTCAGTTCAAGCTGATATTCGAGTTCCGCGCGGTCGATCACGAACAGACTGAACAAACGTTCGACCGTGATCTGCGCCGGATTGGCCAGCAGCAGGAAGTGCGCACGCGTGTCGTCGTCCTGCAAGCGCGCGATCCACTCGATCTCTTCAAGCTTTTGCAGCAGCTTGATCGTGGTATCCATCTCGCGGCGAAGCATTCGCGAGAGTTCCGGCACCGTGTAGCCGCGCTTGCCCGCATCGCGCGCTTCGGAGAGCCGCGCGAGGAGTTCGAGCGAATCGAACAGATCGCTGCCCTCGAAAGTCGGCCGGTGAAACTGGCCGATGCGGATCGCCGGCAACGCCGACGCGATCATCGCGCCGGCCAGCGCGATGAACCAGCATAGGTACATCCACACCAGGAATAGCGGCACAGCGGCAAATGCACCGTACACCGTCGTGTAGGTGGGAATCCGGCGCACGTAATAGCCAAAGCCCCGCTTGGCGAGTTCGAAGGCGATCGCAGCAGTAATTCCGCCAATCACCGCATCACGCCACTCCACCCGGCAGTTCGGCAGAAACACGTAAAGCATTGTGAAGGCGAGCGCCGTCAATGGCAGCGCGGCGCCGGTCAGCGCCCAGTCGATCACCGAAGGAATATGCTGGACGGCCGTAAACGCCATGGACCGCGTGAACAGATAGGAAGAAGTCGACAGGCTCACGCCGATCAGAATCGGGCCAAGCGTGATGATCGCCCAGTAGACCAGGATGCGCTGCGCGATCGGCCGCGCCTTGCGCACCCGCCAGATCACGTTGAAAGCGGATTCCACGGTCATCATCGTCATCACGGCGGTGACAAACAGAAAAATCATGCCGATGGTCGTGAGGCTCTTGGCCTTCGACGCGAACTGATTCAGATAATCGAAAATCTGACTGTTGAGCTGCGCGGGCATCAGATGGTCGGCCAAGAAAATCTGCAGCGACATCTGAAACGAGCTGAATAGCGGAAAGGCGGTGAACAGCGCAAACGCGACCGTGGCGAGCGGCACGAGCGCGAGCATGGTCGTGAACGTGAGGCTGCCGGCCACCTGTGGAATGCGGTCTTCGCTACTGCGCTTCGCCGCAAACTGCGCGAGCCGTTTGAGCGTGTCGAGATCGAAACGCACCCTGGACAACAAACCCACCTCCGTACCTCCTGCTTCATAAAACGGTGGTTCAGGACCTTGCGCGAGGCCTGGCCGAATGGCTATGAATGGCTATGGATGGCCTGTGCAGCGGACCCACCCCCTATAATACCCGTTCACCGATGAGGCCTATGAAAGACATTCTCGTGCTCTATTACAGCCGTCACGGCGCCACGCGCGAGCTTGCGCTGGCGATCGCGCACGGCATCGACAGCGTCCCCGGTATGCAGGCGCGCGTGCGCACCGTGCCGGCGGTGTCCGCCGTCTGCGAAGCGACCCAGCCGGATATTCCCGCTGAAGGGCCGCCCTACGTCGAACTGCGCGACCTCGAAGAATGCGCCGGTCTCGCACTCGGTTCGCCGACCCGCTTCGGCAACATGGCCGCGTCGCTGAAATATTTTCTCGACGGCACCACGCCGCAATGGCTTTCGGGCGCGCTGTCCGGCAAACCAGCCTGCGTGTTTACGTCCACCGGCAGCTTGCACGGCGGCCAGGAGTCGACGCTGCTGTCCATGATGCTGCCGCTTTTGCATCACGGCATGCTGATCGTCGGCATTCCGTACACCGAGAGCGCGCTCTCCACCACGCAAACCGGCGGCACGCCCTACGGCGCGTCGCATTTCGCTCGCGCGGGCACGGCCGAACAGGGCATCTCTGCCGACGAGAAAACGCTTGCGATCGCCCTCGGCGCACGCGTTGCCCGCACGGCGGCGTCCATGAGCGAACGGCCGTGAGCGAGCCGAATGCACGCGCGCAGTCGAGCGAACCCGGTGCGCAAATGGCAGGGAGCGAGGCAGACGCACAACGCGGATATAGCAATCCAAACGCCGACCCACGCGTCGGTAGCCGCACTCATCAGCAAGTCGGCACGTCATCCGCAGACACCGGCACAACCGCGTCCATGCCCGCGCTTGCCATGCAGGTTCAGCCCAAACCTTCTGCTGCATTCGGCGCCGCCGCCGCCCTGCTCGCGCTAATCGTCTTATCCGTCGCGTGGGAATGGTGGCTCGCGCCGCTGCGTCCGGGCGGCTCGGCGCTGGTGCTCAAAGCCGTGCCGCTACTGCTCGCCCTGCCCGGCGTGTGGGGGCACCGGCTTTATACGCTGCAATGGGCGTCGATGCTGATCCTCCTGTATTTTGCCGAGGGCATCGTCCGCGGCTGGAGCGACCGCGGCCTGAGCGCCCGCCTCGGCTGGCTCGAGGTCATCCTCGCCGTAGTCTTCTTCGTCTGCACGCTCGTGTATGTCGCACCGTTCAAGCGCGCGGCAAAACGGGCAGCGAAGCAGGCAGCAAAGGAGAACGCACAGCAGAACGCCGGATATGCCGAGGGAGGCACACGCTGAGAACAGCGCTTCTCGCGTCGTTTCTCGCGTCGCTTCCCGCACCACTTCCCGCGTAACCTATCCGCCAAACATCCTGACCGACCAACATGACCCAAGCCGCTTTCCTCGCCGCTTGCCGCGGCGCCATCGGCGCCGCCCAAGTGCTCACCGATCCGCACGATACCGCTCCCTACCTCACCGACTGGCGCCGCCGCTATACTGGCTCGGCCTGCGCGGTGCTCTGCCCGGCCACGCCTGACGAAGTCGCGGCACTCGTCAAACTCGCCGTCGAGCATCGCATCGCACTGGTGCCGCAAGGGGGCAACACCGGTCTGGCCGGCGGCGCCACGCCGGATGCAAGCGGCGCGCAGGCGGTTATCAGCCTGCGGCGTCTGAACCGCGTACGCGACATCGATCCGCACAACAACACGATCACCGTCGAAGCCGGCGTGATCCTCGCCGAAGTGCAAAAGCAGGCCGAAGAAGCCGGCCGCCTGCTCCCCCTGAGCCTCGCCGCCGAAGGCAGCTGCACGATCGGCGGCAATCTCGCCACCAATGCGGGCGGCACCGGCGTACTGCGCTACGGCAACACGCGCGAGCTGTGCCTGGGCCTCGAAGTGGTCACCCCGCAAGGCGAACTGTGGGACGGCCTGCGCGGATTGCGCAAGGACAACACCGGCTACGATCTGCGCGACCTGTTCATCGGCGCGGAAGGCACGCTCGGCATCATCACCGCTGCTGTGCTCAAGCTGCATCCGCAACCGGCCGCGCGCGTCACGGCGCTCGCCGCGCTCGCGTCGCCGCATGCGGCGCTCGATTTTCTGTCGCTCACGCAACGCTTCGCCGGGCCGCTTCTGACCGGCTTCGAACTGATGTCGGATTTCTGCGTGCGGCTCGTGGGCCGGCATTTCGAACAGATGCGCTATCCGTTCGCCGAACCGCATGCGCAAGTCGTGCTACTGGAACTGTCAGACAGCGAGAGCGAGGAGCACGCGCGCGGACTGTTCGAGCGTCTGATGGAAACCGCGCTCGAAGAAGGCCTGGTCGAAGACGCGGTGGTCGCGGCAAACCTCACACAGTCGCGGGCATTCTGGAATCTGCGCGAACACATCCCGCTCGCCCAGGCTGAGGAAGGCCTGAACATCAAGCACGATATCGCGGTGCCGATTTCGCGCATTGGCCATTTCATCGAGGAAACCGACGCGGCGATCGCGCAAGCCGTGCCGGGCGCGCGCATGGTCACGTTCGGCCATCTCGGCGACGGCAACCTGCACTACAACGTGCAGGCGCCCGAAGGCGTCGACGCGAAGGCGTTCCTCAAGAACTGGGAAAGCCCGATCAATCAGATCGTCTACGACAGCGTGCATCGGCATCGCGGCAGCATTAGCGCGGAACACGGCCTCGGCCAGTTGAAGATCGACGAGGCGATGCATTACAAGCAGGACGTCGAGGTGCAGTTGATGCGCGCCGTCAAACGCGCGCTCGACCCACTGAACCTGATGAATCCGGGCAAGGTGCTACGCTAGGGTTTGAAGCCTTCGCCGTTTGGTGCGGGGCCCATTGCAGGAGTCGTTGTCGTGAAGATTCGAGTGCTGTCCGATCTGCATCTGGAGAACGACGAGCCCGAGCTGATCCCGCATGCGCAGGCGGATCTGATCGTGCTGGCCGGCGACATCCACAATCACGCGGCCGGCCCCCGCTGGGCCGCGCAAACCTTCGACGGCGCCGTGCCGGTGGTCTACGTGCCCGGCAATCACGAGTACTACGACGGCGAATTCGGCGCGCTCGAAACCGCCCTCTACGACGCAGCCGCGCAAGTCGACAACGTGCATGTGCTAAACAATGCCGCGCTGGTCGACCCGCAAGGCCGCTGGCGCGTGCTCGGCACCACCTTGTGGACCGACTTCGCGTTATACGGCGCGGATCCCGACACGCTTGCCGAGTCCATTGGCGCGGCGCGCCGGGTGATGCTCGACTTCCGCGGCCTGATCCAGATGAACTGGCCGCACGACACCCAGGACTCGCCGCGCGACTTCACCCCTGACGATTCCATCGCGTTGCACCGCCGGGCCCGCGCCTGGCTCGAAAGCGAACTCGCGAGGCCGTTCGACGGCAAGACGATCGTCGTCACGCATCATGCGCCGCATCGGCTGAGTCTGGCCGAGCGCTATGCGGAAGACCTCGTGTCGGCCGGTTTCGTCAATCATTTGCCGGAACTGGTGCGCTCGCCCGTTGCACTGTGGATTCACGGGCATACGCATACGCCGTTCGATTACACCGTGAACGGCACGCGCGTGATCTGCAATCCACGCGGCTATCTCGACCGGCGCACCCGTCGGCTGGAGAATCCGCAGTTCGCGTGGGATAAGGTCGTCGAGATATAGCGTCGGCTTGGGGCCGATCTGGGTAGCGCGGCCGGGCGCCACGCACTACGCTGTGGTTGTCGTTGGGTTCGGGGCGTGCCGACGCATTGGCATTGGCATTGGCATTGGCATTGGCATTGGCATTGGCATTGGCATTGGCATTGGCGTTGGCGTTGGCGTTGGCGTTGGCACATCGGCGCCGCACCCAATCACCCGGATAGCTCAATCGGTGAAACCCGACAGCCCGGTGATCTCCGGAGGTCGCTCATGTGTGGTCGAATCAGCCAGTACCGCGATCCGCATCTGTACGCACAGCAGCTCGGCCTCACCGACCCGCTTATGCTGTTCGACGCCGCCGACCGCCGCCCCGGCTACAACCTCGCGCCGGGGACCCACCCGCTGGCCATTTACCCGGACCAAACGCTGCACGCGATCCACTGGGGTTATTGCCCGGATTGGGCACGCGAGCAGCATCTGCCGCAAACGATCAACGCGCGCGCCGAAACCGCGCCGCATACGCGCTACTTCAAAGACCTGTGGAAAACTGGACGGGTATTGGTGCCGGCGGACGGCTGGTTCGAATGGCGCATGGAAGCGGCGCCCGGAACATCAAACGGGGACAACATGGGAGAAGCCGGCGCAACGGTCCGCCAGCCCTACTACGTGCATCTGAAAAGCGACGTACCGATGTACCTTGCGGCCTTATCGAGCGTACGTGGCACCGAACCGCAAACTGAAGGCATGGGATTGGTGATCGTGACGGCCATCGCAGATGCGGGCCTGATCGACGTGCACAGTCGACGCCCGCTGGTGTTCGCGCCGGAGGCGGCGCGCCGCTGGCTGGACCCGGCGCTGCAGTTCGGCGAGCTCGAGCAGCTAGCACGCAGCACCTGCCTACCCGCCGCGCGCTTTCGCTGGCACCGGGTGGGCCCGGAGGTAGACCGCACGCTCAAAGACGAACCAGGTCTGATCGAAGCGCTGCACTGAGCGCGCGGCGCGCCAATCGCAGCTGACCGGCAGCCGCACCGTAACGGCGCGGTATCGCGGAAAACATATTTAAAAAATGCAACATCCAGCTCGATCGCCGCGCGCCCGGCAACCCGGCGTGCTGGCGCATTTCAGAGCCTCAGCAATCGCGCCGTTGTGCCTGCGAATCAGGACGCTCGACCTTGATCGGCACCAGTTGCGGCTGCTGGTCGCGCAGGCGGCGCAGCAGATCGCGCGATGCGGCGATTCCGATCAGTCCCAGCATGACGGCCACGCCGATCATCAGATGCGTATCCATGAATTCCTCGTCCTTCAATTGTTGCGGTTGTTGCGGTTTGCCGAACGGCGGCTAATTGAACGCGTCCGGCTGAATGCGGCAGCGCATGGACCACACGTTAGCAAATCGACCGCGGCGTAGAAGTAAGGAAATGTTGCGGCGCGGCACTTGTGTAACAGGCTGTCCCGCCACCTCGGCCTGGAATCGTCGACCATGGTCAACCGCCCGCGCGGCGCGGCTTCAGCTGCGCGCGAACTGGCGCAACTCCTCTTGATCGACGGCCAGCGTGGCGGGCAGTTCGTCGCGCAGGAATTCGACCCAGGTGCGAATTTTCGCGTCCAGATACTGCCGGGACGGATACAACGCGTACAGATTCATTTCCTGCGATGTGTATGCCGGCAACAGCCACACGAGGTCGCCGCTACGCAGACCACTAATCGCCGAATAGATCGGCATCAGTCCGACCCCCATGCCGTTGGACACCGCCACCCCCATGGCTTCGGCGACGTTCACCTGGAAGGTGGCCGGGCCAAGGGCGACGGTTTCCTCGCCGTTCGGGCCGTCGAAGGTCCATTTGTCGGGCGGGAACACCGGTGTGACCAATTGCAGGCAAGTGTGGTGCGCGAGGTCCGCGGGCGTTTGCGGCACACCGTGCCGCTCCAGATAAGCCGGCGACGCGCACGCGATGCTGAACGCGCTGCCCAGCCGCTGCGACACCAGCCCCGAATCCGGCAGGCCGGTCGCCAGCGTCAGCGATACGTCGAAACCCTCGTCGAGCAGATCGGGCATGCGCTGCGCGAGCGTCAGTTCGATATGCACGTCCGGATAGCGCTCCTGATAGCGGCCCGCCGCCGGCACCACATAGTGCTGGCCGAAGCTCGTCATCGCGTGGACCTTGAGCTTGCCGGATGGACGCGCGTGGGCGTCGCTGGCCTCCGCTTCCGCCTGATCCACGTACGCAAGGATCTGCTCGCAGCGCTGCAGATAGCGCTCACCCGCCTCAGTCAACGCGATACGGCGCGTGGTGCGGTTCAAAAGACGCGTGCGCAGGTGCGCTTCCAGGTCGGAAACTGCGCGCGACGCGTACGCCGTGGTCGTGTTCAGATGCTGCGCGGCACCCGTGAAGCTGCCCGCTTCGACGACGCGGACAAATACGCGCATGTTTTGAAGCGTATCCATACTTTTCCCTGTCGATCCGGAGTTAGTGCGTCAGCTGTCGGCCAGGGTTCGCGTGTCGGCTGGAGTTAGCGCTTTAGCGCTTACTCCAGCCCCATAGGGCGTTACTCTGGTCCCATGCAAAGCACTTACTCCGGTCCTATACAACATAGTTGCGATAAAGTTGCTCGAAATCGGTAGCGATTGTTACACGATTCGCAAAGGCGATTGTCTCATATTGCGTAAAAATCCCTTGCATTTTTACCAGTTATTCCCCAATCAATCAAAAAATATAATGACGCACATGCTTCTATAGCCATTTTTGGAGGAAATCGTGCAGTCTCCGGTACAGAAAGGGATCGCCGCAGCCGCGGTTCTCACGATCCTATTAACAATCGCAGGTTGTGCCAGTACCGGAGGCATCGCGCCGCAGGACCGCGGAATCGAGCCCTCCTCGCTCGATGCAGGCAACGCCATCCGGGCCGCCAACGCGGACGCCAAATGGCCGGCCACCGACTGGTGGCGCGCGTATAACGATCCGCAGCTCAATGAGTGGGTCGAAGCCGCGCAGGCGGGCAATCCGAGTCTCGCTGCCGCCCAGGCGCGCGTACGCGAAGCCATGTCGATGGCGGGCGTCGCCCGTTCGGCGCTCTCGCCGCAAGTGAACGGCAGCCTGTCGATCCAGCGTCAGAAATGGGCCGACAACGTCTTTTACGGCCCAGGCCCGCTCGCGGGCGAGCAGTCGTGGAACAACACCGGCACGCTGGATCTGTCGTACAACCTCGACCTCTGGGGCAAGGACAAGAACGCCGCCGAACGCGCGCTCGACGCCGCCCATGCGAGCGCGGCGGACTTCCGCGCGGCCCAGCTCGAACTGGAAGGCAACGTGGTGCGCACGTACATCGAGCTGTCGATGAACTACGCGCTGCTCGATATCGCCAAATCCACGCTGCAGCAGCAGCAGCAGATCGTCGACCTGGCGAACCGGCGTCTGAAAGGCGGCATCGGCACGCAGCTCGATGTGAGCCAGGCCGAAACGCCGGTACCGGAATACGAGCGCCAGATCGATGCGATCGAGGAAAAGATCGCCCTCGGCCGCAATCAGATGGCCGCGCTGGCCGGCAAGGGTCCGGGCGCGGGCGACGCGATTCAGCGTCCGACGCTCTCGCTCGACAACGCACCCGCCGCTCTGCCAGGCGCGCTGCCCGCGGATCTGATCGGCCATCGGCCGGACGTGGTCGCGGCGCGCTGGACGGTCGCGGCGCAAGCGCGCGGCATCGACGTCGCCAAGGCTGACTTCTATCCGGACATCAACCTGCTGGCGTCGATCGGCGGATATGCCGCAATGGGGCCGCTGTTCCAGTTCCTGAAGAACCCGTCGCATAGCTGGAGCGCGGGTCCGGCGCTGTCGCTGCCGATCCTGGACGGCGGACGTCTGCGCTCGCAACTCGGCGCGGCGTCGGCAGGCTACGACGAGGCGGTCGATCGCTATAACCAGTCGATCGTCGGCGCGCTGAAGGACATCTCCGATCAGGTGATCCGGATCCGTTCACTCGCAACCCAGGCGCAAGACGCCGACCGTTCGGTCGCAGCAGCTCGCAAGAACTACGATCTGGCGCGCGAAGGGTATCGGCGCGGTTTGACCGACTATCTGAATGTCCTGATCGCGCAAAACCAGTTGTTGCACGCACAGGAAGGCGTCGCGAAGATTCAGGCCGAGCGCCTCGGTGCGCATGCGTCGCTGGTCACGGCTTTGGGCGGTGGACTCGACGAGCCGGCCAATGGTCCGAAGGCGAACGAGACGTTGCCGGCGCATGGGAAGGGCAACGCCTCGGCAGCCAGTTCGACCGCCGCGGCGAGCCCGAGCCACCCTTCCGTCAACGTCAACGCCAGCTCGGCTGAATAAGGAAGCCGATCATGTCAGCCGCCCCCTCTCCCGGCTCGCGCCCGACATCGTTCGCCGCGCTCTACGCGGCCGCCGCCGACTGGGCGCGCACCGACGGCCTCACGTGGGTCTATCTGTTCAAAGCGCTCGCCGCCTGCTTTCTGGCGCTCGGCATCGCGATGAAACTCGACCTGCCGCAGCCGCGCACCGCGATGACCACCGTGTTCATCGTGATGCAGCCGCGAAGCGGGATGGTGTTCGCCAAGAGCTTCTACCGGATCTGCGGCACGCTGGTCGGCCTCGTCGTGATGCTGGCGTTGATCGGCCTGTTCGCGCAGCAGCCGGAACTGTTCATCGCCACGACCGCGATCTGGGTCGGCATCTGCACCGCGGGTGCCGCGCGCAATCGCAACTTCAAATCGTACGGATTCGTACTGGCCGGCTACACCGCCGCGCTGATCGGCATTCCCGCTTCACAGCATCCAGATGGCGCGTTTCTGAGCGCGCTTACGCGGGTGGCGGAAGTGGTGGTCGGCATCATCAGCGCGGGCGCCGTCAGCGGGCTGGTGTTTCCGCAGTTTGCCGGCTTGCTGATGCGCAGCACCGTGCGCGCGCGTTTCTCTGCGTTCGTCGAGTATGTGTCGGCCTCTTTGGCAGGCCGCAACGACCGCGCGCGGATCGAAGCAACCAACGCGGGCTTTGTCGCCGACATCGTCGGTTTCGAAGCGGCGCGCAGTGCCGCCGTGTTCGAAGGCCCCGATTCGCGGATGCGCAGCGGCCGTCTGGCGCGTCTGAACAGCGAGTTCATGGCCGCCTCGACGCGCTTTCACGCGTTGCATCAGCTGATGAACCGGCTGCGCGATACGAACACGAGCGGCGCGACCGTCGCGGTCGACGCACTGGAGCCGTACTTCAAGGAAATCGCCCCCCTGCTCGCGAAATCAGGCGAACCGGTGTTGAGCGCCGCGGATGCCACCCACTCCGCCGCGCAACTCGACGCGTACAAAGCGGAGCTGCCCAAGCGGGTGGGCGCGACACGCGCCGCACTGGAAACGCAGCCGGACGCACCGCTGCTCGACTTCGACACGGGTGCTGAACTGCTGCGCCGCTTCATCGACGATCTGCACGCGTACGTGGCCACCTATGCGTCGCTTGCCGTCGACACGCACGAACGCGAGCGCTGGATCGAGCGCTACGAACCGAAGACGAACGCGATCGCCGCGGGCGTCGCCGGCCTGCGCGCGGCGATCGTCATGATGGCGCTCGGCGCATTCTGGATCGCGACCGCGTGGCCGAGCGGCTCGACCCTGACGTTGGCTGCCGCGGCGGTATGCGCGCTAGCGTCGTCGTCGCCGAATCCGAAGCGCACGGCGTTCCAGATGGCGGGCGGCACGCTGGTTGCCGCGGTGATGGGCATGATCGTGGTGTACGGCGTGTATCCGCACATCGACGGCTTTCCGCTGCTGTGCGCCGCGCTCACGCCGTTCCTGCTGCTCGGCGTGTTCATGACGACGCGCCCAGCGCTGGCCGGCTACGGCGTCGGCTACTGCATCTTCTTCTGTTTTCTGGCCGGCCCGGACAACGTGATTCATTACGATCCGAGCGGCACCATTAACGACGCGCTTGCGCTGGTGCTGTCGATGCTGGCGTGCGTGATTGCCTTTGCCGTGCTGCTGCCGCCTTCGACGCCGTGGCTGCGCAACCGCATGCTGGCGGACCTGCGCCGCCAGGTGGCGCTAGCGAGCCGTGCGGGCATGCGCCGGGTGCGTTCACGCTTCGAGAGCGGCACGCGCGATCTGATGTTCCAGATCAACGCGCTCGCGCAGCACGAACCCGAGCTCAAGCGCGACACCCTGCGCTGGCTCTTTTCGGTGCTCGAAGTGGGCAATGCAATGATTGACTTGCGCCGCGAACTGGCGGCGCTGCCCGCCGACGCGCGCTACGCGAAGTCGATGCCGTGGCGCGTCAGATTGCGTGCGATGCGCGATGCGGTGACCGCGCTATTCGAACGGCCGCGTGCGGACCGCTTCGACCGCTCGCTCGCCGCCACCACCGATGCGATTGCCGCAGTTCAACTGATGCTGGCCACCTTCACGCCACCACGCGAGGAGCGGCATCGGCTGCAACGCATTCTGAGTCAACTGCATTTCATTCGTACCGCGCTGCTCGATCCGCAATCGCCGCTTGAACCGCTAATGAGCGGACGTGCCGACGCGTCTGAAGGAGTTCGTCATGCCACGTGATATCGCCGTTTTCGACGCCTACGTGCCGGCCATCGTGCTGCTGTTTATCGCGGGCGCCGCGCTTACCTGGGTGTTGGACCGCGTGATTGCCTATACAGGCTTGTATCGCGTGGTGTGGCATCCGTCATTGTTCAGGGCCAGCTTGCTCGTCTGCGTGTGCGGCGTGCTCGGTCTCGCCGTTTATCGTTGATCAGAGTCGAAACATGACCATCCGAAATATTGTGGGCTTCGTCGCGACAGCCATTATTTTTATCGTCGCGATTTTGATTGGGCGCGTGTTGTGGGTTCATTACATGGATGAGCCGTGGACTCGCGATGGGCGCGTGCGTGCTGAGATTGTGAATGTGGCGCCGGATGTTTCAGGCGCGGTTGTGGATTTGCCTGTTAAGGACAATCAACTGGTGAAGAAGGGGGATCTGTTGATGCAGATCGATCCGTCGCACTATGCGATTGCTGTTGAGCAGGCACAAGCTGCTGTCGCTGCGCGTAAGGCCGAGTTGCAGATGAAGCGGGATGATGCGCAGCGGCGTGCGGATATGGACGCGTTGGTTGTGTCTACGGAGAGTCGTGAGAATGCGACTCACACGGCTTCTGCTGCTGAGGCTTCTTATCAACAGGCGTTGGCTGCGCTCGATGCCGCCAAGCTGAATCTCGAGCGGACCCGGGTTGTCGCGCCGGTTGACGGGTATGTCACCAATCTGAATGTATTTCAGGGCGATTACGCTATTGCTGGGTCTGCCAAGCTGGCGATTGTCGATAGCCACTCGTTCTGGGTCTATGGGTATTTTGAGGAGACCAAGCTGCCTCATGTTCGCGTCGGCGATAAGGCCGAAGTCCGGTTGATGAGCGGCGGCACGCTGCAAGGGCATGTCGAGAGCATCTCTCGAGGGATCTATGATCGGGATAATCCTGAAAGCCGGGAGCTGCTGGCCGATGTGAATCCGACTTTCAACTGGGTTCGGTTGGCGCAGCGCGTGCCGGTGCGGGTGAAGATCGATTCCGTGCCTGACGGTGTTGTGCTTGCCGCTGGCATTACCTGTACCGTTGTTGTTAAGCCAAGCTGAGCGGTTTGCCTTCGCGGCGCACGTTGTCTGTGCGCCTGTGGCTTTGGCCTTTCCCTGATTTCTTATTGGTCTATTAGCGTCGCCCCCTGTGCGGGGGGCAGCAGCTTCGCATCGGCAGCGCTGCGCGCGCCGACACGCTGTCTCATTCGCGGGGTTTCGCCGTTTTTTATAGTCTGAACTTCCCGACCATCTGCTTCAGGCCGCGGGCCTGATCATCCAGCGATCTCGCAGCCGCGGTAGCCTGCTCCACCAGCGCGGCGTTCTGCTGAGTCCCCGAATCCATCTGCGTTACCGCAAGGTTGATCTCCTCAATCCCAGCACTCTGTTCGGAAGAAGCCGCCGAAATCTCACCCATGATGTCGGTCACGCGCTTCACCGCCTTAACGACTTCATCCATCGTCTGACCCGCATCCTGGGCCAATATCGACCCGTTGCCCACTCGCTCCACCGACGTACTGATCAAGCCCTTGATCTCCTTGGCCGCAGCGGCGCTACGCTGAGCCAGATTCCGCACTTCAGCCGCGACAACAGAAAATCCGCGGCCTTCCTCGCCGGCCCGCGCTGCTTCCACCGCCGCGTTCAACGCGAGAATGTTGGTCTGGAATGCAATCCCCTCGATCACGCCGATGATGTCGCCAATGCTTCGCGCGCTGTCGTTGATCTCGTTCATCGTCGCCACCACGCGGCTCACTACGTCGCCGCCCTTCTCGGCGATCTCCGAGGCGTTGTTGGCGAGCATGCTCGCCTGCTTCGCATTGTCGGCGTTCTGCCGCACCGTCGAGGTCAACTGCTCCATGCTGCCCGCGGTCCGCTCCAGCGCCATCGCCTGCTGCTCGGTGCGCTGCGACAAGTCCAGATTGCCCATCGAGATTTCGCCCGACGCCATCGCAATCGCGTCCGCGCTGGATGCGATGTCGGAGACCGTTGTCGCGAGGCCGCTTTGCATGTCGTGCAGCGCGTACAGCAGGCTCGACTTGTCCTTGCGCCCCAACGCGATCTGATTCGACAGATCGCCCGCCGCGATCCGGCTGGCAATCTCCTTTGCGTACGCCGGCTCGCCGCCGAGCTGGCCGGCAAGGCGTCGCACCACCCACTCGCTAATGCCGAACGCGAGCGCAATCAGCGCGACCGTCATCACCGCGATCATCACAAACGACGAATGGAAGATAAAACCCGACGCCTCGATGGTCGCCTTTGCGGCCGTGCTGCGTTGGGCGACGAGTTCGTCGACGAGTTTTTCGAGCTTGCCGGTCTCGACCAGCAGCGAAACGTCCTGTGTGCCGACCTGCCAGTTCATCTGCGAAAGATCGAGCGGCTGCGCTTTCACGAGCGTCACGAAGTCACGCAAGTGGCCGCTCCACACCGCGACGGCAGCGGCAAACTTCTTCTGCTGGTCGACCGCCTTCGCGTCGGATGTGTCGACGTACTGCTGCAGCGTGCCGAGTTCCGTGGCGAGACCGCTCAAACCCTTGTCGATGTCGGCGCCGAGATCGTCGCGCTCCTTGGCGGTGGTCGCGGTGAGCAGCATCTTTTGCGCGCGGCTGGCGCGCAGCATGTGACCACGTGCCTCTTCGGCCGCGCGGCTCGCCACGTGGCCCTGGTCGTAGATCGATTGCGCCGAGGCGTTCAGGCGGCTGATCTGGGTCAGCGAAAACACACCGATCGCAAGCGTGCCGATCAGCAACACGGCAAACGCAAGCCGCAGCATCGCCTTCACCGACAAGCCCTTAAGCCGCACGGCACGCGAGCGGCTGCCCTGTCCACGCGATGGCGACGGCTTGCCCGCCGCGTCCCCTTCCGGTACGAACCCCACGCCCGTCTGGCCGTCCAGCGAAACTGCTTTCATATTCCTCGTCCCCGCGTATCGCACTGCCGAAAAGGTCGGTTCCGGCATTCATGCCTATCTCTCCGGGTCTACGGCATAAACGTCTGCGATCTTTAATACCGCTCGCGTCATGCCGACCGTCGCGCCCGGTCCTCGACGCATCGCTTTGTAAGCTTCGCGCCCGCGACCGTTTTATACATGGCCAAAAATCGCCGAACTGCTTTTATCAGAGGACTTGCCAACCATGCGTGGTAATGGCAACACACTCGCCGCGAGCACCGCCGCGGTGCACCAGTCGCCCAATTTCAGCGCAACCGCATCGTCCGGATAGACCGGCCAGTGTCCGATTCGCGACAAAACTTGTCCTTACATTTCATCGAAGCCACATTAAACTTCGACAAATAGCTCACAACGCTGGACGCCGCGTCGAAATGACGCATCAGTCGAACAGGCAAGCGAACACGAAGAACGACGACGCGCCGGCAGCCTGAAATCATGACCTTCCACCCTCTCCTCACTCTCAACTAGCGTATGGAAACGAGCCTCGATAAAAGCGCCCTCGCCGGCGCCTCAACCGCTCCCGCCAGTGCTGCCAACCTCGCTGCCAACCCGGCTGCCACAGCGCCGGCCGCTAAAGTCCAGCGCACGGTCTACTCCGTGCTGGGCGCGATCAGCTTTTCGCACCTGCTCAACGACATGATCCAGTCGTTGATCCTCGCGATCTACCCGATGCTGAAAGACAACTTTTCGCTGTCGTTCGGGCAGATCGGCCTGATTACGCTGACCTACCAGATCACCGCGTCGCTGCTGCAGCCGCTGGTCGGCAGCTATACCGACAAGCATCCGAAGCCGTATTCGCTGCCCGTCGGCATGGGCTTCACGCTCGCCGGCCTGCTGCTGATGTCGGTCGCGCCGAGTTTCGGCGTGCTGCTGGTCGCGGCGGCGCTGGTCGGCTGCGGCTCGTCGGTGTTCCATCCGGAATCGTCGCGGGTGGCGCGCATGGCCTCGGGCGGCCGCCACGGTCTGGCGCAGTCGCTGTTCCAGGTGGGCGGCAATGCGGGTTCGTCGCTCGGGCCCTTGCTCGCCGCGTTGATCGTGATTCCGCACGGCCAGCGCAGCATCGCGTGGTTCTCGGTGGCGGCGCTGGTCGCGATCGTCGTGCTCGCGCAGATCGGCCGCTGGTACAAGCAGCATCCCGCCGTGAAGAAGGCGCGCAGCCAGACCGGTCACGCGACGCTGTCGCGCAACCAGGTCATGTTCGCGATGGGCGTGCTGATGCTGCTGGTGTTCTCGAAGTACTTTTACCTCGCCAGCATCAACAGCTATTTCACGTTCTATCTGATCGACAAGTTCCATCTGCCGGTGCAGGCCGCGCAGGTCCATCTGTTCGTGTTCCTCGCGGCAGTCGCGGCAGGCACGGTGATCGGTGGTCCGATTGGCGACCGGATCGGTCGCAAGTATGTGATCTGGGTGTCGATCCTCGGCGTTGCGCCGTTCACGCTGCTTCTGCCGTACGCCAACCTGTTCTGGACCGGCGTGCTGACGGTGATCATCGGTATCGTGCTGGCTTCGGCGTTCTCGGCGATCCTCGTCTATGCGCAGGAACTGATCCCCGGCAAGGTGGGGATGATCGCGGGCCTCTTCTTCGGTTTCGCGTTCGGCATGGGCGGGATCGGCGCTGCCGTGCTCGGGCAGTTGGCCGACGCCACCAGCATCACCTATGTGTACAAGGTCTGCTCGTTCCTGCCGCTGATCGGCGTGCTGACGGTGTTTCTGCCGGATGTCGAAGGCAAGCGCGCGAAAGCGTGATGCGCTTCGCCGGAAGTGGATGAGAAAAAGGCGCTGCGGCGCCTTTTTCTTTGGAGCGACGGGTTTGCCGGCGGTCTTTGCGTGGATTGCACAGCACGGCACGGCCGTCGCCGCAGCTTTAGTCCAGTCGGCCCGGCGTCGCGCCATGCCGGGTGCAGTGGCGCTCATGGTGAACCCGCGTTGCCCGCACAGCGGCGCGTGCACTATGCTTGTGCGGACGTACGCACTGCTTTCTCGCCACGCCCACGCCTGCCGTACGACTCGACATCCATCCACTCACGCAGCCGAAGGATCGCCGCCGATGACCCCCTATCGCGACTTCCACCGCCGTTCGATCGAGCAACCCGAGGCATTCTGGCGTGAACAGGCGCAGCGGATTCATTGGCAAACGCCGTTCGATACGGTGCTCGACCGCTCCAATCCGCCGTTCGCTCGCTGGTTCGTCGGCGGCCGCACGAACCTGTGCCATAACGCGGTGGACCGGCATCTGGCCGAGCGGGCGCAGCAGAATGCGCTGGTGTATGTGTCGACGGAAACCGGCATCGAACGGCGTTACACCTACGCCGAGCTGTATGAGGAAATCAACCGCATGGCCGCGGTGATGCGCTCGCTGGGCGTCAAGCGCGGCGACGTCGTGCTGCTCTATCTGCCGATGATCCCCGAAGCGCTGTTCGCGATGCTCGCGTGCGCGCGGCTCGGCGCGATTCACTCGGTGGTGTTCGGCGGCTTTGCGGCTCACAACCTGGCAGCGCGCATCGACGATGCGAAACCTGTGCTGGTCGTGACCGCCGACGCTGGCGCACGCGGCGGCAAGGTGATCGAGTACACGCCGCTAGTGGACGAGGCGCTCGCGCGAGCGACCCACAAGACGCCGCACGTGCTGCTGATCGATCGGCAACTCGCGCCCGAACGCCTGAACGCGAGCTACCTCGTCGCCTACGAGCCGCTGCGCGAACAGTTTTTCGATGCGCGCGTGTCATGCGAATGGCTCGAATCGAACGAGCCGTCGTATGTGCTGTACACCTCGGGCACCACCGGCAAGCCGAAGGGCGTGCAGCGCGACGTCGGCGGCTATGCGGTGGCGCTGGCGGCATCGATGGAACACATCTTTCAGGGCAAGCCCGGCGACACCATGTTTACCGCGTCGGACGTGGGCTGGGTGGTCGGCCACAGCTACATCGTCTATGCACCGCTGATTGCGGGCCTCACTACCGTGATGTACGAAGGCACGCCGATTCGTCCAGACGGCGGCATCTGGTGGCGCCTGGTCGAACACCACAAGATCAATCTGATGTTCACCGCGCCGACTGCGTTGCGCGTGTTGAAAAAGCAGGACCCGGCGCTGCTGAAAAAATCCGATCTGTCGAGCCTGCGCGCGCTGTTCCTCGCCGGCGAGCCGCTCGACGAACCGACCGCCACATGGATCGCCGACGCGCTCGGCAAACCCGTGATCGACAACTACTGGCAGACCGAAACCGGCTGGCCGATGCTGGCGATTCCGCGCGGCGTCGAAGCGCTGCCCACCAAGCTCGGTTCGCCGGGCGTGCCGTCGGCCGGTTTCAATCTGACCTTGCGTAACGAACTGACGGGCGAGCCCTGCCCGACGGGCGAAAAAGGCGTGCTCACGCTGGAATATCCGCTGCCGCCGGGCTGCATGTCGACGGTGTGGGGCGACGACAAGCGCTTTATCGGCACGTACTGGTCGAGCGTTCCGAACCAGCAGGTCTACTCGACCTTCGACTGGGGCATTCAGGATGAGGACGGTTATGTGACGATCCTCGGCCGCACTGACGACGTGATCAACGTCGCCGGCCATCGGCTCGGCACGCGCGAGATCGAGGAAGCGTTGTCGAGCCACGCGGCGGTCGCGGAAGTGGCGGTGGTCGGCGTGACAGATGCGCTGAAGGGTCAGGCGGCAATGGCCTTCGTGGTGCTGCGCGACGCGCAAGCTTATGCGAGCGAGAAGGCGCGGGCGAAGCTGGAAGCCGAACTCACGGCAACGGTCGACCGCCAGCTTGGCGCGATTGCGCGGCCGGCGCGTGTGGTGGTGGTGTCGATGCTGCCGAAGACGCGCTCGGGCAAGCTGTTACGCCGCGCGATTGCGGCACTGGCCGAAGGACGCGAACCGGGCGATCTGCCGACGATCGAGGATCCGGCGGCGCTGCAGCAGGTGCGGGAGGCGCTGGGGGATTCAACGAAGCACTAGCGAGCGGCGAGGCTGATCGTGCGGTGAAAGGGCGACGCAGTCATGCGCCGCTCATTCGTGTGACTGCCGGCTGATCAGCGCCCTGCGCGCGCCAACGGCGAACATGTCACGCCACCCGACGCGCCTCCAGAAAACGCTTCAAAATCGCATTCGAATACGTCCCGGCGATCTCCGTGAGAAACGACACGAACGATTGCGGCGCGTGATCGTCGGCGGTGTCGGAGATGGTGCGCACCACCGCGCACGGCACGCCGTATTCATAGCAGACCTGCGCGATTGCCGCGCCTTCCATCTCGACCGCGAGCGCATCCGGCAGCGCATCGCGCAAGGCTTCGACGCCCGTCGCACTCGCGACGAACTGATCGCCGCTGATGATCAGGCCGCGATGGACGCGCGGCTCGCGTGTGCCGAAGCGCGCCGCCGACGCGGCGCCCTCTTCCGCGACAAAACGCTCGCACGCCGCGGCCAGTTGATCGGCGAGCGCACCATCGGCGGTAAAACGCGACACGCCGAGCAGCGGCACCTCGAAGCGCGGAAACAATGGCGACGCGTCGAGATCGTGCTGCATCAGCGCGTTGGCGACGACGATATCGCCGACTCGCACCTCAGACCCGACGCCACCCGCAACACCCGTAAACACGACTGCGTCGACATCGAACGCATGGATCAAGGCGCTGACCGTAGCCGCCGCCGCGACCTTGCCCACGCGCGCCAGCGTCACGACGCAAGGCGCGCCGTGCACGGTGCCGAGGTGATAGTCACGCTGACCGTGGGTGACGGTGCGTACGCCGGATTCGGCGCGCATCGCTTCGATCAGGTCGCCGAGTTCCTGCGGCAATGCCGCCAGAATGCCGAGCGGACGATGCGAGACCGGCGCGCCTGCGCCGCCCGCCCCTACTTGTGCCCTGCTTATCGCGCCCGTGCTCATTCGACCGCCTGCAATTTGGCGACCGCAAGCGCCAGCCACTTCTCGCCGTGCCGTTTGAATTTGACCTGGGCCTTGGCATCCGTGCCGCCGCCTTCCAGCGCCGTGATCGTGCCTTCCCCAAACTTCGTGTGGAACACCTGCTGGCCGACGCGAAAGCCCGTTTCAGCCGCACGCTGTTCGTTCGCAAAAGCCGGCAACGGCGCCGGCGTCGACGACGAAGCACCCGTGTAGCCCGGCCGCGCGAACCAGTCGCGACCGTAACCGGCGTTATCCGAGCGCCCGCCCCAGCGCGCGCCCGCCTCGACTTTCGGCGTGAGCCACTTGAGGGTTTCCTGCGGCAGTTCGTCGAAGAAACGCGAGCGGATGTTGTAACGCGTCTGGCCGTGCAGCATCCGGCTCTGCGCAAACGACAGATACAAACGCTCCTTGGCCCGCGTGATCGCCACGTACATCAGACGGCGCTCTTCTTCCAGGCCGTCCGATTCCATCGCGCTGTTTTCATGCGGGAACAGCCCTTCTTCGAGCCCGGTGATGAACACCGCCGTGAACTCGAGGCCCTTGGCCGCGTGCACCGTCATCAACTGCACGGCTTCCTGACCGGCTTGCGCCTGGTTGTCGCCCGCTTCCAGCGATGCGTGCGACAGGAAACCGGCGAGCGGCGTCATCGTGTCAGGGTTTTGCGCCGGGTCGACGATGCTGGGTGCGTCCAGCACGACGGTATTCGGATCGTCGGTGGCGACGGCCAGTTCGGGCGCCGCGGTTGCGCCCGGGCGCAGCGGAATCGAGCGCGCCGGCGTATCCATGCCGTAGCCTTCTTCGCTGACGAAAGCAGCGGCCGCGTTGACCAGTTCCTGCAAGTTCTCCAGCCGGTCCTGGCCTTCGCGCTCGTTCTGATAGAACTCCGTGAGACCGCTCGTGCGGACCACGTATTCGACCGTTTCCGGCAGGCTCATTTGCTGCGTTTCCGCGCGCATCTTGCCGATCAGGTTCGCAAAGCCGGCGAGGCTCGATCCCGCCTTACCCGCGACATACGGAATCGCCGCAGCCATCGAGCAGTTGTACAGACGCGCCGCATCGGCCAGTTGCTCGATCGAGCGCGCGCCGATGCCGCGTGTGGGGAAATTGACGACGCGGGCGAACGCGGTATCGTCGTTCGGATTGTCGATCAGGCGCAGATAGGCGAGCGCGTGCTTGACTTCCTGGCGTTCGAAAAAGCGCAGACCGCCGTACACGCGATACGCGATGCCCGCATTGACCAGCGTGTGCTCGATCGTGCGCGACTGCGCGTTGCTGCGATACAGGATGGCGATTTCGCTGCGCGACGTGCCCGTGCTGATGAGCGCCTTGATTTCCTCGACGATCCAGCCCGCTTCCTGCGTGTCGGTAGCGGACTCGTAGACGCGCACCGGTTCGCCGTGACCCGCGTCGGTACGCAGATTCTTGCCCAGACGCCGCGAGTTATTGGCAATCAGCTGATTGGCCGCGTCGAGAATATGGCCGTGCGAGCGGTAGTTCTGCTCCAGCTTGATCATGTGCCGGACGTTGAACTCGTGTTCGAAGTCGCGCATGTTGCCGACGTTCGCGCCGCGGAAAGCGTAGATCGACTGGTCGTCGTCGCCGACCGCGAAGATCGAGTTGGTCTGCCCGGCCAGCATTTTCAGCCACGCATATTGCAGCTTATTGGTGTCCTGGAACTCGTCGACGAGAATGTGCCTGAAGCGCGCCTGATAGTGGGCGCGCAGCGGCGGATTGTGCGCGAGCAGCTCAAAGCAGCGCAGCAGCAGTTCCGGGAAGTCGACGACGCCTTCGCGCTGGCATTGCTGGTCGTAGGCTTCGTAGAGTTCGACGAATTTGCGGTTGAAGTTGTCGGTGGCGTCGACGTCTTTCGGCCGCAGGCCTTGTTCTTTGGAATTGTTGATGAAGTACTGGAGATTTTTCGCCGGGTACTTTTCATCGTCGATGTTAAGGCCCTTCATCAGACGCTTGATCGCGGAGAGCTGGTCCGCGGTATCGAGGATCTGGAAGGTGGCGGGCAGACCGGCGTCGCGATGGTGCGCGCGGAGCATGCGGTTGCACAGGCCGTGGAAGGTGCCGATCCACATGCCTCGCGTATCGATGGGCAAGAGTGCCGAAAGACGCGCCATCATTTCGCGGGCGGCTTTATTGGTGAAGGTCACCGCGAGGATGGTGGCGGGCGACGCCAGACCGTGCTGGATCAGCCACGCGATCCGCGTGATGAGGACGCGGGTTTTGCCGCTGCCCGCGCCGGCAAGGATGAGCGCTGGCTCGTTGGGGAGCGTGACGGCGGCGTGCTGTTCGGGGTTTAGATTGGCTAGCAGATCGGGCATTTTTGGGGAGGACGGCGAAGGCGTTCGACATTATATGCCCCTCCGGGGCTGGGGCTTTTTTGGGGGTTTTTGCCTGCGGGGCGCTTACTCTTACTGTCTGGATGCCTGCAACCAACCCCAAGCGCGACACAGGCAAAAAAACCAGACAAACCGTCCCCCCAAAGCCCCCCGCGCGCGGCGCCGCTTATAATCGAGCATTCTTTGCATCTACCAGCAGACCGACAAATGAGCGAGACCCCGAGCGACACGACCTCCACGCTTGCCAAAAGCTTCGAGCCCCACACCATCGAAGCCCACTGGGGCCCCGAATGGGAAAAGCGCGCCTACGCGGCGCCCACCTTCGACGAGAACAAAAAAGACTTCTCGATCCAGTTGCCGCCGCCGAACGTCACCGGCACCCTGCATATGGGCCATGCGTTCAACCAGACGATCATGGACGGCCTCACTCGCTATCACCGCATGCTCGGCGAAAATACCCTGTGGGTGCCGGGCACGGACCACGCGGGCATCGCCACGCAAATCGTCGTCGAACGGCAACTGGACGCGCAAGGCGTATCGCGCCACGATCTCGGCCGCGAAAAATTCACTGAACGCGTCTGGGAATGGAAGCAGCAATCCGGCTCGACCATCACAAATCAGGTGCGGCGCCTCGGCGCGTCGATCGACTGGTCGCGCGAATACTTCACGATGGACGACAAAATGTCGGCCGCCGTGCGCGACGTGTTCGTACGCCTGTACGAACAAGGCCTGATCTACCGCGGCAAGCGCCTCGTGAACTGGGATCCGGTGCTGCTCACCGCCGTCTCCGACCTCGAAGTGGTCAGCGAAGAAGAAAACGGCCACCTCTGGCACATCCAGTATCCGCTCACGGACGGCTCGGGCCATCTGACGGTCGCCACCACACGTCCGGAAACCATGCTCGGCGACACCGCCGTGATGGTCCATCCGGAAGACGAACGCTATGCGCACCTGATCGGCAAAACGGTCACGCTGCCCCTCTCCGGCCGCGAAGTCCCAATCATCGCCGACGACTACGTCGACCGCGAATTCGGCACCGGTGTCGTTAAGGTCACGCCCGCGCACGACCTTAACGACTATGCAGTCGGCCAGCGTCACAACCTGCCGATGATCGAAATCCTCACGCTCGACGCGAAGATCAACGACAACGCGCCGGCAAATTACCGCGGCCTGGACCGTTTCGAAGCCCGCAAGCAGGTCGTGATGGACCTGGAAGCTCTCGGCGCGCTCGAATCGGTCAAGCCGCACAAGCTGATGGTGCCGCGCGGCGACCGCACGGGCGTCATCATCGAGCCGATGCTGACGGACCAATGGTTCGTCGCCATGAGCAAGCCGGCGCCCGAAGGCACCTTCAATCCCGGTAAATCGATCGCCGAAACGGCCTTGGACGTGGTTCGCAGCGGCGAAATCAAGTTCGTGCCGGAAAACTGGTCCACCACGTACTATCAGTGGCTCGAAAACATCCAGGACTGGTGTATCTCGCGCCAACTCTGGTGGGGCCATCAGATCCCGGCGTGGTACGGCGAAAACGGTGAAATCTTCGTCGCCAACACCGAAGAGGGTGCGCGCGAAAAAGCCGCAGAGGCCGGTTACACGGGCCCGCTCAAGCGCGACGCAGACGTGCTCGACACGTGGTTCTCATCGGCGCTGGTGCCGTTCTCGTCGCTCGGCTGGCCTGCCGAGACGCCGGATCTGAAGCACTTCATGCCCTCGTCGGTGCTGGTCACCGGTTTCGACATCATCTTCTTCTGGGTCGCGCGCATGGTCATGATGACCACGCACTTCACCGGCAAGGTGCCGTTCGACACGGTCTACGTACACGGTCTCGTGCGCGACGCCGAAGGCCAGAAGATGTCGAAGAGCAAGGGCAATACGCTCGACCCGATCGATATCGTCGACGGCATCGAACTCGACGCGCTGGTTGCTAAGCGCACCACCGGCCTGATGAACCCGAAGCAGGCTGCGTCGATCGAAAAGAAGACCCGCAAGGAATTCCCCGACGGCATTCCGGCGTTCGGCACGGACGCGCTGCGCTTCACGATGGCGTCAATGGCCACGCTCGGCCGCAACGTCAACTTCGACCTGGCGCGCTGCGAAGGCTATCGCAACTTCTGCAATAAGCTGTGGAATGCCACCCGTTTTGTGCTGATGAACTGCGAAGGCCACGATTGCGGTTTCGGCAAGCCGGAGCAGTGCGGCGAGTGCGGCCCGGACGGCCATCTGCATTTCTCGGCGGCCGACCGCTGGATCGTGTCGCGCCTGCAACGCGTGGAAGCGGAAATCGCCAAGGGCTTCGCCGACTATCGTTTTGACAATGTTGCCAACGCCCTATACAAGTTCGTATGGGACGAATACTGTGACTGGTATCTCGAACTCGCCAAGGTTCAGATCCAGACGGGTCAGCCGAATCAGCAGCGCGCAACACGCCGCACGCTGCTGCGCGTACTCGAGACGGTGTTGCGCCTCGCGCATCCGGTGATTCCGTTCATTACCGAAGCGCTGTGGCAAAAAGTTGCACCGTTGGCGGCGCGTTACCCCGAAGGCAAAGCCGAGGGCGAAGCGTCCATCATGGTGCAGCCATACCCCCTTGCGGAGCCGTCGAAGATCGACGAAGACGCGGAGCAATGGGCGGCCGACCTGAAAGCGGTGATCGATGCGTGCCGTAATCTGCGCGGCGAGATGAATCTGTCGCCGGCGGTCAAGGTGCCGTTGCTCGCTACCGGCAACGCGGAGCGCCTCTTCACCTTCGCTCCGTACGCTCAGGCATTGGCCCGTTTGTCGGAGGTGCAGATCATTGCCGACGAGGCAAGCCTGGATGCGCAAGCAGATGGCGCGCCGATTGCTATCGTAGGGAATGACAAGCTCGTGCTGAAGGTGGAAATCGATGTAGCCGTGGAGCGCGAGCGTCTGTCGAAGGAGATTGCGCGGCTTGGCATGGAGGTCACCAAGTGCAATGCCAAGTTGCAGAATGAAAGCTTCGTTGCAAAGGCAAAACCGGCAGTGGTTGAACAGGAGCAGAAAAGGCTGGCAGAATTCGAAACCACCATCGGCAAGCTGAAGGCCCAATTGGCTCGATTGCCAGCCTGATCGACGCTCCGTGTCCGCCCCGTTGCGGGCGGGCAAGGACCAAAAGCTAAACCAGAGGATTCAGGGTAATCACATGCTAAAAGTTACAAAAGCAGTATTTCCGGTAGCAGGTCTTGGCACCCGGTTCCTCCCCGCCACGAAGGCGAGCCCGAAAGAGATGCTGCCGATCGTCGACAAGCCGCTGATTCAGTACGCGGTGGAAGAGGCAATGGCGGCGGGCATCACCGAAATGATCTTTGTCACGGGCCGCAGCAAGCGCGCGATCGAGGACCATTTCGATAAATCATACGAAATCGAGGCGGAACTCGAGGCGCGTGGCAAGGCCAAGCTGCTGGAACTGGTGCGCAGCATCAAGCCGAGCCATGTCGACTGCTTCTACGTGCGTCAGCCGGAAGCGCTCGGCTTGGGCCACGCGGTGATGTGCGCTGAAAAGCTGGTGGGCGACAACCCGTTCGCCGTGATTCTCGCGGACGACTTGCTGTACGGCACGCCGCCGGTCATGACGCAGATGATCGAGGTGTTCGACCACTATCACAGCTCGGTGATTGGCGTCGAAGAGATCCCGCACTCGGAGACGAAATCGTACGGTATCGTCGACGGCAAGGAGTGGGAAGACTCGATCATCAAGATGTCGGGCATTGTCGAAAAGCCGGAGCCGGCTGTCGCGCCGTCGAATCTGGGTGTGGTGGGCCGCTACGTGCTGAAGCCGCGTATTTTCGAACATCTGCGCGCACTGAAGCCGGGCGCGGGCGGCGAATTGCAGCTGACGGACGCGATTCAATCGCTGCTCGCCGACGAGCAGGTGCTGGCGTACAAGTATCACGGCACGCGTTTCGACTGCGGCAGCAAGCTGGGTTATCTGAAAGCGACGGTCGAATTCGCCCTGCGTCACCCGGAAGTCGCGGCCGATTTCGAAGAATATCTGCGCACGCGCTCGCCGGTGCTGGAAGGCTAAGCAACTGGACAGCCGCGCAGAACCTCTGCGCTGTTAGCCTCTCGCGATAAGCATCAGGCAGAGGTAGAAAAGGTGCTGGACCCGCATTTGCGGGCACAGCACCTTTTTGTTTTTGGGGGCGCCTAGGCGGGCCAGCCTGAAGGCGCCGGCTAGGGGGCGCCTGAAGGTACCCGTCTAAAGGGACTCGACGGGGGGGGCCCCGCCTGGGCCGCGCAGCTCAGCACGTGAGCTTTTCCCCCTACGCGAGCTTTGGTGCGCGTATTTCAGCGGCGCTTCATCAAAAAGGTAAAAACCTTGTCGTGTGCTGAGCTTTCGACGATTTCGTTGCCGGTTTGCTTCGCGAACGCGGCGAAATCGCGCTGCGAGCCCGGATCCGTGGCCAGTACCTTGAGAATCTGGCCGCTTTCCATATCGGCGAGCGCCTTCTTGGCGCGCAAAATTGGCAGCGGGCACATCAGCCCGCGCGCATCGACTTCCTTGTGAACCTGTATTTGCATCGACGATGACCTTCGGGATGAGGCGTCTTTGCGCGACGCCGGGGAGAGGGTCAAATTCTACAGCAGGCGGGGGTTTGGGGTTTGCCGCCGGGGCGGCAGGCCCCACCCCTACTACAAAACAACAGCCTCCCCGCTCAGCAGCGACTCCCTCATCGCCATCCCGATCCGCGTCGCTTCAAGCGCATCGGCCAGCGTGGCCCCCGTTTGCACGCTAGCGCCAGCGCCAACCCCACCCTGCACAGCGGCAACAAACGCCCGCGCCTCATACAAAAACGCATCCTCGAACCGATCGAAGAAGCTCGGCGTGCATTCGTTGCGAATGCCCGTGGCATCATAAATCTCAACGCGATTCGCCCGCGGATTGCGCCCAATGGCCAGCGCACCCGCCGTGCCGATCACTTCGCTGTGCGTGTCATTGCCATGCGCCTGCGTGCGCGACGCATAGAACATCGCGAGCTTGCCGTCTTCGAACTCGCAGATCGCCACGCCATTATCGACGTCGCCGAATCCACGCAGCCCCTCATGCAATGCGACCGCGCCCGCCGCAAACACGCGTTTGGCGCGCGGCTTGCCAAGCAGCCAGCGCGCGACGTCGATATCGTGCACGGTGCAGTCCAGAAAGATCCCGCCCGAGGTCGCCGCGAAACGCACGAAAAAGCCGTTGTTGTCGTTCTGATCGGTAGTTTGCGAGCGCACCAGAAATGGTCGGCCGATCTTGCCGGCTTCGATCTTGTCGAATGCATCCTTGTAGCTCGGATCGAAACGCCGCATAAAGCCAATGGTCGCCTGCAGATGCGGATACCGCGCAGCTTCAGCCAAAACGCGCTCGCACTCGACGAGATCCAGCGACAGCGGCTTCTCGCAGAACACATGTTTGCCGGCGCGCAACGCATCGATAATCTGCTGCGCGTGCAACGACGACGGCGTGACGAGCCACACCGCGTCCACCTCGCGATCGGCGAGCAGATCCGCATAATCGTCGTAAAGACGCGGCTCGGGCAACGCCTCGCGCGCCCACGCCCGCTCCTCTTCCAACGGACTGCACGCGGCCACGAGCGATGCACCCGGCACGCGATACGCCAGATTTTCCGCGTGCCGCTTGCCCAAACGCCCCAAGCCAACCACACCCAAACGAAGCCGCCCAGTCGCCGCCTTCATCACGCTGCCTCGCCAGGTTTTACCGCACGACCCTCGCGCCACGAGCGCGTCGCGGCATCGGCGAGTTCGAGCGCTTTCAGGCCGTCGGCGACGGTTGTTCGAACCGGCTTGCCGTGCGTGACCGCGTCGAAGAAATGCGCGATTTCCAACGCGTACGCCGCGCGATAACGTTCGAGGAAAAACGCCTCGGGCACGTCGCTCGACACTTCGGTTCTCGAATATGCGGTGACTTCGGTGGGCCGCACATTGCCCGCCTGCAGCATGCCGGTGCTGCCGAGCACTTCGAAACGCTGGTCATACCCATAAGCCGCACGTCGCGCGGTGTTGATCTGGCACAAGCGCCCGCGCTTCGTGCGTATCGTCACCGCGGTCGAATCGATATCGCCCGCTTCGGCAATCGCCGGATCGGAAAGGCAACTGCCGGTGGCGTGCAGCGTGTCGGCTTCGTCGTCGAGAATCCAGCGGAAGATGTCGAAGTCGTGAATCAGCATGTCCTTGAAGATGCCGCCCGAGTGCTTGATGTACTCGACCGGCGGTGCGCCCGGATCGCGGCTCGTCACCACCAGCATTTCCGGCGTGCCGATTTCGCCCGCATCGATGCGTGCTTTCAACGCGGAGAAGGTCGGGTCGAAGCGGCGCTGAAAGCCGATCATGCAGACCACGCCCGCACGCTCGACCGCCTCTGCGCATGCGCGTGCCCGCTCCAAAGTCAGGTCCACCGGTTTCTCGCAGAACACGTGCTTTTTCTGTGCGGCCGATTTCATGATCAGATCCGCGTGCGTGTCCGTGCTCGAACAGATCACCGTCGCGCCGATCGACGCATCGCCCATCGCGCCATCGATATCCGCAACCTGCGCGCCGTGTTCGGCGGCGAGCGCCGCGGCTGCCTCGCGATTCACATCGACCACATACCTGAGCCGCACGCCCGGTTGCCGCGCCAGATTCGCCGCATGAATCTTGCCGATACGTCCCGCGCCGAATACCGCTACGTCAATCGTCTTTACCGCCTCAGTCATCGTATCCTCCAGTGTCTTTGGATTCTTCCACGTTCAGTTCGAGCTTGTACGCGAGCGCGATGAACAACGCCTGGCACAGACAGATCGTGCTGGTGAGCGAGCGGAACGCAAACGCGCTGCCCTCTTTCACATACAGTTGGGTGGTGGCATAACGCGCCAGCGGAGAAAGTTGGCTATCCGTAATAACTAGCGTTTTCGCCTGGTGATGATGCGCAACGCGCAGGCAATACTGGGTTTCCTTGCCATAGGGCGCGAAGCTGATCGCGATCACCACGTCGCCCTTCTTCACACTGCGAATCTGTTCGCGGTACATGCCGCCGAAACCGGATACCAGATGCACGCGCTTTGGGGTGTGCTGCAACGCGTAGACGATGTAGCTCGCCACCGGAAACGAGCGCCGCACGCCGATCACGTAGATGTTGTCGGCCTGCTGCAGCATTTTCACGGCGGCATCGAACTGCTGGTCGTCGAGGCCGGCTTCAAGTTCTTCAAGACCGCCGCGAGAGGCCGCAATGAATTCGCGCGCCACTGCGCCGCCGGATAACGCGCCGGGCTTCTCGTCGATCAGCTTGCGAATCCGCTGCTGATAACTCGGCGAGGACGTACCCTGCCCCGTATACGCCTGACGGAACACCAGCTGCAAATCGGAGAATCCGGAAAAGCCGAAGCGCTGCGCAAAACGCACCACGGCGGACGGGTGCACGCCGCAGCTCGCGGCGATATCGCTGGTGCGATCCACCATCACGCTCGAACGATGCTGCTCGATATAAGTCGCGACGTTCTTCAATTGACGCGGCAGCGCCTCATAGTTTTCCGCGATGCGCTGCATCAATTCTTCGACGCTCGGCAAGTCTTCAGTGCTCTCTTCCGCCATGGCTCTCTCATCGTTGCTTTATTGCAGTGCGCAAGAGCATTCAGCGTCTCTCGCACAACCTCCGACGCTGCCGATTATAGGCAGGCGCCTCATCAAATGGAACGTATTTTCCATTTTTATTTGTCATGAAATTTTCATTGCACCGCTTCGGAAGATGGCCTAATCTTGGTTGTGAGCGATGGTGCATCGGCGCACGCATGCCGCAACGCACGCAATCGAAAGGCCGCCCGCCAGACGCTCCCTTCAATAACGACAGACCGAGAAAGGTGGAGACAATGAGACTTTGCAAGGGCAAGGCTACGCTCAGGATTCTGGTGACGGCATTGACGTTGGCGACGGGATTCGGTGCGGCGTCGGCCGCCCGCGCGGCTGACGCTCACTTCGTGCTGATCAGCCACGCGCCGGATTCGGATTCGTGGTGGAACACCATCAAGAACGCCATCAAACAGGCCGACGAAGATTTCAACGTCGAGACCGACTACCGCAATCCGCCGAACGGCGACATCGCCGACATGGCGCGCCTCGTCGAACAGGCTGCCGCGCGCAACTACGACGGCGTGATCGTCTCGATTGCCGACTTCGACGTGCTCAAGAGCGCGATCGCCAAGGTCACCGAAAAACACATCCCGCTCGTCACGATCAATTCCGGCACTGAGGCGCAAAGCGCCCAGCTTGGCGCAATCATGCACGTCGGCCAGCCCGAATATGCCGCGGGCAAAGCGGCGGGCGAAAAGGCGAAGGCAGCGGGCATCAAGTCGTTCCTGTGCGTCAACCATTACGCGACCAACCCGGCTTCGTTCGAACGCTGCCGGGGCTTTGGCGACGCAATCGGCGTCGACTTCAAGTCCTCCACGCTCGACGCCGGCCAGGACCCGACCGGTGTGCAATCGAAAGTGAGCGCGTATCTGCGCAATCACCCGAACACCCAGGCGGTGCTCACCCTCGGTCCGTTGTCGGCCGCGCCGACGATCAAGGCGCTGCAGCAGATGGGCCTCGCCGGCAAGATCTGGTTCGCGACCTTCGACTTCGACAATGACATCGCGAAGGGCATCCAGGACGGCACGATCCAGTTCGCGATCGACCAGCAACCCTACCTGCAAGGCTATATCCCGGTCGCCGTCCTGGCGATCGTGAAAAAGGAACACACCACAGATCCGGCGAAGATCCGCCAGCTCCTGGAGGCAAATCCGAAGTTCCAGCAACGCCTCGCCACCTACGGCCTGGCGCCCGCCTATGGGCCGCGCAATATCGGTTCCGGCCCGGGCTTCATTACCAAGGCCAATATCGACAAGGTGGTCAAGTACGCCGGGCAGTATCGCTAACGCATTTCGCTGGAAGTGCGGATACGGGAGAACCGTTCCGGCAGGTATGAAGAATGTGGATGTGGCCGGCCGCAACGGGTCCGGCCGCCCCACGCCTGCGTTCGTCACGTTTTACGTGCATCACGCGCCGCGGGGTCCGATTGCGGTCCAGTTCCGGATCGATAGCGACTGTCATCCGAGGCGCATCAAGGAGAGCTTTAATGGGCGTAGCCAACCCCTTCCACCCCCATCACCGCAAGCAGCCCCCTTCCGGCGCTGGGACGGCGTCAGCGTCGACGTCCAGCGGTGCGCCCGCGGCGGCCGATGAACGTGTGCGCCAGGAATCGTGGTTCCGGCATCTACTGAACCGTCCGGAATTCGCCGCCCTCGCCGGCACCGTGATGGTGTTCCTGGTATTCGGGGTTGCAGCCGGCAACTCCGGCATGTTCAACCTCGACGGCGTGATGAACTGGTCGCAAGTGGCCGCGTATCTCGGCCTGATCGCAGTCGGCGCGTGCCTGCTGATGATTGCCGGCGAATTCGATCTGTCGATCGGTTCGATGATCGGCTTTTCGGGGATGATGGTCGCGTTGCCCACCATGTACTTTCATTGGCCGATTGCCTTGTCGATCGTGTTTGCGTTCGCGGGATCGATGCTGCTCGGTGCGCTCAATGGCTATCTGGTGATGCGCACGCGCCTGCCGTCATTCATCGTGACGCTGGCGTTTCTGTTCATCCTGCGTGGACTCACGCTGGCCCTGTCGGTCATGTTCGCCGACCGCACGATCATCTCCGGCGTGGGAGACGTCGCCGCTCACGACTGGCTCGCCCATACCTTGTTCCAGGGTGTCGCGTTCAAGGGCCTGTTCGTCTGGCTCGGCCAGATCGGCGTCGTGAAGCTGCTCGACAACGGCAACCCGCTCGTGCCGGGCATTCCGAAAGTGCTGCTCTGGTGGTTCGCGCTTGCCGCGGTCTGCGCGTTCACGCTCGCCAAGACCCGCTTCGGCAACTGGATCTTCGCGGTCGGCGGCGACGCCAATGCGGCAAAGAACGTCGGTGTGCCGGTACGGCGCGTGAAGATCTCGCTGTTCGTGCTGACCGCGTTCTGCGCGTGCCTGTTCGCCGTGCTGCAAGTGTGCGACATCGGTTCGGCCGCGGCCGACCGCGGGCTGCAGGCCGAATTCGAAGCCATCATCGCGGCGGTGATCGGCGGCACGCTGCTGACCGGCGGCTACGGCTCGGTGATCGGCGCCTGCTTCGGCGCGCTGATCTTCGGCGTGGTGCAGATCGGCATCACTTACACGAATGTCGACTCCGACTGGTTCCGCGTATTCCTTGGCGTGATGCTGCTCATCGCCGTGCTGTTCAATCACTACGTGCGCCGCCGCGTCGCGCAGTCGTAACGAGGAGACGACCATGTCCGATACGAATACCGTGAACACTGCGGCTGAACCGCAGGACGACGTGATCCTCGCGCTCGAAAACGTCAGCAAGTACTTCGGCCAGGTGATCGCGCTGAGCGGCGTGACCTTGCGTCTGAAGCGCGGCGAAGTGCATTGCCTGCTCGGCGACAACGGCGCGGGCAAATCGACGCTGATCAAAACCTTGGCCGGTGTGCATCAGCCCTCTTCCGGTCAATATCTGGTGGACGGCAAACCGGTGCGGTTCGAGTCACCGAAAGACGCGCTCGATCTCGGCATCGCCACCGTCTATCAGGATCTTGCACTGGTGCCGTTGCTCTCCGTGGCGCGCAACTTCTTCATGGGCCGCGAGCCGCAAAAGAAACTGTTCGGCTTTCTAACCGTGATGGATCTAGAAACCAGCGCCACCACCGCACGCGACAAGCTCGCCGAAATGGGCATCAACGTGCGCGACCCGCATCAACCAATCGGCACCATGTCCGGCGGCGAAAAGCAGTGCCTGGCGATTGCGCGGGCGATTCACTTCGGCGCACGCGTGCTGATTCTCGACGAGCCGACCGCCGCGCTCGGCGTCAAGCAGAGCTTCAATGTGCTGAAGCTGATCCACACGGCGCGCGCAAAAGGCATCTCGGTGATCTTCATCACGCACAACGTGCATCACGCGTATCCGATCGGCGATTCGTTCACGCTGCTCAATCGCGGCAAATCGCTCGGCACGTTCACGAAGGAAACCATCAGCAAGGATGAAGTCCTCGACATGATGGCCGGCGGCGCCGAAATGCAGAAGATGATCGGCGAACTCGACGGCGCGACGATCTGATTCATTCGCGTGGGTTGCCAGCGCTTGCTGCGCCTCGCGCCCGCGCACAGCTATTCAGGAATATTCATGGATCATTCCAGCACATCCAGCGGGACCGGGATCGTGAACGGTAGCAGGCCCACGTCCGCCTCCGCGGCTACGCCCAGCCGTTTCGCGCCAGGCCGCAGCCGCGACATCGTCTGCCTTGGCCGTCTCGCAGTCGATCTGTACGCGCAGCAGGTCGGCGCGCGGCTCGAAGACGTGTCGAGCTTCGCGAAGTATCTCGGCGGCTCGTCGGCGAATATCGCGTTCGGTTGCGCGCGGCTCGGGCTTGCATCGGCGATGCTGGCGCGCGTCGGCAACGATCATATGGGCCGTTTTCTCACCGAGACCTTGACGAAGGAAGGCTGCGACGTCAGTCACGTACGCATCGATCAGGAGCGCCTGACCGCGCTCGTTCTGCTTGGGCTGAAGGATCGCGATACGTTTCCGCTGATCTTCTATCGTGAGAACTGCGCGGATATGGCGGTGGATGAAGCGGATTTCGACGAGGCGTATATCGCGTCGTCGAAAGCCCTGCTGATTACCGGCACGCACTTTTCGACCGAACAGGTGAACCGCGCGAGCCGCCGCGCGCTGGATTACGCGCGACGCAATAACGTGCGCACCGTGCTCGATATCGACTATCGCCCTGTGTTGTGGGGTCTCACGGGCAAGGCGGATGGCGAAACCCGCTTCGTCGCGAGCGAAGGCGTGACCGCGCACTTGCAACGCATTCTGCCGTTGTTCGATCTGGTGATCGGCACCGAGGAGGAGTTCCGCATCGCCGGCGGCAAGACTGAACTCGTCGAAGCCCTCGCGATGGTGCGCGCCGTCACACCGGCGACCCTGGTCCTGAAACGCGGCCCGATGGGCTGCCAGATCATCGACGGTAAAGTGCCCGCAACGCTCGACGATGCGCCGATTCATGGCGGCGTGGAAGTCGAAGTGCTCAATGTGCTCGGCGCGGGCGACGCATTCGCCTCGGGCTTTCTCTCCGGATGGTTGCGCGATCAACCACTCGAAGCCTGCGCGCGGGCCGCCAATGCCAGCGGCGCGCTGGTCGTCTCGCGTCACGGTTGCGCGCCCGCAATGCCGACGCCCACCGAACTCGACTACTTCCTGCGCGAAGCCAAGGCCGACCCGCAACGCATGCGCCGCCCCGACCGCGATGCGACGCTCGCACGCCTGCATCGCGTCTCCCCTGCGCGCAAACAATGGGACGAAGTACTCGGCTTCGCGTTCGACCACCGCAACCAGTTCTTCGAACTCGCCCAGCAGACCGGCGCCGACGAAGCGCGCATTGCGCAACTGAAGCGCCTGTTCGTCGAAGCTGTCGCGCAGACGGAAACCGCCTTGGGGTTGCAAGGCCGCATCGGCATATTGAGCGACGACCGCTATGGTCAGGACGCATTGAACGCCGCCACCGGCCGCGGCTGGTGGATCGGCCGGCCGGTCGAGCTACCCGGCTCCGTGCCGCTCGTGTTCGACCATGGCCGCTCGATCGGCACGACGCTGACCGCGTGGCCGCAGGAACACATCGCCAAGTGCCTCGTGCAATTCCATCCCGACGAACCGGTCGAACAACGCCTCGAGCAGGAAGCGCAACTGCGTGCGCTCTACGACGCGACGCAAGCGAGCGGTCACGAATTGCTGCTCGAAGTGATTCCGCCGAAGCACGCACCTCTGCCGCAAGCACCGGACATCGTCTATCGCGCGTTGAAGCGGCTGTACAACATCGGCATCTATCCCGAATGGTGGAAGCTCGAACCGATGGACGCCGCACAATGGCAAGCCGTCGACGCGCTGATCGCCGAGCGCGATCCGTACTGCCGGGGCGTGGTGCTGCTCGGTTTATCGGCGGGTGTCGAGCAATTGAACGATGGCTTTCGCGCGGCGGCGCAATCGGCGACATGCCGGGGCTTTACCGTGGGCCGCACGATTTTTCACGAGCCGAGCCATGCATGGCTCGCCGGTGAAATCGGCGACGACGAACTGATTGCGCGGGTGCGCCGCACGTTCGAAACGTTGATCGCGTCGTGGCGTGCGACGCGCGGAGCGACACGCGCGCAGTCCACCACCGCGAGCCACGCACATCAGGAGCAGGCGGCATGAACCAGCGCGTATTGCATCATGACGCGGCGTCCGCCAACGACGCCACCCAGGCCCACCCACCATCCGGCGGCACCATCCGCCTGACGACCGCCCAGGCGCTGGTTCGCTACCTCGCAGCGCTTCGCGTCACGACCGAAGACGGCACCGGCACCGAGGCGCTCTTTGGCGGCGTGTTCGCGATCTTCGGGCACGGCAACGTGGCTGGAATGGGCGAAGCCTTGTATCAGCATCGCGAGGCTTTGCCCACACTGCGAGCTCACAACGAACAGGCGATGGCGCACAGCGCGATCGCCTATGCAAAGGCGCATTTCCGTCGCCGCATGATGGCTGTCACCACTTCGATCGGACCCGGCGCGACCAATCTGATCACCGCGGCCGCGCTCGCGCATGTAAATCGTCTGCCGGTGCTGCTGCTACCCGGCGACGTGTTCGTCTCGCGCGCGCCCGATCCGGTATTGCAGCAGGTTGAAGATTTCCATGACGGCGGTGTCTCCGCCAACGATGCGTTCAAGCCGGTGTCGCGCTACTTCGATCGCATTGTGCATCCGGCACAGTTGCTCAATGCGCTGCCGCGCGCCTTACGTGTGCTAACCGACGCTGCATTGTGCGGTCCCGTCACGCTCGCGTTGCCCCAGGACGTGCAAGCGCAGGCATGGGATTTCCCAGCCGATTTCTTTGCGCCGCGCGTCGTCACGTTTTACTCCCCCGCGCCGCGCGCCGAAGATATCGACGCGGCGGTTGCCCGCCTGCGCCGCGCCAGGCGTCCGCTGATCGTTGCGGGCGGCGGCGTGCTCTATGGCCGCGCGGCCGACGCGCTGCACCGCTTCGCCGCCGCGCACGGCATTCCGGTGGCGGAAACGCAGGCCGGCAAGGGTGCGCTCGCATGGAACGATCCGTTGAACGCCGGTGCGTTGGGCGTGACCGGCTCGCCTGCCGCCAACGCGCTAGCCCACGATGCCGACTGCGTGCTCGCAATCGGCACTCGCCTGCAGGACTTCACCACCGGTTCAAACACATTGTTTACGCAGGCCGACGTGATCGGCATCAACGCGAACCCATTCGACGGCCTCAAGCATCGCGCGCTGGTGGTCGAAGCCGATGCACGTCTTGCACTGGATGCGCTCACCGGACCTCTGCAGGGCTGGCACGCTGAGCGCACATGGACCGCGCGTGCGCACAAACTCGCGGCGAGCTGGCGCGATACCGTGAGCACGCTCACGCATGCGCCGCAACGCGACACCGTGCTGCCGTATGAAGGCGACGTGATCGGCGCGGTGCAGCGTTCGAGCGCGCGTTCCGCGACGGACGATATCGTCGTATGCGCAGCGGGAACCTTGCCGGCCGAATTGCACAAGTTATGGCGCGCGGGCAAACCGGGCGCATATCACGTCGAATACGGCTACTCGTGCATGGGCTACGAAATCGCCGGCGGCCTCGGCGTCAAGCTTGCGCGGCCGGCGCGTGAAGTGATCGTGATGCTCGGCGACGGCAGCTACTTGATGATGAACAGCGAGATCGCGAGTTCGGTGATGATCGGCGCGAAGCTGATCGTGGTGGTGCTCGACAATCGCGGCTACGGCTGCATCAATCGCTTGCAGCAAGCCTGTGGTGGCGCACCGTTCAACAACCTGCTCGACGACTGCATGCAGGGCCCGCTTGGCGCACCGAGAATCGATTTCGCCGCGCATGCGCGCGCGCTCGGCGCGCAGGCCGAGCATGTCGCGAATATCGCTGAGCTTGAAAACGCGCTGCAACGTGCGCGCGCCGCCGATCGCACCTACGTGATCAGTATCGACACCGATCCGGCCCGTACCACGGGCGACGGCGGCTGGTGGTGGGAAGTCGCCGTGCCCGAAGTTTCGGCGCGCGACGCCGTGCGCGCCGCACGTTCGCAATACGACGCGCAACTCGCCGCACGCACCGCGCCCGCCGATCCCAGCGACCGCCCCCGCCACATCGACAACGAATGAGGATGTCCGCATGACTGCTTTCGACGTACGGATCGGCATCAACCCCTTATCGTGGATGAACGACGACCTGCCTTCGCTCGGCGGCGAAACGCCGCTTGAAGTCGCCCTGACCGAAGGACGGCAGATCGGCTACCAGGGCTTCGAGCTCGGCAACAAGTTTCCGCGCGAGCCGCAGGCGCTGAGGAGGCTGCTCGCTCAATACGATCTGGCCTTGGTATCCGGCTGGTACTCCGGACGGCTCGCGCGACGCAGCGTGGAAGAGGAAATCGCCTCGGTCGGCCCGCATCTCGACCTGCTCGCGCAGAACGGCGCGACGGCGATGGTGTACGGCGAGGTCGCCGATTCGATCCAAGGTGCGCCGCAACCGCTGTATCAACGCCCGCGTTTTTTCAGCGACGCGCAGTGGGCCGCGTATGCGGCGCGCGTCGACGAATTCGCACGCTATACGTTGAGCCGCGGCGTGCGGCTTGCGTACCACCATCATATGGGCGCGTACGTGGAAACGCCGGCTGACGTCGACCAGCTGATGTCGCGCACGAGCGACGCCGTCGGCCTGCTGTTCGACGCAGGGCACATCACGTTTGCCGGCGGCGATCCGCTCGCGGTACTCGGCAAGCACATTGGCCGCGTCTGTCACGTGCACTGCAAGGACGTCCGGCCGGCGGTGATGAAGCTGGCGCGCAATCGCAACTGGAGTTTTCTCGATGCCGTGATCAACGGAGCCTTCACGGTACCGGGCGATGGTGCGGTGAACTTCCCGGCGATCATCGATCTTTTGAAGCGGCATGGTTATCGCGGCTGGCTGGTGGTTGAAGCGGAACAGGACCCGGTGGTGGCGCCGTCGTATGACTATGCGCAGAAAGGATTCAGGACTTTGCAAGCGCTGGTCGATGCGCCGCTCGACACCGGTGGTAAGACTGAGCAGGAGGCAGCATGAGTTTATTGGTGAAGGCGGAGCGCGAGGGCCAGACGATCGCGCGGGTGACACCTGAGTCGGCGTGCTGGCGGTATGTGGGATTTGCCGCTTACCGGCTGGGCGCGAGCGAAGTCGTTCATGTTTTTGAGCCATCGCGAGAGGTTTGTATCGTGGTGCTCACGGGCGCGGTGGATATTGAAACTGCTGACGCCACATGGAGTTCGCTGGGTTCGCGCGACAGCGTGTTCGAGGATGCCGCACCGCATGCGGTGTATTTGCCGCCTGGCGTGCGGGCGACGGTTCGCGCCTGTCGCGATGCGGAGGTTGGTGTGGCGAGTGCGCCTGCCAAGGGTGCGTATCCGGCGAGGTTGATCGAACCTTCTTCGATGAAGCGCTCCACGCGTGGCAAGGGGCTGAATACGCGATACGTATGCGATATTCTTCCGCAGACTGAGCTTGCGGAGTCTTTACTGGTTGTTGAGGTGCGGACGCCGGGTGGGCATGCGTCGAGTTATCCGCCGCATAAGCATGATACCGATAATGTGCCGCTCGAGAGTTCGCTGGAAGAGACTTATTATCATCGGCTCGATCCGGCGCAGGGGTTTGCGTTTCAGCGGGTGTATACCGATATGCGCGATATCGATGAGTCGATGGCCGTTGAGGATCACGATGTCGTGATGGTGCCGCGTGGGTATCATCCGGTTGTAGTGCCTTATGGATATGATTCGTACTACCTCAATGTTATGGCTGGCAAGCAGCGGGTTTGGCACTTCAAGAACGATCCGGCGCACGAGTGGATTATCAATAAAGAATGATCGTTTTTGCCTTGCAGGCGGTCTGCTCTGATTGCCTGCTGCGCCTTCTTTTGTTTTGCATTCCTATGGCATTTGTCTTTCTTGGTGATCTATTGGCGTTGCCGCTGTGCGGGGCAGCATCTGCAGCGGCCTACGACACGGGCACGCGCTGACTCGCGTGTTCGAGCAGACTGCGTTGCGCATGCCAACGCGTGCCACGTGACCGGTTTGCTTGCCGTCGCCCGGTGCATGGTTTGGGCGACGGGTTTCATGGAACGGCCGTCACGCCTAGTCGGTCGAACCGTCACTGTCCGGAGGGGTCTGTGGGCGCGGTATGCCACGTTCGATGAGACGAATCCTGGCTGGATCACCAGCGGCCGCATCGATATGTGCTTCACGAAACTCCAGCGCACCCTCCGCTACCTCGCGCGGCGCCATCTCCTTTAGTGCGCTCGGCGTGCGACCGAGCTGCTTGGCGGTAAAGGCAGGGTTGAAGTAGACGTTGTCCTTCAATGACGCTCCTTTGAGACCCTTGGTCTTGATCTCATACAGGTCATAGTGGCCAGCACCAAATTCGCTGTCGCCGAATGCTCGTGCGCCTTCCAGCGTTTCGGAAACGATCAGCGCGTCCCCCGAAATCATCTTTTTGATGCCCCCGAAGTGAGATGATGGTTCGAAACCATGTTCGAGGATCGCAGCGCGATTCAGACCGGAGTCAACTCGATAAACACGGGGGAATGCTTTCTTCTCGAGAAAGCCGATCTCGTTGACATGCATGCCCGGAGGCACAAATGCCGGGTTGAGATCTGGATTAGGCGAGTTCGCTTCATCGGCAGACTTTGACCGCGTGCTGGAATTTGTCGCGTCGACCGGCTTGCTGCCAGCAAGCGAAGGCGGTAATTCGCTTTGCTCTGGTGCCGGCGAAGCGGGAGGCGACGACGCCGGAGACATATCCATCGGTGTAGCGGGACGCGATGGCGGCGGAGACGTATCCATCGGTGTAGCGGGACGCGATGGTGGCGGCGAAGACGTATCCATCGGTGTAGCGGGACGCGATGGTGGCGGCGAAGACGTATCCATCGGTGTAGCGGGACGCGATGGCAGGCGCGAAGACGTACCCGTCGCGGACGGAATATCCAGCGGCACACCGGATGCACCTCCCGGCTCAGCGCCCATCCCGGCTGGGCGTGGTTCCAAAGGACCACCACCGACAATCGACAGAATTACGCTAGTCGCAATTTGGCCACGCGTTGGCGGCGGACTCTCCCCTTCATTTTTCGGCGGTTTGCCACGGCATGGGCCGCCCGTACGCCAATTGCAATGTCTTTTTTGATACTCGTCCCAGTTCTCCTTGTTGGATTGATATTGCGGTTCCACCGCTATTCCCCACGGAGGTCTGGGAGTCTCGCGACTACCGTCGCCAGTGGCGCCTCCGTTCGCGGCGGCCGCTGCATGAACCGCGGGTCGAAGTGCGTAGTCACTGAACGAGTCATTCCTGAACCATCCTGTTACACCATGCATATGAACCTCCCCAGCATTGCCGGCGGGTCGCCGACGTCGTCACGAGTATGAGCTTCGACGAACTTGGCATGTACGACTCGATATACCACCACTTGTGCAGACTAGAGACATTGCTGACAGGTATACGGGAACATGGTTGACATGTATTTGCCCGGACCGGACAGACGTTGCCGGTCAGCGAGTTGTGCCGGCGCTTCAACATCAGCTATCAGACCAACTACCAATGGCTTGATCGCCACAAGACAGAAGACGCTGATGGCCTGGCCAACCGCTCGCGTCGCCCACATCACAGCCCCACGCGCTCATCGGACCGGATCACTGAGCGTGATTGCGCGCAGCGCCAGCACTGGCAGCGCTTCGAACACGAACAACCCAATTCGCTGTGGCAGATGGATTTCCAGGACGATTTCCCAACAGGGGGTGGCGTTCGCTGCAGTCTTGAGGCATCACACGCATATTGCGCAACGGCGAGCCCTGGTATTGGAACAGGTAGCGGTTGAAAATCGCGGTGAGCCTGGCGCTGTCGAGCGTGACGTCGCCGCGATGGACGTTGATCGTCACGCTGGTCGGATCGTCGAACACAATCGGCAGACCGGCGTGCGTCGGGGTCAGTGTTGCCGCCATATCGTGAATCATGAAGCCGATGTCGCCGGTTACACGAAAGTCGACGTCGCGCGCGAACATCAACGAACCGTCGATGCCGGAATCGCGCAGCGTCAACGGACGGCTACGCGTCTCATGCATGCCACTCGCGGATGGCACACGTTCGGCGACACGTTGTTCGGCAGCGAGCTGTTTGGCCTTGGCAAGTTCGAGCGCGGACCGTGATGCTGAGGCGGGTCGATCGGCGCTCGCGGCGGCGGCGCTGTTGGTAGGACGCTCACCAAGCGATCGAGCGTTTGAATCGCCACGACGAGTCATTGGGAAGCCCCACGCGTCGGACTTGGGCGGTCTATACGCATATGAGATTCAAACGGCACCCTGAGACCGATTCGAGCACGGAGCGAGGGGTGCGTGCATCGCGCAGTGCATGACAACCGGCGCTGTCGGAGCATCACGTGGCACATCAAATTTCGGCACGACGGCAATCATGATCAACCCCAAGATGGCGAGCCTGCCCGGTGCGCCGGGGGACTCCTCTCCCGATGAAAGTGTCTTGAGGTTATTCGCCGGATTCGCCGTGCGGTGAAGTGGGATCCGGTGCGGGGCTCACGTAAAGGATCGCGGCCTGCGAGGTCTGCGTATGCTGGGGGGTGTGAAGGATCAGGTGCGGACCGCTCCCCGCCGACTCGACTGCCGCGGCGACCGATAGCCAGCCACCTGCCGCACCCGAGTGACCGATGAGCTTATCGGCGCGGCGCTGCATTTCGAGTTTTGTGACGCCGGAGAGCGACGCCTTCTTGAGAGCCGCTAGCAGATCTGTTTCGTGCGAGTCTTCGAGACTGCTGATCCAGGCGGGCTGGATGGTCGGGGCGTCAGCGTTGCCCCACAGCACGGCATTCGCGAGTATGTCGGCGACGGTATCCAGTTCGCCCGCCACGGGTCGATGCAGGCTCGCCACTACCTTGACCGGTTCGGGTAAGACGAACACACCGGGGGCGAGCAGGACTGCGATGCTGCCTTCGGTGCTGCCGGTGGACGGCTGCGCGTCGTGCCATTCCGCGGCGATCACCAGCAGCGGGCGTCTCTCGCCCGCATCGAGCCACGCATCGGCCACGAGCAGGCCGTCCGTAGCCGGCACGGCCTGACATTGAAGAGGAGGCAAGCCGGCCATGCGCAGCGCATCTCGGACCTGCTGTTCACGCTCCCCCGCTTCGGCGGGCAAGGCCAGCACATGGATCTTCGGCCAGTAGACCGGTTCGTATCGCGATAGCGCATGCAGACTGACCGCTAGCGGCTCGAGTACCCGACGGATCAGATGGACCGCTGGGGAAACGGGGGCCTGCTTTGAAGCGTGGGTTCCGCTCTTATCCTGTACGACTTCGTGTCGTACCGCTTCTGCTTCGATTGCCGGGCTATCGAGTTGCGGATCGTTATCGGCAAAACGGTTGTGCAGGATCATCCCTGGACCGTTGCGCGGTGCCTGCATTTTCGGCAGGGGCTTCGCTGCCGCGATTGCCTCGGTGAGACTCGTACCGCCGAGCGGCAGGCAATAGCCCACGCCCAGCACCTGCAGCGGTTGCTGCGCATAGCGCACGCGGCGATTGAGCCAGTTGCGCCGGTGCATGTTCCAGTAGTGCGCCCGGAACCACAATGCCTCATAGCCGGCGCGCGCGATGCCCAGCGTGATCAGGAACAGGCCGTTGGGGATACCCGCCACGCAAAACCAGAACCACGGCCCGCTCGCGGGTGTGCCAGCCGGCCACAGCAGCAGCGCCCCTGCTGAGCCAATTCCGTTGCAAAGTACCCAACCGATCAGCCACGGCACGAGACGCGGCGGGTTCGTCGGGTAGGCACGCGGCGGACCCGCGGGAGACAGATCGACTGGCATCGTCAAGTGATATTCACGTTCTGCAGCGACGAAAGCCGCCGGCAGTTGCACGCGCAACGGGGGGGCACATCGCGACCGGCTTGCCGCCCGTTGCCGGGAAACGACGGGTTGTCTTCGGCAATCGTCGTGCTGGCACGGGTGTAAATCCAGAGGCGCCAACGAATTCGGCGCTGCGAAGGACGTCGAAAACGTATGGATGCAGATCCTCATTAGGATCGCTAAGGTGCATAACGGGTTCACCACCGCACACGGCCAAAGCTTTGTGAAAGATGCAAAATTACAGGTAGCGCTCGCGCTGTGCGGGATCGTCCTGGATCAAATAGAATCTGTTCCCGTTGACCGCTTCCAGGTTCTGCACTTTAGTGAGTGTGTCCATAGGCTCTACATCTCTCTTGCTCTCGAAATAAGGAACCCACTTTTTTCCATCTCCGTCGTAGACAGCACCATGCTGGCGTGCGATCTCCTCTTTGGATTTGTCGATCAAACTGGCGCAAACAAAATTGACACCAGGCTTCGACATCAACGTTTTAACAGGCGGTTTTTCCGTCGCGGACGCGTCCCGAAAACTCATGCTGTGGCTATAAATCTTGCCGACGGGCAGATTCTGAGTAGGAGGCGATGCGGATCCGGCGTTCGATTTAATTTTATCTTGAATCATTAATTATGCAGCCTACTGACCGGTTGAAGGAGAAAGCGGAGTAACCTTTGAATAAATATGCTTTCCATTTTTGAACCTGTCCACATAAAAATAGGTTTGCCCCGTAGGATCGCAGTAAGTTCCCCTTCGTTCGATAAGTGAAAGCACACCTCTCGCGCTGAGGGTATAGCGCTCCTCCCAATTTTCACAAGAACTCTCGTGAAAACACGCACCGATCACCTGCTTCCGTTTCGCATCCGCCTGCAAACACGGAATATCACTCAATTCTTTGTTGAAAACGTATATTCCTTGCTTGGGCGAATATAAGTACACGTCGTAGAACTCTTGAGAAGCCCCTCGGGTGTTCAGCACCTTTAAATCCTCATACCCGCCAGATGTCAAATTCTCAAATTTAACGTCCACCAATTTAACTTCATGATCAACTATTATTGTTTGCATTTTTCCAGACGGAAAACTTATATGGATTCTATTTTCATTGACGGAAATTTCAGGGGTGGACTGCAGTCTTTTAGACCACGAATCATTCGAAATAAGCGCGATTTTTAAAGATAAGGCCAGCCCAACGATCGGCATGATCCTATTTAAATTTCGCATGCCAGCACTAGCACTTAAAGATCCGATATATACGAAAAATTTTTTAGCCGATTTTCTGAGCATACGCATCCTCAAAATCGATTAACACATCGGACAATTTTGCCATCGATGAGAGAAAAACATTGGTCCGCGGAACCAGCCCATACATCGCACCCGTCCTATTTGGCGACCCGGTGTTAACTGCTCTCGCGGTTCGCTCAAACTGCTGACAGACTCGAAATCTCATCGCTGACAAAACAGTATTACACGTCCGATTATGATAATCGTAACTCGAGCATACATTCGTTATTGTAGTCGGCGAGATTATTGGATATGCGTCAGCCTCAACATTGATATTGTGGGCAGAATTAACCGGCTTCGCACAGCTTACCCAGTAAAATCCCGCCGAATCACTCGCGCGAGCCGGATCTGTTTCAAGGGAGTCCCTATAACTTGACGCGGAGCCGGGCCAGCCTCTGTAATCGCCATATCGTTTGTAATTTTCCTCATGTGTCAGCTGGATGATTCCTCGACCATACCACGGGGCATAGCTAAGATGAGACCCATCTCCTTCTGCTGTCTGCGATAGATATGTAGTCTCCTGTATGGCATTTCCAAGAAAATAAGAAAGCCGAATGCCGTTGCTCGATAGTCCGTATTTTCGAAAAGCTCGATTAAGGTGAGGTAAAAACCGTTGCACCCTCGCCAAGGCTGAACCCCAACCGATGCTTCCTCGGGGAAACACTGTTTGGTTCACTTGATTTCTGGTCTGGTCAACGATTTTACGAGGAATGCATTGAGCCAACTCCTGTGCGCTCAGCCATCCGCATTTCCTGAAATGCCGGATAAACGCAAGCGGATGGAAGAACCAGAACCTGTGGCCACCCAGTGGCGTCTGTTCCAGAAACTGAAACCTCTTCAGAAAGGCGACGAACTTGTCATATTCGTCTGGATCGATATCCTTGCGCTTCCCAAAGAATCCGTCTGGCTCGTTCAGCCCCCCATAGCGCCCATCGTTGTTGCCTGCATCCCATTCGCTGCTCGCGTGGCAAATAAAACCCTTCAGGCTGTTCAGTACGTCTTCCTTACCCCGTACGTAAGCAGCCAGCTGATCATCCTCGCTGTACTCGGAAGGCATCGTCGCACCGGGCAATTCCTGTGCTTCAGCAACACCGGTGATCTTGCATAGTTCGTCGTAACCACACAGGCCATCCGGACCAAACGGAGTATTGTCGTCGTCGATCCTTTTCCAGCCAGTAAAAAACGGGAAATCCGCATCTGACAGCTTCTGGATGGCGTCCTGGCTGATGTCGATGTAGCCCTGTGTGCTGTTCTCGTCGAAGGGCACTGCCACCCACGTGTTCGGTGCCGACGCAGGTAGCGTCTGCTGGTCCGCTCCAAGGATGCGGCCAAAGCGCAGCATGTCGTAGCCGTCGCTCGGGCAGTGCGGATAGAGGTCCGTCGCACGCTGGTACAGGTTGTATTCGTATTCCTTGTATCGATCCTTCACCGGCGCCGCTGTTAGCGGCTTGATGCTGTCACCTATGCCGACCCATGATCGTGTGTAGCGTTCGCCCTTGTGGAAATACGCCTCGACATAGAGCTTGCTGTTCGGGTCGAGTGTTCCGGACGTCAGCGCCGGAAAGTACGCGGAGCCATGCTGCCCCGGCGGCACGCTGACGAATGTCTGTCCGCCGGGAATCACGAAGTAGCTGTGTCCCCAGTAATCCTTCGATGCGGGTGTGACCGGATTTTTCGCGCCGAGCTGAACCTTATGTCCGTCCTGGGCGAACCATGCCGTGAAATCCGTTTCGGTCATGAAAATTTCAAAGTGCAGATGCCGGGTGCCATGACAACTCCCCCAGTATCCCAGCATGTCCTTGCGATAGACCTTTCTGCCGTTGCCGGACCGCGCTACGCCATCCTTGCCCCCAGCCGTGTCGAGTAGCCATGCGGGCAACCCGTCGGGCGAACTGTTCTGAGCTGGATTGGTGGGCTGCGGAGCGATGTTTTGCTGTGCAGTCATGTCCAGCAGATGCATGTACAGCGAATAGAACGTGATCGTGCGCCCGTCGCCGGTATCGGTCACATGCTTGAGCAGCACGAAGCCCGTATTCGAGTTCAGTACGGGGTTACCGGTTTGCGGATTGATCTGGCCATCGGCAATCGCATTCTTGCTGACGCGGTACGCAATCACCTCGCCATCGGCGATCGCCCGTACGGGCTCCGTCTGCTCGGACGGGGCCAGGTGAATGCCGCAATGCGAACGGCGGTCAAACGCAATCGGGTAGGTGCCGTGATGGAGCAGTTCAAACTGCCCAACGGCCGCCATCATCGGATCGGGTTCCGTGGGGTCGGTGGACGTGAGACCGGCGGCAGGCAGGAATGGAGGGCTGATTACCATGGCTTAGTAGGCGAACGGGATCGCCGTGATGTCGTTGCTTTTGTTTGCCATGCGCACCTGCCCTAGCGCCATACCCAGGCCGCTGCCGTAGGTCGACACCAGGTGAAGCGCATGCGGTTCGCCACAATACGAGCCGCGTACGGTCTTGCCATCGATGACCACCACCAGCATTTCCGTCAGATCATGAGCTGGCGCGCGGCTGCGCGGATCAAACAAATCGCCAAACGCTTCTTCAATACTTAGTACGTCTTCCCGCATCGCCTCTTCCCAGCGTCGAAAGCTGTAGTAAGCCCGCTTTCAACCGGGGTTACAACAATCCCGCCACCATCTGTAACGTTTCATGCAATCGCGTTGGGAAGGCGTGCTGTCCACCGCCCGATGAGTGTAAGCGGGACATTTTCAACCCGGTTCCGGGCGACGACGACTAGCCCCGGTTAAACAGGACCCACGGCGGGATTGACTGCCGATTGATTGCTGCTGCGGAAGGTGGTTCTACGCCGCCTCAGTGCCTTCAGTCTCGCAGACGTCAACCGGGCCTGACCCACGAGACAGCCGCAAATTCGAACGCAGTGCTGTAATAGAAAGTGACGAGATGCGCGGCACTTGATCGTGCACGTCGCGCATGCCGAGGCGTCAAGGACGCCGCAATTGAGGCCAGCCAGGGTACACCTCGGCTAACCCACCCCGAGCCATTCCCGCATCACGTCCGGCCGCCTCACAAACGACGCGAGCGCGTCATCGAAAACAATTTCTCCATGCCCCATCACCGCTACCCGACTGGCGATGTCTTGCGCAATCACAAGCCGCTGCTCGATCAGCAGCATCGCCATGCCGCGATCACGCAGCATCTGCAGACACTGCGCAACCTGCCCCATCACCTGGCTGGCTAGCCCCTCGCCAGGTTCATCGACGACCAGCAAGTCGGGGTCGCCGAGCAATGCCCGCGCGAGCGTCAGCATCTGCTGTTCGCCGCCCGATAATGCGCCGGCGCGCGTACGCTTTCTTTCGCGCAGGATGGGGAACAGTTCGTAGGCGTCGTCAAAGGCAAAGCGCGGCATGCGGCCGCGAGCGCGCGGCGCCACACCGAGTTGCAGATTCTCGTGGACGCTCAGCGTCGGAAAAGCGTCGCGATGTTCAGGCACGTAACCGAGCCCCAGACGGGCAATCTCGAAGGTGCGAAGACCGCCGAGCGCATGACCGGCAAAACGCAATTCGCCCTCGCTGCGCACGAGCCCCATGATCGCGCGCGCCAGCGTCGAGCGTCCGGAGCCGTTGCGCCCGACCAGCGCGACGACTTCGCCTGCCTCGATCTGCAACGTGACGCCGTGCAGCGCCTGGCTCGCGCCGTACCAGGCGTTCAGTTGTCGAATGTCGAGCAAAGCGGTCATGTGCGCAAGCCGTCGCCAAGATAAGCGGCGCGCACTGCCGCATCCGCGCGAATCGCGGCCGGCGTACCGGTCGCGATGATGCGGCCTTGCACCAGCACCGAAATGCGGTCGGCGATCGCGAACACGGCGTCCATGTCGTGCTCGACCATCAGCAGCGTACGGCCCGCGGTGGTCGTGCGAATCAATTCGATCGCGCGCGCCGCTTCGGCGCGGTTCATGCCCGCGGTGGGCTCATCGAGCAGCAGGGTATGCGCGCCGCCCGCGAGCGCGAGGCCGAGGTCGAGCGCACGCTGCTCGGCATAGCTCAGTGTGCCGGCCTGGATATGCCGGCGCGCGCTTAAGCCCACAGCTTCGAGCACCTGCCCGGCGCGGGCATCGACCGTGCGCGAGCCGCTGAACCGCCGCCACCAGCGCGTGCGGTCACGCTCGGCCAGCATGGCCGCGCAGCGTAGGTTGTCGAACACGCTGAGGCGGGCGAACACGCTGGTGGTCTGGAAACTGCGCGCAAGGCCGCGGCGCGTGATCGCGGCCGGCGCGAGACGCGTGATCTCCGCGCCGAACAGATCGATGCGCCCGGCGTTCGGCCGCGCGCCCCCGGCGATCAAATTGAAAAGCGTCGACTTGCCGGCGCCGTTCGGCCCGATCAATGCATGGCGCTCGCCGGGCTCGATCGCCAGATCGACGCCGCGCAGAATCTGCGTGGCGCCGAAGCGCTTTTCGATGCCGTAGACCGCGAGCGCCGGGATCATCGCGCGTCTCCGGTGATCGGCGTGACGCTCGCGCGAACGGCGAGACGTGCTTGTGCGCGAAGCGCGCAGTGCGCGGCAAGCACCCCAAGCGCGGCCAGCATGAACACCGCAACGCCGAGCCAAAGATACGGCGAGGTTCTCTGCAACGGCACGCCGACGACGTTGAAAGCCGCGCCGTCGTCCGCGCCGAATTGCACGGCGTAGGCCCATTGCACCGCGAACACGACGGCCAGCGTCCACAGCACCGCTGAGGCCGTACCCCAAAGATACGTCTTGCTGCACACGCGCCAGCCGTAGGCCGCGACGCGGGCCGTGTGCCGCTGCACGAAACCCGCCAGTCCATCCGGCGACGCCACCACGACCACGATGAAGAACAGCCCCAGATAGAACAGCCAGGCCCGCGTGATGCTCGCCACCGCGACACTGAAAAACGTCAGGACGATCGCGCCCGCGACCGGCCCGAAAAACGCCGCCGTGCCGCCGATCACCGTCGCAATCAGCACGGCGCCCGAACGCATCATGCCGACGCTTTCCGTCGACACCAGTTCGACATTGATCAGCCCCAGGGTGCCTGCGATGCCCGCAAAAAACGCCGACATCACCACCACGCCATAGCGGATGCGGCGCGGATAGCAGCCGATCGCCGCAGCGCGCGCCGGGTTGTCGCGCACGGCGTTGGCAAGCCGCATGAACGGTGTGCGCGACAGTATGAACATCGCCACGCTCGCCAGCACGCACCACAGCGCGATCAGCGCATACGCCTCGCGTGCCGGGCCGAAGCTCCAGCTTGCTAGCATCGGCCCGCTCGCGCGATCGATCGGCACGCCGGCCTCGCCGCCGAACCAGTCGGGCAGAGTCCACGCCGCCGCCGCGACGAGTTCGCCGATACCGAGCGTGATCATCGCGAAAGCCGTCCCGGCACGCCGCGTCGACACGAAACCGAACAGCACCCCGCACAGCGCACCGCCGCTGCCGCCGATCAACGGCAACAGCACCAACGGCACGCCAATGCGGTTGAACACCTGCGCCGCGACGAGCGCGCCGAGGCCCGAATAAGCCGCATGACCGAAGGACAGCAAGCCGGTTTCGCCGAGCAGCAGGTTGTACGAGAGCGCGAACACGATCATCGTCGCGGTCTGCGCAAGATAGGCGAGCAGCCAGCTCTGCGGCCAGACAAAGGGCGGCACGACGAGGAACAGGACGAGTGCAAGCCATGGCGCGAACCTGCGCAACATCGAGCGAGACGTGGTTGTCGGCACAGCGAACTTTTTGGACGGCTCACGCATGATCGTCACGCCGTCCGAACAGTCCACGCGGGCGCAGCGCCAGCATCGCGACAAGCAGCAGATAGGGAATCAGCGGCGCAAGTTGCGCAAGCGTGAGCGCGTCCCATGCGGCCGGCAGCACGCCGCCGAATACCGCCGTGAGATCGCCCAACGAGACGTCGCTCGCCACCGCAAAGGTCTGCACGCAACCGACGATCAGCGAGGCCGCCAGCGCCCCGCTCAGCGAGCCCAACCCACCGATCACCACCACTACGAACACGATCGAGCCGAGCGACTCCGCCATTGCCGGTTCGATCACGAAGAGCGGCGCGCCGATCACGCCGGCGAGCGCGGCGAGCGCCGTGCCCGCCGCGAACACGCCGGTGAACACGCGCGGCACGTTGTGGCCGAGCGCCTCGACAGCGCTCGCATGCGTGAGCGCGGCGCGCACGATCAGCCCCGCCCTGGACACGCGCAGCACCGCGTAGAGCACCGCCAGCATCGCCAGCGATACCGTCATCATGAAGGCCCGATAGCGTGCGAAGGCCGCGCCGTAGACAGTGAACAACGGGCCGTCGAGCCCGGCCGGAACAGTCGCGCCAAGCGGACTCAAGCCCCAGCCGAGCTTGACCAGTTCGCCGAGCAGATACGCGGCGCCGAACGTCAGCAGCAACTCGGGGAGATGACCATGCACACGCACACGGCGCAGCAGCCAGCGCTCCAGCGCCGCGCCGATCAAGCCGACAATCAGCGGCGCGATCACCAGCGCACTCCAGAAGCCCGCATGCGCCGTCACCGAAAAACCGACGTACGCGCCGAGCATATAGAAGCTCGCGTGCGCAAAATTCAGCACACCGAGCATGCTGAAAATCAGCGTCAAGCCTGCCGACAGCATGAACAGCAGCAGGCCGTAACTGACACCGTTGAGCAGATTGACGACGAACGACTGCACGCGCCTATTCCGCCTGCACGGCGACGGTGAGCGGTTCGAGCGCCGCGCGCAAGTCGGCGGGCAAGGTCACCGGACGGCGCGTGACGCGATCCACATACACGTGCACGAAATGACCCTGGGCGGCAGGTTGATCTTCGCCCTCCTTGAAGAGGCCCACCTCGTAGCGCACGCTCGAGGTGCCGAGCCGCACCACCCGCAAACCCGCCTCGACCCGCTCCGGAAACACCAGCGGCGCGAAGTAATTGCAATGCGTCTCGACCACGAGGCCGATCGTCGCGCCATGCTCGAAGTCGAGCACGCCGGCGCGGATCAGGTACTCGTTCACCACGGTGTCGAAGTAGCTGTAATAGACGACGTTGTTGACGTGGCCGTAGACGTCGTTGTCCATCCAGCGTGTGGTGATAGGCAGAAAGTGCGGGTAGGCGCTGCGCGCGGCGGGTGCGGGTCTGCTCATCGTGACGTGGCGTAGAGGTTGTCTTGATCGTTGGCGAGGGGCGATGGCCAATTCGTTGGCAATACTTACTTCCATGGCTTTTCGACAAACTCGACCGGCAAGCCGCGCCGTCGCATCCATTCGCCGAGCGCCTGACCGGTGCCCGCACGCCATGGACGCAGTTTGGCCGGTTCGATCAACCGGTATTCGAGCAATTCCGGCGACAACGCGACCGTCCCGTACGCCTTCACGTGATACGCGATGATCAGTTCGTTTTTGCGGATGAATTCGTACACGCCGATCAACTCGACCGTCTCCGCGTGCAGCGAGGTTTCTTCCAGCACTTCGCGGGCAATGCCCTCTTCCGGGGTCTCGCCGTTTTCCAGAAAGCCGGTGATCAGCGCGAACATACCTTCCGGCCATGCGGCGTTGCGTGCGAGCAGGATCTTGCCCTCGTATTCGACGATCGCGGCCACCACTGGTAGCGGATTGTTCCAGTGGACGTAGCCGCATTCCGTATCGGCGCAGATCTGGCGGATCCGTCCGCCTTCATATTCAGCATCGACGCGCTCGATCAAAGGCGTAGCGCAGCGCGGACAAAATCGGTATTCGGTCATGGCGAGTGGGTTGTCTCTTATGTTTTGTGTGCAGCGTTGTTCAGCGTTGAATGTCGTGTTGCAGTTGGTTCAGCACCCAGTGCGCGGTCTTGTTTGTAAGCCTCGTTCCAGCTTCCGGATCAAGTTCACCGCTCCAGCCGGGCCTGGGTGCGCAGTCTATGCGGGCTCAGGCCACGCACAGCTCGCGCACTTCCGCAGCAAAACCCTCGACAGTTTCCGGCTGCGTGTCCCAGGCGCACATCAGCCGGCAACCGCCTGCGCCGATGAACTCGTAGAACTTCCAGCCGCGCGCACGCATTGCCTTGGCGGCCTGCGCGGGCAATTGCGCAAAGACCGCGTTCGATTCTCGCGGAAACATGATGCTCACGCCGGGAATTTCCTGCAACCGCGCTTGCAGCAATTCCGCCATCGCATTCGCATGACGCCCGTTGCGCAGCCAGACGTCGTTATCCAGCAGACCGAGCCACGGCGCGGAGATAAAGCGCATTTTCGAAGCAAGCTGGCCGGCCTGCTTCAGACGGTAGGCGAAATCATCGGCGAGCGAGCGGTCGAAGAACACCACGGCCTCACCAACCGGCAAACCGTTCTTGGTCCCGCCGAAGCACAACACGTCGACGCCCGCGCGCCACGTGATCTCGGACGGATGCACGTCGAGCGCCGCGACCGCGTTCGCAAACCGCGCGCCGTCCATATGCACTTTCAGATGGCGCCGCTTGGCGATCGCCGCGATTGCGCGCACTTCCTCGACGGTGTAGACGGTGCCCACTTCAGTCGATTGGGTCAGCGTGACGACCTTCGGTTTCGGGTAGTGAATATCGGCGCGGCGCGTGACAACCGCTTCGATCGCATCCGGCGTGAGCTTGCCGCCGACGCCCGGCGCGGTCAGCAGCTTCGAGCCGCCGGAGAAGAATTCGGGGCCGCCGCATTCATCGGTTTCGATATGAGCAAGTTCATGGCAGATCACCGAGTGATACGACTGGCACAGCGACGCCAGCGCCAGTGAATTGGCGGCCGTGCCGTTGAACACGAAAAACACTTCGCAATCGGTCTGGAACAGATCCCGCAGGCGGTCGCAGACCTGGTTGGTCCAGGAGTCGTCGCCATAAGCCGGCTCGTGGCCGCTATTGTTGGCGGCGGTCAGCGCCGCGAGCGCTTCGGGACAGATGCCGGCATAGTTGTCGGACGCGAAATGTTGCATGGCTGGCGGCGCACCCGGCGACGGGCGCGCTGAGATGACAGGAAAGCGGTCATTTTAGTGCGCCAGCGGGTTATTTGTTTTTCGCTTTGGTATTTGCTTCGCGGGTGGTTCAACAGACCCATGTTTTCGTCGCAAGGCGGCGGACAACCTTGCCGTGCTGGCACTTGCGCTTGCGAGATCGGTTGACGCCGAGGAACGCGCCGCTTTGCTCAAAGCCGGTGCCGGTAGCCTCGACTACGCATCAGCGTGCACAGTTCGCACAGGCCGTTAGTTGCAGCCGCAATCGGGCGTGCGACCGTTACCACGCGGCACGCGCGCCACGATCATCAGACCGACCGCGCCCAGCAGCAACGCCCCCGCCGCCAGCCACAGCGCCGGCGAAAAAGACCCCGTGTGGTCGGCTATCGGTGCAGCCACGAGCGGACCGACGATCTGACCCACGCCATACGCCGCCGTCGCATAGCCCATCAGGCCAGCCGCATTGTCGCCGCGCAGACGCCGCGCTTCGCGCATCGCGAACAGGGTGATGGCCGTAAATGGCAGGCCAATCAGGATGCTGCCGAGCGAGAAGCCGCCTGCCGTGGGCCAGACGATGCCGAGCGCAATGCCGGCGGCTTGCAGCAAGTAACAACCGGCGAGCAGCGTGCGGTTGTCCCAATGCACCGGCAAGCGTGCCGCGAGCAACGCACCGACGATCAAAGCCGCGCCGAACATCGGCCAGAACAGATCGGGCCAGGACGAGCCCGGCAGGGCGTGGCGCGCGATCACCGGCAGGAACGTCGCGGTGATGATGTAGCCGAAACCGGGCACGCTGTAGAGCAGGATCAGCCAGAAGGCATCGGCGCGGTGAGGGAAATGGCTTGTGGGGGGGCGTTGGCTGGCGGCCGGGCGTTGGCTCGCATGCGCGGCGGTGGTTGCCGCGCTCGTGGCACGCGCCGCGCCTGCTGAGGTGATATCGGTCACGCTCCCAAACACGCGCCAAACCGCGATCGAAAGCACCGCCGCGATAAGCCCGAAACCGACCCAGCCCGCCGTCGCGCCGTAGCCGCCCGCGGCGCTGACCAGCAAGCCCGTCCCGACGATGCCCACGCCCGGGCCTGTATAGATCACCCCGCTCCACCCGTGCGCGCCAAGTTCGGCGAGCCGCCGCAGGCCCCACTGCGAGGCAAACACGAAGGTCCAGGCGCTGATCGCGCCGGCAACGAAGCGCACGACGGCCCACACCCAGAATTGGCTTGTTACGCCCATCGCCAGTGTCAGCAAAACCGTCGCCACAAGGCCCGCCCGCACCATGCGCGCCGGCTCGACGCGCAATGCCGCGCAGGTGAGCGCACCGACGAAATAGCCCGCGTAGTTGAACGACGCGAGCCAGCCGCCATGCTGGATATCGATCTGCGGCTGGCCGAAGGCGCTGCCGTGAAGCATCAGCGGCAAGAGCGGCGTGAACGCAAAACGGCCGATACCAAGCACCACGGCCAAGGTGACCATGCAGGCAAAGGCCGCGCGGCGGGCGCTGTGACGTTCGGCAGGGATGTCGTGCGCGCTGGAAGCGAGATTGTTCATGAGCGGACGGTAAGTGGATTCGGGCCGGCAAGCACCGGTTTCTTCAATCCATATTAGCTTGACCTCTCCATCACGAAAAATGAATAATTCGGATACCAACCATCGCCAGGAGAGAACCATGGATCTGGCCGCCTTGACCATTTTTCGTGCGGTCGTGCGCGAAAACGGCGTCACGCGCGCCGCTGCCAAGCTCAACCGCGTGCAATCGAACGTCACGACGCGCATTAAGCAACTCGAGGAGCAACTGGGTACCGACCTGTTCATCCGCGATGGCCGGCGCCTCGTTTTGACGCCGGCTGGCGAGACGCTGCTGCCCTACGCGGAGCGCCTGCTCGCGCTCGCCGACGAGGCGCGCCATGCGGTACGCGAGGATCGTCCAAGTGGGCGCTTGCGTTTGGGCACGATGGAAAGCGTCGCGGCGACGCGTCTGCCTGGCTTGCTCGCGCGTTATCACCAGCAGTGGCCGGATGTCGCACTGGAACTCGAAACTGGCACGACCGGTAAGTTGATCGAGCGGGTCCGCGAATTCGAAGTGGATGCGGCGCTGGTGGCGACCCCGCCGGATCCTGCCGCGCTCGGTGAATTGTTCGAGACGGTGCCGGTTTTCCGCGAAGAGCTGGTGATGCTGTCGCCGCGAGGCCATCGGCCGATTCGCGACGTGCGGGATATTGCCTTATCGACGCTGATCGCTTTCGAGCGTGGGTGTGCTTACCGGGCGTACATCGAGAAGTGGTATCTGGAGCACGGGGTGAGGCCCGCTCGGGTGCTGGAACTGGGTTCCTACCATGCGATTGTGGCTTGCGTGGCGGCTGGGGCCGGGGTGGCCGTGGCGCCCAGATCAGTGCTGGATTTGCAGGCCGACGCCAGCAATATCGCAGTTCATGAGCTTCGCGATATTGGCGCGATCGAAACGCTTCTTGTCTGGCGACGGGGGCATTTTTCGTCCGCGCTCAATGCGCTGCGGCAGACGCTTGTGTCGGGAGAGGATGCAGTAGCGTTACCTACCGCCGCACCGGCAGGCGTTGCTTGATGCTTTGCCTGCGTGTCGGAGAACGCTAACCGCCACCGCAGTCGGCCAGGTTGATGCACGGCAAGACACGCCAAGGCTAAAAACAACTCGAGCCACGCGGGACGCAACAACAACCCACGCCCCGCATGGCTCAATCAAACCCGAATCAGAGCTGGGCTTCGACCCACCCCTTCACGCCCGCCAGTGCCGCCGGCAGATTCGCCGGCTCCGTGCCACCCGCTTGCGCCATGTCCGGCCGACCGCCGCCCTTGCCGCCGACTTGCTGCGCAACGAAGTTGACCAGCTCACCGGCCTTGACCTTCTTGCTGGCGTCCGCCGTCACACCGGCGATCAAGCTCACTTTGCCGCCTTCGACCGAGGCCAGCACGATCGCCGCGCTCTTCAGCTTGTCCTTCAGCTTGTCGACAGTCTCGCGCAGCGTTTTCACGTCCGCTCCCTCGAGCGTGGCAGCCAGCACATGGACGCCTGCCACTTCGATTGCCTGACCGGCAAGCTCGTCGCCCTGGCTCGAAGCCATCTTCGACTTCAATGCGCTCAGTTCTTTCTCCAGCGACTTCACCTGATCCTGCACCTGCACGATCCGCTGCGTCAGTTCCGACGGCTGCGCCTTCAACACGGCCGCAGCCGCATTGATCCGCGCGTCGAGATCCTGCACGAAGCGCACGGCGTTATCGCCCGTGATCGCTTCCACGCGACGAATGCCCGCAGCCACGCCGCCTTCCATCACAATCTTGAACAGGCCAATGTCGCCCGTGCGATGCACGTGCGTACCGCCGCACAACTCGCGCGAGAAACCGAGGTCGAGCACGCGCACTTCGTCGCCGTACTTTTCGCCGAACAGCGCCATCGCGCCGCCCTTTACCGCTTCGTCGAACGGCATGACCTTCACAATGCCCGGCGCGTTCGCCAGCACTTCCGCGTTGACGATCGCTTCGACCTGACGGATCTGCTCGTCAGTCATCGGCGCGTTGTGCGCGAAGTCGAAACGGGTCTTGTCCGCGTCGACCAGCGAACCCTTTTGCTGCACGTGCGAGCCGAGCACTTCGCGCAGCGCCTTGTGCATCAGGTGGGTGGCCGAGTGATTGCGCTCGGTGCGGGCACGACGCACTGCATCGATTTCCGCCTTCACGACGTCGCCGACTTTCAGCGTGCCCTGCTCGAGGGTGCCGTGATGGCCGACCACGTCCGCCTGCACTTTCAGCGTATCGGCTACCGCAAAGCGCACGCTCGCATTAGCCAGCACGCCCTGGTCGCCGACCTGGCCGCCTGACTCCGCGTAGAACGGCGTGTGGTCGAGCACGACGACCGCCTGCTGGCCGTTGCTCACTTCCTTAACCGACGCACCGTCGACATACAGCGCGATCACTTTCGCGTCGTCGAAGATGATTTCTTCGTAGCCGTGGAACGTAGTCTTCGCACCCGAGTATTCGAGGCCCTGCGCCATCTTGAATTTGCCCGCCGCGCGCGCCTGTTCGCGCTGACGCGCCATCGCTTCGTCGAAGGCGGCTTCGTCGACCGTCACTTCGCGTTCGCGGCAGACGTCTGCCGTCAGATCGAGCGGGAAGCCGTAGGTGTCGTGCAGTTTGAATGCGAGTTCGCCGTCGAGCGTCTTGCCGCCCTTCGCTTCCAGATCGGCCAATGCGCTTTCGAGAATCGACATGCCGTGCTCGATGGTCTCGAAGAAGCGCTCTTCTTCCTGACGCAGCACGTCGGTCACGCGTTGTTCCGCGTCCTTCAGTTCCGGATAGGCGCCGCCCATTTGCGCGACGAGGTCCGGCACCATGCGGTGGAAAAACGAACCCTTCTTGCCCAGCTTGTAACCGTGGCGGATCGCGCGGCGCACGATACGGCGCAGCACGTAGCCGCGGCCTTCGTTGCCCGGAATCACACCGTCGACGATCAGGAACGAGCACGCGCGGATGTGATCGGCGATCACCTTCAGCGAGTTGTTCGTCAGGTCGGTCACGCCGGTTTCGCGGCCCGCGGCCTTGATGAGCGCCTGGAACAGATCGATCTCGTAGTTGCTGTGCACGTGCTGCAGAACCGCGGCGATACGCTCGAGACCCATGCCCGTGTCGACGCACTGCTTGGGCAGCGGCGTCATGTTGCCTTGGGCGTCGCGGCTGAATTGCATGAACACGAGATTCCAGATCTCGATGTAGCGGTCGCCGTCTTCCTCAGGAGACCCCGGCGGCCCGCCCCAGACCTCCGGGCCGTGGTCGTAGAAAATTTCCGAGCAAGGGCCGCACGGCCCGACGTCGGCCATCTGCCAGAAATTGTCCGACGCGTAGCGCGCACCCTTGTTGTCGCCAATGCGGATGATCCGCTCGACCGGCACGCCCACTTCCTTCGCCCAGATGTCGTGCGCTTCGTCGTCTTCGTGATAGACGGTGACCCACAGCTTGTCTTTCGGCAGTTGGTACACGCCGGTGAGCAATTCCCACGCGTAGTGGATCGCGTCGCGCTTGAAGTAGTTGCCGAACGAGAAGTTGCCCAGCATTTCGAAGAACGTGTGGTGACGCGCGGTGTAACCGACGTTTTCCAGATCGTTGTGCTTGCCGCCGGCGCGCACGCTGCGCTGCGCGGTTGTGGCGCGCGAATACGGACGCGATTCCGCGCCGAGGAACACATCTTTGAACTGCACCATTCCCGAATTGGTGAAGAGCAGTGTCGGGTCGTTGCCGGGCACAAGGCTCGACGAGCGAACGATCGTATGGCCCTTCGATTCGAAGAACTTGAGGAATTTCTCGCGGATTTCGGCGGCTTTCATAGCGTGCGGGGGACGGGTTTGCCAGTTCCCTGGCTGTTACCGGCGGCATCATGGGATGCGCCAACTGTTTGTTTCTTAAACGACTGATTATACGGGATCGGCGCCCGCGCGCGGCGCCTGCCCCGTACCGTTGGCCATTCGGCCAGGTTTGGCCGGGTAGCGAGCGACCCGGCAAGCCGCGCCATGCGTCCTATGCCGTTCGGCCGACTGCGCCCCGGCGCGGGAATCGCTTAAGATTGCCCAAATCGACGGCGTCTTACGCGCCGCTTTGGCTACCTAGGAGAAATTGGAGAATATGGGCGCTCTCAGTCATATCCGTGTGCTGGACCTCACACGCGTGCTCGCCGGCCCCTGGTGCGCACAAACGCTCGCCGATTTCGGCGCCGACGTCATCAAGATCGAACGCCCCGAAGTTGGCGACGACACCCGCCACTGGGGGCCGCCGTACCTGAAAACACCCGAAGGCGCCGACACGCGCGAAGCCGCCTATTACCTCGCGGCGAACCGCAACAAGCGCTCGGTCACCGTCGATATCGCTTCGCCGGAAGGCCAGCGAATCATCCGCGAACTGGCCGCGCAAAGCGACGTGGTACTGGAAAACTACAAGGTCGGGCAGTTGAAGAAGTACGGCCTCGATTACGCGTCGCTCAAAGAAGTGAAGCCGGATCTGATCTACTGCTCGGTGACCGGCTTCGGCCAAACCGGGCCGTATGCGCAGCGCGCCGGTTATGACTTCATCGTGCAAGGCATCGGCGGATTTATGAGCGTCACCGGCGAGCGCGATGGCCAGCCGGGCGGCGGCCCGCAAAAGGCCGGCGTCGCGATTGCCGACCTGATGACCGGCATGTATTCGACCATCGCCGTACTCACCGCGCTCACGCACCGCGACCGGACGGGCGAAGGCCAGTACATCGACATGGCGCTGCTCGACGTGCAGGTGGCCATGCTGGCCAACATGAATTCGAATTACCTGGCGAGCGGCCAGCCGCCCGCGCGCTGGGGCAATGCGCATCCAAACATCGTGCCCTACCAGACCTTCCAGACCAGCGACGGCTGGATCATCGTCGCGGTCGGCAACGACGGCCAGTTCCGCAAGTTCGCCGAGGCAGGCGGCCGCCCCGAACTCGCCAACGACGAGCGATTCGCAACCAACCCGGCTCGCGTGCGCCACCGCGACATACTCGTGCCGATCCTTGCCGACATGGTGCGTCTGCAGGGCAAGCAGCAATGGATCACGGCGCTGGAAGCGGCCGGTGTGCCGTGCGGGCCGATCAACGATCTGGGCGAAGTGTTCGACAACGAGCAGGTGGTGGCGCGCGGCATGCAGGTCGATCTGCCGCATCCGTCGGGCGGCACGGTCAAACTGGTGCGCAATCCGATCAATATGACCGGCACGCCGCCCGAAGCGCTGTCCCATCCGCCAATGCTCGGCGAACACACCGACAGCATCCTGCGCGACGTGCTCGGCTATGACGAGGCTCGGATTGCCACGCTGCGGGAACAGTCAGTGATTTGAGTCCGGCTGGGATTTGAGACCGGCCGAGGCGGCGCCGGCTGTCAGTGACACGCTGACGACGGCGGCAAGCTCCAACCTGCGCTGAAAGGCCGCCGGATCAGCGCAAATGCGAACTCACGGCCGCTCGCCCAACGAAGCCAGCCAGCGCCGCCCCTCGTCCCAATCGCCGAGCCCGCTGTCGACATTGATGTGGCCACGCGGGCCGATATCGATCCAGCGGCTGCCCCACGCGCCCGCGCAGCTTTGCGAGAACGGCACGCCGCCGTACGGATCGTCGCTGCTCGACACAACGATGCTCGCAAACGGCAGGGGCGTAAGCGGAACCGGCGCGAAACCGCTGGCATCCTGCGGAAAATGTGCCCCGGACGGATCGGGCACGGCCACCAGCAACGCGCCCGCCACCTTCGCAAGCTGGGCTGCGCTTGCGTACTGCGACGCCCAGAAGGCGGTCGTCAGGCAACCAAGGCTATGCCCGGCGAACACCACTGGGGAGTCCGCAGCGGCCACTGCGGCGTCGAGCGTGCGGCACCATGCGTCGCGCGCCGGATGGTCCCAGTCCGGCATCTGCACGCGCACAACGGCGGGATCGAGCGCTTCCCAGCACGTCTGCCAGTGCCCTGCGCCGGAATTCTGGTAGCCCGGCAGCACGAGTACGTTTAGTTTTTGTCCGCTCATCGCATTCCCCGTTGCAATTCGTTTTTTAAGCGCGCTTTTCAAGTGGATTTCTCAAGCGCGTTTTCAAGTTCGCTTTCTCAGTATGTCTCCACGGCTCGCATCGGCAATCTGTCTCCGCAGTCCGCGTCTACAATTTTTTGCTTCGCCGGGCCGAAGAAACCGCGCTTCATGGCATCACGCGGGCCACGCCCACGCCGCGCGGATCGGCCGCCGGTTCAGGCGTCGGCCCTTCGACGCGAATCATCTGCACGTCCCCGTTGAACGACTGCCCTTCCAGCGTGTAGCCCTTGGCCTTCAACTGGTCGACCAACTCGCCCGAGATCGGATGGAATGGCTCGAAATAGATCGTATTCGGCGGCAGCAACTGATGATGGAATCGCATCGCGGCCAAAGCGTCGGCGGGCGTCATATTGAAGTCGTACAGATTCGTCATCACCTGAAAGATCGACGTGAGGATTCGCGAGCCCCCGGGCGTGCCGATCACGAGCGACACCTTGTTGTCCTTCAACAGAATGGTCGGCGTCATCGACGAAAGCGGCCGGCGTCCCGGGGCCACCGTGTTCAGGTCGTCGGCCGTTGCGCCGGACGGGCCGGCGGCAGCCGGTTTGGTGACGAAGTCATCCATCGCATCGTTGAGCAGGAAACCGCCGCCGTCCACCACCACACCGGAACCAAAAGACCCATTCAGCGTGTACGTGTTCGACACGGCGTTACCCCATTTGTCGACCACCGAAAAATGCGTGGTTTGCGCTTTTTCCGGCAGCGCATCGCCGAAGCCGCCTTTGACGGGCGTAGCGCCCGGCACCTCGTCGGGCTTCACTTCATCGGCGCGTTGCGCGAGGTAGGCGTCATCGGTCAGTTTGCCGACCGGCACCTGGTACGAATCGGGGTCGCCGATGTATTGCTGGCGATCGGCGAACACACGGTCTTCGATCTGCGCGATCAGATGGATATACGGCACGGAATTCAACTCGAGCCCATCGAACGCCTGCTTCAGATCGGCCCTCATCTTCAGCATCTGGATCAGGCCGATGCCACCCGAACTCGGCGGCGGTGCGGTCACGACCTTGTAGCCGCTCCAATCGGCGATGAGCGGCTGGCGCCAGACGGCCTTGTATTGCATCAGATCCTGCTTCGTGACCAGACCGTGGCCGTACATCTGCTGGGCGATCAGATCCGCTGTGCGGCCTTCGTAGAACTCGCGGCCGCCATCGCTGGCAATGCGCGAGAGGGTTTGCGCGAGTTCAGGCTGGCGGATCATCACGCCTGCCTTCAGATTCGAGAAGTAAGCGTCGAAGTTGGTCTTGCCTGCGAAATTCTTCGCCGCCACGTCGTGGCGCTGCTGCAACCACGGCTCGACCTGGAAGCCGTCGGTGGCGTAACGGATCGCGGGCGCGAGCACCTGCTTCCATTTCAGCTTGCCGAAGCGCTGCTGCGCTTCCCACATGCCCTCGACGGTGCCCGGCACGGCCACCGCGCGATGGCCGACACGGCTCATACCCGGTACGAGGTTGCCTTTATCGTCGAGGTACATGTCGCGGGTCGCCTGCTGCGGCGCGCGCTCACGGTAGTCGAGAAAATACGGTTTGCCGTCCATGAACACCGTCATGAACCCGCCGCCACCGATGTTCCCCGCGTCCGGACACGTCACGGACAGCGTGAAGGCGATAGCGGCAGCGGCGTCCACCGCGTTGCCGCCGGCGGCGAAGATCTGCTGCGCGGTGTCGGCGCTGTAGCGATCGGCCACGGCCACCGCCGACGCGTCCAGCACGGCCTTTGCCGGGGGCGTTTTCGCGAGCGCGGGGGCCGTCGCGACGAAACTGCCGGCGAGCGCGGTGAACACGGCCGTGACCGTCACGATGCGGGCAAAAGACAAAATGGCGAATGGCGCGCGAGGCGCGTCGGGCAGCGAGACGGACATCCGAGAAACTCCGGGAACTAAGGGTGCCATGTTGCCCGAACGGAAAGCGTCCATGCAAGGCGGCCCAAGGGGTGAGGCTGCCTGCGCCCAGCCGGGCGCGCTGCACGACAGGGCGCAGGCCGCGCAATCCAACAGATTGGGCGAGGCGCGGGTGGACAGCGTGGCCGCCTGACGTGCGCCGCACGAGCGCAATGCGGCGCCGGGGGAAAAATCAATGGGCGAACATGCTGCCCGTGCGCGGTGCGTGGTGCGTGGTGCGTGGTGCGTGGTGCGTGGTGCGTGGTGCGTGGCGCGTGGCGCGTGGCGAGTGCGCCGCCCGCATCCTAAGTCGCCGGCGCATGCGCCAACTAAACGTTTTACCTCCTGTTACAGCAGCTTAAATGCAGCTTGCAGGATCCCGCCCACCCCTAAAAACCGCTCGAAACCGGCTCAAACGTTGGCTGCGCGCCGCAGTCGCCTGCCGCGAGCGAACGCGTCAGGTAGAATTAACAGATAAGTGGGCGCATTGCGCGTCCCCGACCGACTTTCACCTTCTCGCATGAATACCGAACGCAACGACGCGCCAGCGGCATCCAATTTCATCCGTAACATCATTGACGACGACAACCGCACCGGCAAGTGGGGGCAGCGCGTCGAAACGCGCTTTCCGCCTGAGCCGAACGGCTACCTGCACATTGGTCACGCCAAAAGCATCTGCCTGAACTTCGGCGTGGCGCGCAGCTACGGCGGCGTGTGCCATCTGCGCTTCGACGATACGAATCCGGAAAAGGAAAGCGTCGAGTACGTCGACTCGATCATCGACTCCGTGCGCTGGCTCGGTTTCGAATGGGAAAAAGACGCCAAGGAACAGCTTTATTTCGCGAGCGACTATTACGACAAACTGTACGAATTCGCCGAACTGCTGATCGAACGCGGCAAGGCGTATGTGGATAGCCAGTCGGCCGAAGAAATGCGCGCGAACCGCGGCTCGGCCTCCGAAGTCGGCACCCCGTCTCGCTTCCGCGAGCGTTCGGTGCAGGAGAACCTCGATCTGTTCCGCCGCATGAAAGCCGGCGAGTTCAAGGAAGGCGAGCACGTGCTGCGCGCGAAGATCGACATGTCGTCGCCGAACTTCAACATGCGCGACCCGGTCATCTACCGCATCCGCTTTGCGCACCACTACCGCACCGGCGACACCTGGTGCGTGTACCCGATGTACGACTACACGCACTGCATCTCGGACGCGTTGGAAAACATCACGCATTCGCTGTGCACGCTCGAATTCGAAGACCACCGTCCGCTGTACGACTGGATTCTGAACGAGCTGGCCGAAGCCGGGATCTTCACGCGCCCGCTGCCGCAACAAATCGAGTTTTCGCGTCTGAACCTCACCTATGCGATCACCAGCAAGCGCAAACTGCTGCAGCTGGTGACCGAAGGCCATGTCGAGGGCTGGGACGATCCGCGCATGCCGACCATCGTCGGCGTGCGCCGCCGCGGCTTCACGCCGGAGGCGATCCAGTTGTTCTGCGAGCGCATTGGTGTCACCAAGGTCGATTCATGGATCGACATGAGCGTGTTCGAAGGCGCGCTGCGCGACGATCTGGACGACAAGGCGCCGCGCATCGCGGCCGTGCTCGACCCGCTCAAGCTGATCATCGACAATTTCCCTGAAGGCGTTACTGAGCCGTGCAGCGCCCCGGTCCACCCGCATCATCCGGAACTGGGCCTCCGCGAGTTCCCGATCTCGCGCGAACTGTGGATCGAACGCGAGGACTACAACGAAACGCCGCCGAAGGGTTACTTCCGCCTGTTCCCGGGCAACAAGGTGCGCCTGCGCTACGGCTACGTGATCGAGTGCATCGGCGCGGACAAGGACGAGAACGGCAACATCGTCGCAGTCCACTGCAACTACTTCCCGGACAGCAAATCGGGCACCGAAGGCGCGAACACCTATAAGGTCAAGGGCAACATTCACTGGGTCAGCGCCGCAGGCGCGTGCCCGGCCGAGGTGCGCATTTACGACCGGCTGTTCAAGGAACCGCAGCCAGACGCCGGTGGCCGCGATTTCCTCGAAGCGCTGAATCCGGATTCAAAGCGCGTAGTCAACGCCTACCTGGAACCAGGTGCGCGCGAAGCGCTGCCGGAACAGCGCTATCAGTTCGAGCGCCATGGCTATTTCGTCGCCGACCGCGTCGATTCGAAGCCGGGCAAACCCGTGTTCAATCGCATCGTCAGCTTACGCGACAGTTGGGGCAAGCCGGCGTAAGCTGGGGCAATTACAGCGCGAAGCGCATTTGAAGTTGCGCATTTGACATTGCGCATTTGACATTGAATACGGCGTGCATTTCGTCAGCGGGATGCACGCCGTTTCGTTGCATCGATGTTCCATCGACATGTGACAGCGCGGCCTTGATGCCCGCGCCAGTCCGGGAGGTCCGATGAAAGTTGCAGCCCGCCACGGGGCGAATGCATGGGGGAGCACAGCGCAAGGTACGCGCCACGCGCGTACCGTTGCTGCGGCGCGCATGATTCGCGCCGCACGCGTCGCACAAGGCATGCGTTGCGCACTCGTGACACTGGTCGCGTTAGGCGCAGCGTCGCTCGCCTGCCCCGCTTATTCGCAAGAACTCACCGGCACGCTGAAGAAAATCCACGACGATGGCGTGGTGATGCTCGGCGTGCGTGAAGCATCCATTCCCTTCTCGTACTTCGACGGCACGCGCACGGTCGGCTACTCGCAAACCATCGCGCTGCAGATTGTCGACGAAATCAAGAAAACGCTCGGCCTGCCGCAACTGAAGGTGCACGAAATCACGGTAACCTCGTCGAACCGCACGCCGATGTTGCTGAACAATCAGATCGATCTGGAATGCGGCTCGACCACGCACACGGTGGAACGCGAAAACGTGGCCGCCTTTTCGAACAGCTTCTTTCAGTACGCGGTACGCATGATCGCTCGCAAGAGCAGCGGTATCACGGATTTTCCGGACCTGGCCGGCAAGACGGTGGTAACAACCGCGGGCACCTCGGACGAGCGCCTGTTGCGCCGTCTGAACACCGAGAAGCACCTGAACATGCGCATCACGAGCGCACGCGATCATCTGGAAGCATTCACCGCGCTCAAGGATGACCGGGCGGTGGCCTTCGTGATGGACGAGCCGATCGTGTACGGTTTCAAATCAACCGACCCGCACCCCGAAGATTTCGTGGTGACCGGCACGCCACTCGGCTACGAAGTCTACGCCTGCATGTTCCGCAAGGGCGACGAGCCGTTCCGCGTGCTCGTGAACGGGGTCATCGCACGCGGCCAGACTAGCGGCGATGCGGAACGTCTGTATAACCAGTGGTTCACGCAGCCGATTCCGCCGCACGGCATCAATCTGAATTTTCCGCTGTCGGAACAGAACCGCGCGCTATTCGCACATCCGAACGACCGCGCACTCGACTGAGCACGTCGGCAGCGCGGGCATTGCGGTGCTGCCGGTTGCGATTGCCGGTACCACCCGCGCGGCAGCCAAGCAACCCATCCGCCGCTATAGCCTTCGATGCAGTTCCGCGAGCGAAAGCGTGGTCTGAAAGAGCCGTGCGAGGCTGCGGCTCGCGTACTGCTCGACTTCCTCCGGCGCGACCCAGCGGTATGCGTCCATTTCGGGAATTAGCGTGCCGTCGGAGCGGCGCGGAAACAGCGACGTGCAGGTGCACGCGGTCAGATCGAGTTCATCGGCCCTCGCACGTGCCGCGAACAGATGCAAATCCTTGTCGCGCCGGTAGACGAACAGTCCGAGATTCTTCAGACGCTCGGGCGCGATCACGATGCCGGTCTCCTCGACCATCTCGCGCAACGCCGTAACGTGAGGCGCCTCGCCCTCTTCGCCGTGCCCTTTCGGCACGTCCCAGTGAGACGTTTCGGTGGCGTGCGCGAGCAGCACCCGACCGTCCGGGTCAAGCAAGACGACGCCGCACGAGACGACCCGCGCGCTCATCGGCGCAACGCGCCGCACGGACGCACGGCTTCAGGCTGCGCGGGCGGCAAGCCGGCGCGCATTGTCATACCGGCCCACACGCTCAGAGCTTTTTCTGCAATTGCCAGTTGCCGCTGCCCTGTTTGCAGAACTGCGGACGCAGGCTCATCGATTGCCCTTTCGCATTCAGCACGACACCGACGTCGCGGCAAGTGCGCTCGCCCTCCTTCGCGGTGCTGGCGACGGTGATCGTCGCGTCGATCTTGACGCTGTTGCCAGTGCCCTCGTTGACCCAGCTCGCGCTTTCGCCGTCCTGCTTGTCGTTCAAGGCGGTAAAGACAGCGCCTTTGATCGAGTCGACGTCGCGTTGCTTCATGTAGGTGATCGGCGTGTCGTTCAGGAAACCGAGGTTCGCCGCTTGCGCTGCGATGGCGCCGCCAAGCAGCAGGCCACCGACGCTCAGGTGAAACAGGGCACGGGTTCGCATCGACATGTAGAGTTCTCCTCGAAGAGTAATGCGGCGGACTCGAGCGCGCTTTCGGCGGCTCGTGATCTGGACCCCAAAAGCATAGCATGTCGCCCTCGACGTGGCCCCCGGATGCGGTCTCGCAGCGACCTGCGGCAAGCTGCAGCGTCCGGCTCCCGCCTAGCGGGAGCGAAAGCACACGACGGCTACTCGGATTTTTAGGATGAGTCTCATATCTTCTTATGAAACGTCTTCTTAAGATAGGTCTGTTGCGCTGCCGCGCTGACCAAGCTTCCAACGCCGCCTTATGGACCTCTCGTTTGCCCTCCAAACTTTCGCCGTCGCGCTCGCGATCTTTTGCGTCGCGCTCATGCCGTTCGCCTTCAGCCGCAATCCTGGTCTTGCGCGCCGCATCGTGCAAATGGACAACCTCCCCTGCGCACGCTGGCCAAATCTGCTGACACGCGTCGGCATTGCATGCCTCCTGATGTCGTTCGCATTGCTGCTGGCCGGCTGCTATTACGTCCTTGCCGGCGCAGGCAACTGACTACGCCCGCGGCGGCGCGTGCTGCGTCACCGGGCGGCACAGCCATTGCCCGGCGATCGTCGTGGGCGTGGTACGGCGGTGCGCGGAGAACGGCACGCCGCACGCAACCCGTCATAGACCCAAACGGTGACACAACTCGTTTTCATGACCGGCGTATGCTTCGACGCAGGGCGCGATCATTCCCGCCGACTGCGGCTCGAAACCCTTAGCAACGTGTTGCAGGTTCGCCCACTCATCCAGGAGTTCGACAGCATGGCTGAAAAAACCATCAAGGTCCCCGGACCCGATCATCCGATCACAATCGAGCCGGACAAAGCCCATGTGGTGGTCACGGTAGCCGGCCGCGTGATCGCGGACACGCGCCATGCGCTGGAGCTGCGTGAGGCATCCTATCCAGCGGTGTATTACATTCCGCGCAACGACGTCGATATGACGCTGCTGGAACGCACCGATCACACGACCTATTGCCCATATAAAGGCGATTGCGCGTACTACAGCATTCCGATTGGCGGCGAGCGGGCAGTGAATGCGGTCTGGACCTACGAGTCGCCCTACGCGGCTGTGAAAGAGATCGCTCAACACCTGGCGTTCTATCCGAGCCGGGTCGATTCCATCGACGTGCAGCCGGCGGGGTAAAGGCCCAAGCGCGCATCGCAGCGGTAAGGCTTCGATGCGCGGCGCCAGGCATTTGAAGTACGGCAGGAGGGACTCGAACCCCCCACCCTCGGCTTAGAAGGCCGATGCTCTATCCAGCTGAGCTACTGCCGTAATGACGTGAGGCGATGCTACACAAACGTGTACAACGTGCATCGCCCGCAATGAGAACCCATATCGGGCATTGGAACCTGCGCAACATCACTGCCACAGGTTTCGTGGGATATCGAAATTCTAACTGACCAGGCCGGAGCCTGTGGAAATCTGATCCAGCTTGCGGCAACCCTGATCGCCCGGCACCCCGTTGTATCACAAGCATCCCACAACAAACGGGCCCGGCGAGTTGAACCGGGCCCGGATTATAACCGATCGCTTCTTACCCGCCAGTAGCCCGCCAGTCGCAGACCAGCACTCAGCGCACGGCAACTGGCATATCGGACCCAATCAGACCGGCTGCGGATGCAGCATGAACCAGCCGAGGAACACGATCCCCGCGATCACGCAGTACACGCCGAACGAAGCCAGACGTCCGCGGCCTTCGAAATAGCGCATCAGGAAACGCACGCTGAGATACGCGGCGATTGCGGTCAGCACGCCGCCGAGCAATGCATCGGCAAGTTGGCCCGGCGCGTGGAACAGTTTCGGCAATTCGAGTACGCCGGCCGCGAAGATGATCGGCGTGCCGAGCAGGAACGAGAACTCGGCGGCTTTCTCAGTCGTCAGGCCGGCCGCATTGCCGGCGATCATCGTCAGACCGCTGCGCGAGAAGCCCGGAATCAGCGCGCCGATCTGCGCGAGACCGACGAAAAACGCCTGGCGGAAGGTCAGCTTCTCCGGCGTCGGATGCGCGCGCGAACGTTGCAGCCGATCGCCAAACCACAGCAGCACGCCGTTTACGATCAGCGCGATGGCGACGATGCGCAGATCGTGAAAAATCCGCTCGAGACGTTTCTCGAGAATCAGCCCGACGAGGCCCGCCGGAATCGTGCCGATGATGAGCGCCCACATCATGTGAGCGTTGTCATTGCGCTGGCCGCCGAACGAAGCGAAGAAGCCGCGCACCAACTCGCACCAACGCTTGCGGAAGTACCACAGCAGCGCAAACGCCGTACCGAGGTGCAATGCGACGAGGAACGGCAGCAGTTGCGGTGCATGCTTGTCGATATGGATGCCGAACAATGCGGGCACGAGCAGCGTATGGCCGAGGCTGCTGACCGGGAACAATTCGGTGACGCCTTGTAGCACGCTCAGGAAAATCAGAAACGACAGGTTCACGCGGCGGTCCTTGTAAGGAAAATGTCGGGGAGCAGCGCACGGCCATAGAAAATAGGCGGCGCGTCAAAAGCGCACCGATTATGCCTGGCTGCAAAGTCAGCGCCAAGCGTTTGAACCACATTCGGGAAATATTGATGCGCTGCGTCACAACTGGAAACCGTTGTTACGCCACGGAAAAGAAACCGGGCGCCGCCGGCGGCCACCCTGTCATTGCGAGGAATTCGATGCGCTGGACGCGCGAGCCTTGTGCCAGGCTCGCGTTGAAGGACCGACAGGAAATGCAGAAAGTGACTGAATCAGCGCTCGAGCTTGTAGAAGAAGTAGGCGGTGCTTGCCGCGAACATGCCGAACAGCGCCACACCCATTGCCATTGCGAGATCCATAACACCTCCTGAGCCGATCTGGCCCGGTCGTCGAAGTCACCGGGCAGTCAGCGGATTATCGGCAAGGATGGAGCTTCTCCGACACCCGCAATTTCCCGAGAAGGGTTTCCCCGTAGCGCAAAGCAGCGCAAAATCGTTCTCTCGCGACTTTATCAACCAGCACATCGACCATGCCCCTCTCCCCGCAACAGGACATTCTCGAGATCGCCCAGGACGCCTGCGTGCTCCGCTTTGCGCCGCAAGCCGGTGGCCGTCTTTTGTCGTGGACCATTAACGACGAAGAGGTGATTCATTGGCCCGAAAACGCCGACTGGAGCCAGCCCGCGAGGATTCGCGGCGGCAACCCGCTGCTGTTTCCGTTTCTCGGCCGGCATCGCGTCGACGGCAAGATCGGCTACTGGCGTGACGCACAAGGCAAAGTGCGCGAATTGCCGATGCATGGCTTTGCACGCGACCTGCCCTTCGAAGCCCACGCCGATGTGCACGGCGCCGGCTTGCGCATGATTCTCGCCGACAGCGACGTGACACGCGGCGGCTATCCGTTCGGCTTCCGTTTCGAAGCGACGTACCGGCTCGTCGATACGCATACGCTGGAAGTCATGCTGAGCACCGCCAATACCGGCGACACGAGGTTGCCCTACTACGCAGGCCATCACTTCTACTTCACGCTGCCGCACACGCAGCGCGCCGAAACTTCGCTGGAACTGCCGCGCACCGAACGGCGCTATCAGCAGGACGACGGCTCGATCAGCGCGGCCGAGCCGGGCGCGGCGCGCTACACGCTCGACGAGGCGCGCATTCACGACCGCTTCCATTGTCTCGCCGGTGCGCCGGACCAAGCCGTGCGTCTCGTCGCGCCCGGCCTGAACCGGCTCATCACGATCGATCTGCAACGCCCGGATTCGGTGCCCTGGTACGCGGTCACGACATGGACCGAAGCCGCCGACTCGGACTTCTACTGCGTCGAACCATGGCTGGGTCTGCCGGATGCGATCCACAACGGCATGGGACTGCGCTGGCTCGAACCGGGACAAACCGAGACGGCTGCGCTGCGTATCAGCGTCAGCACCCTGCGCTGACGGCAGGTTTTTCGAGCATCGCGACGTGATGGGTTACGCGGCGTTTCGCCGCGTAACCGCCGTGCGCGCCCTCCTATGCATCCGTTTTTCGGATGCTGCGGCGCAAAACCGTTAGAATCGGACGCTTTGCATCTACCTGTCGCGTGATCGGGATCGGCGCGTGGCAGCGCTTTGCGAGGTCCAATGCTTAACACAACAAGAATGATGAAACGGCTCGCCTGGGCGTCGTTGCTGGCGGTACTCGCCGCCTGCGGGTCCGTTCCGGTGGGGCCAGGTTTTTACCGCGTCGAACGGGGCGATACGCTGTCGAAAATCGCGCGCAGCAATCGGCAGTCGGTGCAAAGCATCGTGCGCTGGAACAATCTGACCAACCCGGACAGTATCGAGGTCGGGCAGGTGCTGCGTGTCGCGCCGCCGGGCAATGCGGCATCCACAGGTGGTGCCGCAGGTGGTTCAATACGCAACAATGGCGCAGGCAGCGCGAGCGCTTCGGCTGCGCCGCGCCCGGTACCCGCCGATAGCGCGCCGTCGTCCGCACCGGCTTCGACGATCTCGCTGGTGTGGCCGTCTGACGGCACGGTGATCCGGCGCTTCGACGGCGCCAATTCGAAGGGCATCGACATTTCGGCGGCAGCGGGCACCCCGGTGGTTGCCGCGGCGCCCGGCACGGTGGTCTATGCAGGTAACGGCTTGCGCGGTTACGGCAACCTGCTGATCGTCAAACACAACGCCGAGTATCTGACTGCCTACGCGCACAACCGCGTGCTGCTGGTGAAGGAAGGTCAGTCGGTCGCCCGCGGCGAGAAAATCGCCGAAATGGGCGACACCGACACCGATCGGGTCATGCTGCACTTCGAACTGCGTTATCAGGGCCGCTCGATCGACCCGTCGCGGGCGCTGCCGGCGCGCTAACCGCCCAGATCCAGGCACGCGCCCTGCAGCAGCCGAGGGAACCGGGCGTACTATAAAACGCTCACTCCAATGCATGACGTGGCCTCGCGCCACGTCTGCCCCTGTTATATCTATAAGGAATCTGCAATGAAGAGCGCATTGGCGTCCTTAGCAACGGCCGCGGCGATCGGCCTCGGCCTGCTGACGCTCGGCGGCTGCTCCAGCACCACCACCATGACCTATCTGCCGAGCGGCGATACGGGCTTCGCGATCAACTGCAGCGGCAGTGACGCGAGCTCCAGTTGGGCCGAGTGCTACAAGCGCGCAGGCGAAGTCTGCGGCAACTATGGCTATGACGTCGTTTCGAAGGACGTCGACAATGGCGCCACCGCAGGCGGCTCGGTCGGCGGGATTTTCGGAGCGAACGTCAAGAACCGGTCGATGGTGATTCACTGCAAACAGTGAAGGCAAGGTAGCCACGCGATAGTGCAAAGCGCGGCGCCGCCCGCGCTAGTAGCGGCGCCAGCGTCCAGAGTGCGGATCGATGCGTTCCGCGAAGGCGAACAGCACACCGAGTGCAATCGGGCCGAAAAAAAGCCCGGCACGAAGCCGGGCTAACGGGGGTTCGGCGCATATCGGCAAAGGACCGGTTCACCATGCGCCAGAACGGAATCTAACAACCCGCTTTTACAAGTGCAATCTATTAATTTCGTAAGCAATGTGACGCGGCGTACGGAATCCGCACTACGTGAAGGAAAATGTCTGAAATAGACGGGCAAATACCCTTATCCGCTCAGTGCGAAACGCCATACAAACGGCGAGTCTAAAATCCACGCACCGCTCGCAATGCCTTATGAATCAAACACCTGCCAGCACGACACTGAAAAACCTGAGGAAAGCCCTCTGGCCGGCTCCCGCCAATCGCGCCCAGTATAATCCGGACGCTTAATGCATTGCGAACCTTTAGTGCGCCAGCGCACCATACCGATCTATTAGCCGATATTGAGCGATACGAATAAGCAGCCACGCTTATTCATAACTCATTCGCGAATGGCGAATATATTAAAATCCTCAGATCAACTGACGAATTGTGAAGTTCAAAATCGACTGCGGTTAATGAGCCGATAAATCGGATGATAAGCACATTCAGTCATTCGTTCAAGCTGGCCGAATGTCAAAACCAGCCAGCTTGAAACAGCGGTCACATGACTCGCAGACCCAGTTCGGTCACGAGCACCGCCGCCTGGTGATGCGAAATCGTCGCGCCCTTGAAAAGCGCCGCATCGACGAGCCGTACGCCGCTCAGGTCAGCCTCGCGCAGATCCGCGCCGTCAAAGCGCGCGCCTTTCAGATGGGCATCCTTCAGACTGCCGCCAGCGAAGATCGCTTCGCGGAAATCGACACCGGCCAGATCGGCGTCTGAGAAATCGAGTTGCTGGAGCGTGGCCTTGCGAAACGACAAGCCGCGCAAATGCGCGCCCACCAGCAAGGTTTCGACGAAGCTCAAACCGAGCGCCGCGCAGGCTTCGAAATTGGCGCCGGTCAGCTTGCAACTGTGAAATGACGCCGAGGCAAGCTTGGCGCGCCGCCAGCTGGTGTTGTTCAGATCGCTCGATTGGAACGCCGCGTCGACCAGATCGGCCGACGCGAAATCCGCCTCGCGGCCGCGGCAACGGACCCAGCGGGTATGCGACAGCATCGCGCCGAAAAACGACGTCTCGACGATCGTGCAACGATGAAATTCAGCGCCGCGCAGATCGAGTCGCGACAGATCGGCGCCTTCGAAATCGCAGTCGGTGAAATGGAGCGGCTCTTTATTCCCCGCCTCATTTGCCGCGCTATTCGCAGCGATGAGGCGCTCCACGTCGGTGCGTGTGAGCGTGGCGCTGGTCACCACGCGAGCTTGCGTGCCCGATGCCGGCGCCGTTGAATCCAGTGACATGAAGGTTCAGAATGAATTTCGAAAGACCTCAAGCGTACCGGAATGCGCGCCGCCCGGGCGGTCCGCGCCGATGGTTTATAGTAACGGCCCCGTCAGAACCCGCTTACGATGACTTCCAACAACGCTACGCATAGCCCGCTGTACGCCAAGCTGCTCGCCGAAACTGCCAAAATCGGCTGGACCGAACTCGAGCGCTTTTTCGCGCGCGGCATGTTGCTGCGCGTCGCGCGCGATATCGACCTGGTGAGCGTCGCCGAGGCCATCGCCAGCGACGACACCACGCAGGTCGCACAATGGCTGTCTTCCGGCCTTGTCGAACGCGTGCAGGCGGAAACCGCCGCGGATCTCGCCGCGCGCGATCCCGATCTGTGGGCGGTGGTCGTCTCGCCATGGGTGTGCGTGCAGGAACGTAATTGAGCGACCCTGCGGGCGCCCCGAAGGAAGTCCCCTTGGAAGGCGCGCCGAAGGAAGTCCCCTTAGGGCACGGCGCGGAGGAAGTCACCTTGGTGGACGATGCGGCGGCGACGGCACCCGCGGTCCCCGCGCGCTGGCACCGCCGGGTGCTGACGCTGGCGTTCCCGATCGTCCTCGCCAATCTCACGCAGCCGATTCTCGGCGCAGTCGACACCGCCGTTGCCGGCCATCTGGACGGTGCATACTATCTCGGCGGCGTGGCGCTCGGCGGCCTGTTCTTCAACTTCGTGTTCTGGGGTTTCGGCTTCCTGCGCATGGGCACCACGGGCCTCGTCGCACAAGCGCATGGCGCGGACGACCATGCCGGGTTGCGCAATAACGTCGTACGCGCGCTGTTGCTGGCGGCGGCGATCGGCGCAGCGGTGCTTCTGCTGCAAGTGCCGATGATCGGCTATGCGTTGCGCGCGATCGGTGGCAGCGACGCGGTGCAGCGCCACGCACAGCTCTACTGCCACGCGCGCATCTGGGCCGCGCCGCTCGCGCTCGGCAATTATGTCGTGCTCGGCTGGCTGCTCGGTACGCAGAAGGTGCGGCTCGCGCTGCTCTCGCAAGTGTTCATCAACAGCGTGAACATCGTAGCGGTGCTGTTGTACGTGTATGTATTCGATTGGGGCGTGGCCGGCATCGGCGCGGCCACGGCCACCGCCGACGCACTCGGCTTCGTACTCGGCGCCGCATTGTTGTGGCACGGCAGGCCGCGCGGCCTGCCTGCACCGAGCCGCGCCGCCCTCTTCGACGCTGCGGCGCTCAAGCGTCTGGTGGTACTGAATCGCGATATCTTCGTGCGCACGCTCTGTCTGCTGTCGTCGTTCGGCTGGTTCGCGCATCTCGGCGCGAGGCAGGGTGACACCACGCTTGCCGCCAACGCGCTGCTGCTCAATTTTCAGACCTTCATGGCCTATGGACTCGACGGCTTCGCGCACGCTGCCGAAGCGCTGGTAGGCGCTGCGATCGGCGCGCGCGACCGGCACGCTTTAACGCAGGCCATCAAGGTGACGGCGCTGTGGTCCGCGCTCGGCGCACTGGGCTTCTCGCTGGTGTACTGGGGCGCGGGCTCATGGATCATCGAAGGTCTGACCAATCAGGCCGCGGTGCGCGCGACGGCCGAGACTTATCTGCCATGGGCCGCGCTCCTGCCGGTGATCTCCGTATGGGGTTTTCTGCTCGACGGCGTGTTCATCGGCGCCACTCGCACGCATGAGCTGATGACGTCGATGATGGTGTCGTTTGCAGTGTTCGTCGTGGCTTCGTGGGCCTTGCTGGCGCTGTACGGCAATCACGGTTTGTGGGCCGCCATGCTGATCTTCATGGCCGCGCGCGGCATAACCCTCGCGCGCTTTCTGCCAGGCGTCGTACGAGGCATGGCAGGCGTGGGCGCCTAGCCTTTGCGTCGGCGCCCGGTGTGCATGCGCCGGGGCTTCGCTTTCAATCCCAGCAGACGCTCAGGGCGCGGGGGCCATGACAGGCGGCCGGTCGTCGGTCGGTACGCCGTGGTAGTCGACGGGATCCTTCGGCGGCGGCCCGCCATGATGCCCGGAAGGATCGTTGGCACAGCCGGCGAGTCCGGCAGCCAGCATCAACGCAATCAACAAAACGCGATTCATAGACTCTCGATAAAGACAAAAACGGCAAAGAAGCGCCCAGAGTTTACCCGCAATTCGCATTCGACGATGTCGCGCGAGGCACCCCATTTCGTTACGCGTGCGCTACTATAAAGGCACGGTTACGTGTCATAGGAGACTGCCATGGACGCTGAATCGATCGCAGGTCTGATCGGACTTGCAATAGGTCTGCTCGTGCTGCTCGCCCTGTCGATTTTTGAGGCCAGAACCTACAGGCGCGAACACGACGGCGAAGGCATGCTGCATCACTGGATCACACACCAGCACATGCCGCACATGAACATGCCGCACTGGATGCGCCGCCGGCATTGAGGGGATAAATCGGCGCGTCGCTCTGCACAAAGGCGACGCGCTAACCTTCGACGGTGCGATTCTCGCGCTTGCCGCGTGTGTTGATCGCCGCAACGATCCTGCCACCAAGGACCGCCGAGCGCGCAGTGACGCGCAAGCTTATGCTGTCCGCTGCCGACGTCCGAGACCTTTTTTTCATCCCGACGCAATTCGTGATTGACTCTGGCACACAATGCCACGTAGAATCTCGGATTCGTCGGAGCGTAGCGCAGCCTGGTAGCGCATCTGATTTGGGATCAGAGGGTCGAAGGTTCGAATCCTTTCGCTCCGACCACGAAAAAGCAATACGAAACCCGCGTCGCCTCTGGCTTCGCGGGTTTTTGCTTTTGGGCTATCGGCGCCACGGGGTTCAAGCAAACTGATTGATGCTCAGCCTTGCGCCCGCATGAGCGCGCATGCGACAGTGATTGAAACCCGGCGCCGCTGTCCACGCCGCAACCAGAGTCAAGGAGGCACGCATGGATCTGATCCTCTGGCGTCACGCCGAAGCCGAAGATTTCGCCGCCAGCGATCTCGCCCGCGCGCTGACCACGAAGGGCCGCAAACAGGCGCAAAACGTCGCCAAATGGCTGCGCACCCGCCTCCCTGAGGACGCTGTGATCCTCGCAAGTCCCGCGGTGCGCACCATCCAGACCGCCGAAACCTTGAGCGACCAGTATCGCGTGGTGCGCGAACTCGCGCCCAACGCCAGCGCGGACGACGTGCTCAAGGCCGTCGGCTGGCCCAAAGGCATCTCACAGACCGTCGTGATCGTCGGCCATCAACCGACGCTCGGCCACGTCACCGCACGTTTGCTTGGCAATAGCGAAGCGAGTTGGCCGCTGAAGAAAGCTGGCCTGTGGTGGATCGAAAGCCGTGAACGCAACGGCGACGACCAGGCTGTGCTGCGCGCGGCGATGAGCCCCGACCTGATCTGAACCGGGCGCACAGCCTGGCGATCAAAGAGGTCCAACAACGCGCTCGAGCGCACCGGTCGCGCAGAAACAACACACGCCCTGCCCGGCCCGCGATATGACAGGCCGCGCGCACGCAGCTTACGGGCAGTCATCCAATCGTCATGGGTTTGCCATGCGAGCGTCACCCGGCGTTACTACATTGGCGAAAAAAGAAATCTCCCTTTTTTCGACCAGGACGCCACATGCGAGAACTGCCGACGCCCACCCTGCCCCTGGCTTCGATCTTCGAAACGCGCCGCCTGCCGCGCGCCGAAGAGACGGTCACCGCCCAGCATCGCCTGCAAGTGACGTGGGCACGCACCGACGAGGAACTACGCGAGGCCCAGCGTCTGCGCTACCGTGTATTCGCCGATGAAATGGGCGCACGTCTGACGGGCCCTGCCGGCCTCGACGTCGATTCGTTCGATTCATACTGCGATCACCTGCTGGTGCGCGATCTCGACACGCTGAAGGTGGTCGGCACCTATCGCGCGCTGCCACCGCATCAGGCCGCCCGTATCGGACGCCTGTATGCCGAAAGCGAATTCGACGTGTCGCGTCTCACGCACCTGCGCGCGAAGATGGTCGAAGTGGGCCGCTCGTGCGTGCACCCGGACTATCGCAGCGGCTCGGTAATCATGTCGCTGTGGGCAGGGCTTGCCGCCTACATGAAGCACAACGGCTACGAAACGATGCTCGGCTGCGCGAGCGTCGCGATGGTCGACGGTGGCCACTACGCGGCGAATCTTTACTGCTCGCTGCGCGACAACGCGCTGACGGCGCCGGAATATCGGGCGTTCCCGCACACGCCGCTGCCGGTGGAAGAATTGCAAACCGGCGCCAACGTCGCACCGCCGCCGCTGGTGAAAGGCTATCTGCGCCTCGGTGCGAAGATTTGCGGCGCGCCGGCCTGGGATCCCGACTTCAACACGGCGGACTTTCTGACGCTGTTGCGCCTGACGGATATCAACGCACGTTACGCGCGGCACTTCCTCGGCGACGCGTCGCCGCGCTGATTAGCACGCAAACCCGCGCAAACCACCCGGCCAATTCAGCCGGCTGACGATGCGCGTAAAAAAAGCCCGGCATTTCCGCCGGGTTTTTCAATTACAACGCAGGATTCTCAATCGTCCGTGTAGACCACGCGATACGGGATGCCAACCTTCTCCCACTCCGCCGCCTCCTGGATCAGGCTGTAATCGGTCAGCGGGTTGTTAGCTACCCATTCGTTCGGCAGACGCACCTCGTAACCGCCATTGACCTGCGCGACCGCGATGCCCGGCAAGCCGACATCGGCACGCCGGCGGCACAGCAGCGCCGCGAGCCGCAGACAGAACAACAGCGGCCATTCCACCTCGCGCGTTTGCGACAGCTTGCCGAGCTTCCCCGCGTGGCCGAGCACCAGCGCGGCGAGCCGCGCCTGGTCGGTGCGCGAAAAACCCGGCATGTCGGCGTTGCTGGCGATATAAGCCGAATGCTTGTGATAAGCGCTGTGGGAAATCGACAGCCCGATTTCGTGCAAGGCCGCAGCCCAGCCGAGGAACATGCGATTCTCGGCGCGGCGCTCCTCATCCGGCTCGGCAAACTGGTCGTAAAAGCGCACCGCGAGTTCACCGATACGCCCGGCCTGCGCGCGGTCCACGCCATAACGGCGCATGAAACCTTCCGCCGTCACCGTACGCATGTCCTCGTGCTGCGAACGGCCCAGCAAGTCGTACAGCACGCCGAGGCGCAGCGCGCCATCTGTCGTATCGACGTAATCGACGCCGAGTTCGTCGAACACCGCCATCATGATCGACAGGCCGCCGGCCAGCACCGGAATGCGATCGGCCTTCAGCGCGACCAGCTTCAGACGATTGACGTTCTCCGCCTTGATCAGCGCGCGCTTGAGGCGCTCGAGGCCGCCGCGCGAGATGCCGTGCGTGACGCCCGCATCGTTGAAGCCGTTTGCCTCGACCAGCTCGGCGAGCGCCCGTGCAGTGCCGGACGAACCGATGGCTTGTTCCCAACCGGTTTTCTTGTATTCGGCGGAAATGATCTGGATTTCACGGCCCGCGGCGAGTTCGGCCTGGCGCATCGTGTATTCGTCGACATTGCCTGCGGGGAAGAACGCGCGGCTATGGCTCACACAGCCGATATACAGGCTCTCCATCTTGATCGGCGTGTAGTGCGAACCGATGATGAATTCCGTCGAGCCGCCGCCGATATCCACCACGAGACGCTTGCCCGCGCTCGCGGGCACGGAGTGTGCAGCCCCTGCATAAATCAGGCGCGCTTCCTCACGCCCGGCGATCACTTCGATTGGGAAGCCGAGCGCGGCTTGCGCCTCGCCGAGAAACTCGCCCGCGTTCTTGGCGATGCGCAGCGTGTTGGTGGCGACGGCTCGAACATGATCGGGATGAAAATCGCGCAGCCGCTCGCCGAAGCGCTTGAGCGCATCCCAGCCACGCACCTGCGAGGCGCGGTCGAGCATCTTGTCGCGCGACAGACCGGCGGCAAGGCGCACCGGCTCGCGCAATGCGTCGACCTGATAGATCTGGCTGCCGGCGTCGGTTTCCTCGACCCGGCCCACGATCAGCCGGAAGCTGTTCGAGCCGAGGTCGACGGCAGCAAGGAGTTGTGGAGTAGTGGCCATCGAGTAAGCGGACTCCATGCGCGCGTGCGCGGCGGCGTTGGATGCGGAAGGTGCCGGATATCCACTCGGCGCCTTGGGCGCCTTATGGCCAACCGCGCTGTTCAAAGACGCCATTCTAAGCGTAGCGGACCTCACGATGTCGCCTCGCAGTGATGGGGTGCCCTATGGTCCCATATGCACTGCGTCATAATTACGACACGCGACGAATACGGCGTACAATTTGTAAGACCTGAATGTCATAACAACGTCATCATACTGTGAGAATTTCCGAGCGTCTTTCTGTCTCCCCTCCTGACACTCCACTCTCGCTGCCGATGTCCATCCGCTACCCCTTATTGAATCGCGAGCTGGGCATTCTGGGTTTCAACGAGCGTGTGTTGGCACAAGCTGCCGACCCAGCCGTCCCTTTGCTCGAACGCCTGCGCTTCATCTGCATCACCAGTAGCAACCTCGACGAATTCTTCGAAGTCCGCATGGCCGGCCTGCAGGAACAGATGCGCGACAACCCCGGCGCGCCGTCGCCGGACGGTATGTCGTTGCAGCACGTGTACGACCTCGTGGTCGAACGCGCGCAGAGGCTCGTGCATCGCCAGTACACCATGCTGCACGACACGGTGCTCACCGCGCTCGAAGCAGAAGGCATCTATTTTCACGGCACTGAAGCGTGGAACGAAGCGCAGACCGAATGGGCGCGCAATTACTTCTTCGACGAACTGCTGCCGGTGCTCACGCCGATCGGCCTCGATCCGGCGCACCCGTTTCCGCGCGTGCTCAATAAGAGCCTGAACTTCGTCGTCGAACTGGAAGGCAAGGATGCGTTCGGCCGCCAGGCGATGATGGGCATCGTGCAGGCGCCGCGTGCATTGCCGCGGCTCGTGCGCATGCCACAGGAACTGTCGGGTTATCCGCATGGTTTCGTGCTGCTGAGCTCGTTGCTGCAGCGCTTTGTCGGCGAGCTGTTTCCGAATCTGGTGGTGCGCACCTGCAACCAGTTTCGCATCACGCGCAATAGCGAACTGTTCGTCGACGAAGACGAAATCACCAATCTGCGTGTCGCCTTGCAGGGCGAACTGCCGGCGCGGCATCTGGGCAATGCGGTGCGGCTCGAAGTGTCGGCGGACACGCCCGCGCATGTCGTGCGGCGCCTGCTCGACGAAAGCAGCCTGAGCACCAAGGATTGCTATTTCGTCGACGGTCCCGTCAATCTGGTTCGGCTGATGCAATTGCCGGAGATGGTGGACCGGCCCGACCTGAAGTTCGTGCCGCATATTCCTGCGATTCCGCCGCAGATCGCCAACAGCGCGAACATGTTCGACGTGATCGATCAGGGCGACGTGCTGCTGCATCATCCTTACGAGAGCTTTCAGCCGGTGCTCGAACTGCTGCTGCAGGCAGCTAAAGACCCGAATGTGGTGGCCATCAAGCAGACCATCTATCGCACCGGCACCGACTCCCCGCTGATGGACGCGCTGATGCAGGCGGCGCGCAACGGCAAGGAAGTGACAGTGGTGGTTGAACTGCTCGCGCGCTTCGACGAAGAAACCAATATCAACTGGGCGTCGCAGTTGGAAGCGGTGGGCGCGCATGTCGTGTACGGCGTGGTGGGCCACAAGTGCCACGCGAAGATGATGCTGATCGTGCGGCGTGTGTCGTCGGGCGGCAAGACCACGCTCAAGCGCTATGTGCACCTGGGCACCGGCAACTATCATCCGCGCACCGCGCGTCTTTATACCGACTTCGGCCTGATGACCGCCGATCAAAAGATCTGCGAAGACGTGCACCACGTGTTCCAGCAACTGACCGGCATCGGCGGTGAACTGAAGCTGCATGAGTTTTGGCAGTCGCCGTTCACGCTGCACCCGAAACTGGTCGAGGCGATTCGCGCGGAAGCCGCTCACGCGCGCGCCGGCAAGAAGGCCCGCATTGTCGCGAAGATGAACGCGCTGCTCGAACCCACCGTGATTGCCGAGCTGTACGAAGCATCGCAGGCCGGCGTGAAGATCGATCTGATCGTGCGTGGCGTCTGTTCGTTGCAACCGGGTGTGCCGGGTTTGTCGGAGAACATCACGGTGCGTTCGATCGTTGGGCGCTTTCTCGAGCATCATCGCATCTTCTATTTCCACGACGACGGCAAGGAACTGGTGTATCTGTCGAGCGCCGACTGGATGGACCGTAACTTCTTCCGGCGTGTGGAAGTGGCGTTTCCGGTCAACAACCGCCGCTTGAAGCGGCGTGTGATTGCCGAAGGCCTGTCAGCGTTTCTCGGCGACAACCAGTCCGCCTGGTTGATGCAAAGCGACGGTCACTATCGGCGCCGGCGGCCGGGGAAATCCTCGCGCAATGCGCAGATGAGTCTGCTGGGGAAATTCTGTTCGTAAGTTCGCGCTTTTCTGATCATGCTCGCGCGCCGCTGAAGCGCCGACGCCCATGAAAAAAGCCCGCCTTGGCTACAGGCGGGCTTTGTTTCATGCCACTTTTGCTAGACCGGCGCCGGTTGCCGGCGCGCCGTGCGATACACCGGGAAGCGCACGGTGAAGGTGCTGCCACGCCCCTCTTCGCTCTTCACGTCGAGCTGAGCATCGTGCCGCTGCAGCACATGCTTGACGATGGCGAGGCCGAGGCCCGTACCGCCCGTATCCCGCGAGCGGCTGCGGTCGACGCGATAGAAGCGCTCGGTCAGACGCGGAATATCGGCTGCCGGGATCCCCAGGCCGCTGTCCGTGACCGAGAAAACCGCACTGCCGCCGTAGGTGTGCCAAGTCACCATGATTGCACCGCCGTCCGGCGTGTAGCGGATCGCATTGGTCACGAGGTTGCCAAGCGCACTGAGTATTTCCGTTTCCACGCCGGTGACAGTGAGCCCTTCGTCAGCGTCGAACACGATCTTGTGATGGTCGCTCGACAGGCTTGCCGCGTCGTCCTTCAGATGCCGCAACACCGCGCGCATATCGATCATCTGATCGCTCGGCGGCTTGTTGTCGCCTTCGAGCTTCGCGAGCACCAGCAAGTCATTGACGATATGACGCATCCGCGAGGCCTGCTGCTCCATCAATTCGAGGTAGCGTCCGCGCTCGGCTTCGCTCAACGGCAATTCCCGCATCGTCTCCAGAAAACCTGAGAGCACGGTCAGCGGCGTCTTCAGTTCATGCGAGACATTGGCGACGAAGTCGCGCCGCATCGCATCGGTACGCTCCAGTTCGGTGATGTCTTGCGACAGCACCAGCTTGCGATTTGCACCGTACGGAAACACCTGCACCGACAGCACGTTCTGGCGCTTGTCGCCCATGCCGCGCATGATCAGCATCTGCTCGTAGCGCTGCGAATTCAGATAGCGCACGAAATCGGGATGACGCACCAGATGCGTGATGTGCTGGCGCAGATCGCGTTTCGCATCGAGCCCGAAATGAAGTTCGGAGATCGCGTTGCACCACTCGATCTGATCGTGGTCGTCGAGCATCGCCACGCCGTTCGGCGAAGCCTGGATCGCCTGAATGAAACGCGAATGCTGCTGCTCGACCTGCCGCACCTGCGCATGCCAGCGCTTCGCAAGCTTGTGCAGACGGTAGTAGATTTCGCCCCAGATGCCGGGAGCGCTCGGCACTTCACCGTAGACCGGTGCGTCGAGCAAGCGCCATAAACGCTGCTTGTGGAAGGTGCTGAAGAAGCTCTGCGCGAGCAGCATGACGATCGCGAGGACGAGCCCAGCCTTGACGTTCAGGAGTGCGCCGACGACCACGCACAGAACAGCCAGCAGCACGACCGACACGATGGAGCGCGCCCAGATGATGTTCATGTTCTAGCGATCGAAGAGGAAACCGTTCACGCCGGGATCTGAAAAACGCGGCGCTTAGCCAAACCGATATGGCAGATGTGGCGTATGCGACATTCACGGCGCGCGTGGCTCAAACACCGCCACTCGCGCTACCGCCAAGTCAGGCGCTCTTCGCGAGCCGGTAGCCGCTGCCGCGCACCGTCTCAATCATAGCATCGCACCCGGCCGGCTTGAGCGCGGCGCGCAGACGCTTGATGTGCACGTCCACCGTGCGCTCTTCGACGAACACGTGATCGCCCCACACCTGATCGAGCAGTTGCGTGCGGCTGTGCACGCGCTCCGGGTGCGTCATGAAGAAGTGCAGCAGACGGAATTCGGTCGGGCCGAGGTCCAGCTTGATTTCGCTGCCTTCCGCATGGGCCGCTACGCGGTGCGTCGCCGGATCGAGCTTCAGACCGTTGATCGCCACCAGGTCTTCGGTCAGCTGTGGCGCGCGGCGGCGCAACACCGCCTTGATACGCGCCATCAGTTCCTTCGGCGAGAACGGCTTGGTGACGTAGTCGTCGGCACCGATTTCGAGGCCGAGCACCTTGTCCTGTTCATCGCCGCGCGCGGTCAGCATGATGATCGGAATGTGCTTGGTGCGCTCGTTGTTGCGCAGATCGCGGGCGAACGCAATGCCCGACTTGCCCGGCAACATCCAGTCGAGCAGGACGAGATCGGGCAGTACGTCGCTGATCAGGTTCTGCGCCTGCTCCGCGTTGTACGCGCGAATCGGGCAGTGTCCGGCGTGTTGAAGATTGACCGAAATCAGTTCGGAAATGGCGGGCTCATCTTCAATGACGAGAATGCTGCTGGGCATCGGCACCTCTGTTCCTTATATCTGGATTAACTGAGTGCTTCGCGTTCGAGCGCATCGCGCGACTTGTGCCGCACGTCGGTGCCCTTGACGATGTAAATGATGAATTCGGCAATGTTCTTCGCGTGGTCGCCGATCCGCTCGATCGCCTTGGCGATGAACAGGAAGTCGAGGCCCACCGAAATCGAACGCGGATCTTCGGTCATGTACGAAATCAGCTTGCGAACGAAAGCGCGGAATTCTTCGTCGATCGCCTTGTCGTCGCGCATGATCTGCGCGGCGGCGACCGTGTCGAGACGCGCAAAGGCGTCCAGCGCGCGGCGCAGGATCGACACCGCCATTTCTCCCGACAATTTGATCTCGGCGATATTGATGCTGCGCGAGGCGCCGTCTTCCATCAGACGCTTGGTGCGCTTGGCGATTTTTTCGGCTTCGTCGCCGGCGCGCTCGAGATTCGTGATGGTCTTCGAAATCGCGATCAGGAGGCGCAAGTCGCGCGCGGCCGGCTGACGGCGCGCGATGATGTTGCTGCACTCTTCGTCGATTTCGACTTCCATCGTGTTCAGGCGCTCTTCGGCCGCGATGACCTGTTCGGCGACTTCGAGGTCGAAGTTGTTGAGCGCGATCATCGCGTTGACGATCTGCGACTCGACCAGGCCGCCCATTTCCAGCACCTTCGAAGAAACGAGGTTCAGGTCGGCGTCGAACTGGCTGGACAGATGTTTATCGGACATGTCGTACTCCGTTGTTTTTGCGCGGCGGCCTAGCCGAAGCGGCCAGTAATGTAGTCCTCGGTTTCCTTGCGGACCGGCTTGATGAAGATCTTTTCGGTGTCGCCGAATTCGATCAATTCACCGAGGTACATATAGGCAGTGTAGTCCGAACAGCGTGCGGCCTGTTGCATGTTGTGAGTGACGATCACCACCGTGTAATCGCTCTTCAATTCAGCGATCAACTCTTCAATACGGCCCGTGGAAATCGGGTCGAGCGCGGAGCACGGCTCGTCGAGCAGCAGCACTTCGGGACGGATCGCGATACCGCGTGCGATACACAGACGCTGTTGCTGGCCGCCGGACAAACCGTAGCCGCTCTGGCCCAATTTGTCCTTCACTTCGTTCCACAGCGCGGCCTTGGTCAGCGCCCATTCCACGCGGTCGTCCATTTCCGAGCGCGGCAGCGTTTCGAACATCTTCACACCGAACGCGATGTTGTCGTAGATCGACATCGGAAACGGCGTCGGCTTCTGGAACACCATGCCGATCCGCGCGCGCAGCAGCGAAATATCGCGCTTGGAGGTCAGCAGGTTTTCGCCGTCCATCAGGATCTCGCCTTCGGCGCGTTGTTCCGGATAGAGCGCGTACATCTTGTTGAGCGTGCGCAGCAAGGTGGACTTGCCGCAGCCCGACGGGCCGATGAACGCGGTCACCTTGCCTTCGGGAATCCGCAGGTTGATGTTCTTCAGCGCGTGATACTTGCCGTAGAAGAAGTTCAGGTCGTTGATCTCGATCTTCGGACGCGACGGCGCTTGCGCCTGGCCGCTTTGGGCGGGATCGAAGCCGGCGGGCGCTGTCGGACGTGCGGTCGGATTGATTTGAGTTTCTGCCATATTCATCGGATTACACTCCGCCCTTACTTATTCGAAAAGATCGTGCGCGCGAGGATGTTCAATCCCAGCACCGCGAGCGTGATCAGGAAGACGCCGGCCCATGCAAGCGATTGCCATTGCGCAAACGGGCTCATTGCGAACTTGTAGATCGTGACCGGCAGGTTCGCAACCGGCTGGCCCATGTTCAGCGAGAAGAACTGGTTCGACAACGCGGTGAACAGCAGCGGCGCGGTTTCACCGGCAATGCGCGCAACGCCGAGCAGCACGCCCGTGACGATGCCGGCGATCGAAGCCTTCAGCGTGATCGACAGCACCATCTTCCACTTCGGCGTGCCGAGTGCGAAAGCAGCTTCGCGCAGGGCATTCGGCACCAGCTTCAGCATGTTCTCGGTGGTACGGATCACGATCGGAATCTGCAGCAGCGCGAGCGCGAACACACCGGCCCAACCGCTGAAGTGACCCATCTTTGCGACGACCAGCGCGTAGACGAACAGACCCACGACGATCGACGGCGCCGACAACAGGATGTCGTTGATGAACCGCGTGACACTCGCAAGCCAGCCCTTCTGACCGTACTCCGCGAGATAGACCCCCGCCAGAATGCCGATCGGCGTGCCGACGAACGTTGCGAGCGCAACCAGCATCACGCTGCCGACGATCGCGTTGGCGAGACCGCCGCCATCGGTGTTCGGCGGCGGTGTGGATTGCGTAAACAATTCGACCGACAAGCCGCCGATGCCGAGACGCAGCGTCGTATAAAGAATCCACACCAGCCACAACAAGCCGAACGCCATGGCCGCGAGCGACATGGTCAGCGCAATCGCATTCTTCGCGCGGCGGCGTCCTTGCAGACGCACGCGCATCGCTTCGAGCACGGCGGGGTCGTTCGAACCCGGCATATTCAAGGTGGGCCGGCTCATTTCGCGCCCTCCCCTTTTTCGAGACGAAGCAGCATGATCTTCGAGATCGCCAGGACGATGAAAGTAATCACGAACAGGATCAACCCGAGTTCCATCAGCGCCGACGTATGCAGGCCCGGATCCGCTTCCGCGAATTCGTTGGCGAGCGCCGAGGTAATACTGTTGCCCGGCGAAAACAGCGAGACGTTATCGAGCAGGTTGGTGTTGCCGATCACGAAGGTCACCGCCATCGTTTCGCCGAGCGCGCGGCCGAGGCCGAGCATCACGCCGCCAATTACGCCGCTCTTGGTGAAAGGCAGCACGATCTTCCACATCACTTCCCAGGTCGTGCAGCCGATGCCGTACGCCGATTCCTTCAGGAGGACGGGCGTGACTTCGAACACGTCGCGCATCACCGCGGCGATGTACGGAATGATCATGATCGCGAGAATGACGCCCGCACACAGAATACCGATGCCGATCGGCGCCCCCTGAAACAGCGCGCCGACGAACGGAATGCCGCCCAACACCGTGCCGAGGGGCTTTTCGAACCACGTCGCGAATATCGGGGCGAACACCAGCAGACCCCACATGCCGTAGACGATCGACGGGATCGCCGCGAGCAGTTCGATGGCGACACCGAGCGGACGGCGCAGCCATGCGGGCGCGAGTTCGGTCAGGAAAAGCGCGATGCCGAAGCTGACGGGCACCGCGATGATGAGCGCAATGAGCGAGGTCGCGATCGTGCCGTAAATGGGTACCAATGCGCCGAATTGCTTGCTAGGTGGATCCCAGTCGGCGGTCCACAGGAACGCGAGGCCGAACTGCTTGATCGATGGCATGGAGGCGACGATCAGCGACACGATGATGCCGCCGAGCAGCAACAGCGTGACGATGGCGGCGAGACGGGCAAGGCCGCCGAAAATGATGTCGCCGGTGCGGCTAGGCGCTTTCTGCTGCGACGCGCTGCCGGGCGGTGTCGACCTCGCCGCGCCAGACGCTAATTGGATATCGGACATGAGAGCCTGATGGACCTGTTTCCAGTTGCCGTATGACACTTATCGTGCGGCGGATGGTGCTGGGGTAATGCCATTGGCCGTCCTCGACTGAGGACGGCCAATGTGTCGCGAGATGCCTACTGCCTGTTACGTCGCTTATTCAGCGATCGGCTTGCCCGCAGCGTCCTTCACCTTCGACTTCCACTGCGTACGGATTTCCGACACAACCGAATCCGGCAGCGAGATGTAGTCCAGATCGTTCGCGGCTTGCGTGCCGTTCTTGAACGCCCAGTCGAAGAACTTCAGCGTTTCGGTACCTTGCGGCGCCTTGTCCTGCGTCGTGTGCAGCAGCACGAACGTTGCGCCGACGATCGGCCATGCGTTCTTGCCCGGCTCGTTCGTGAGGATCTGGTAGAACGACTTCGACCAGTCCGCGCCCGCTGCCGCTGCCTTGAACGTGTCAGTCTTCGGCTCGACCACTGCACCCGACGAATTCTTCAGCGCGACGTACGTCATGTGGTTCTGCTTCGCGTACGCCCATTCGACGTAGCCGATTGCGCCCGGCAGACGTTGCACGAAGGCGGCGACGCCGTCGTTGCCCTTGCCGCCCGTACCCGTCGGCCAGCTGACCGTCGAGCCTTCGCCAACCTTCGACTTCCAGTCAGCGTTGACCTTCGACAGGTAGTTCGTCCAGATGAAGCTGGTGCCCGAACCGTCGGCGCGGCGAACCACGGCGATGTCGGTATCCGGCAGCTTGATCTTCGGGTTCAGCGCAACGATCGCCGGATCGTTCCACTTCTTGATTTTGCCCAAATAGATGTCGCCGAGCACTTCGCCCGACAGCGTCAGTTCAGCCGCCTTCACGCCCGGCACGTTGATGACCGGCACCACGCCGCCGACTACCGTCGGGAACTGGAACAGGCCTTCCTTGGCGAGTTCCTCGTCCTTCAGCGGAGCGTCCGAACCGGCGAAGTCGACGGTCTTCGCGACGATCTGCTTCACGCCACCCGACGAGCCAATACCCTGGTAGTTGACCTTGCCGCCGCCCGACTTCTGGTAGGCGTCAGCCCACTTCGTGTAGATCGGCGCTGCGAAGGTGCTGCCCGCGCCGGTGATGTCTGCGGCTTGCGCGGCGATCGCGAAAAGCGCGCCAGCGACGCCAGCGAACACGGTTTGCATCAATTTCATGAGACCTCCAAGGGTGTGAGCGGTGTTAGCGAATAACATGAACACCGCGAAGCTTAGGGTCTCTTTGTGACAGTAACGTGACTAACCGTGAAACGGATGTGACAGTTTGATTACTGATATGAAAGGCGCCCGAGCGGACGAATTGCCGGTTTAACGGAGTTGCCGGCGTCGAACTGCAGATTAGACGAAAAAGATGGGGCGCGAACGTTTGCTTGCGGGTGCGGGTGCGGCGCCGCGCAGGGAACGGCCAGGATGGCGGTACGGGACGGCCTATTCAGAGCCGCCTCGTACCGCCATAGGCATGTGCAGCCTAGGCAGTAGCCTGCTTCACCGCCTCGGAGATCGTTTCGGCATGGTGAACCGCGTCGTCGACATTTTCCGCCTCCACCATCACCCGTAGAACGGGCTCTGTGCCCGAGGCGCGAATCAGCACGCGGCCGCGGCCGTTCAGCGCTTCCTCAGCCTTGCTGATGGCGCGGCGGATCGCGTCGCTGCCCTTCCAGTCCGCGCCGGGCTGCATCCGCACGTTGATCAGCTTCTGCGGGAACAGCGTGACGCCGTGGAGCAGTTCGGCGAGCGTTTTGTCGCTGCGCTTCATCGCGGCCAGCACCAGCAGGGCCGACACGATGCCGTCGCCGGTCGAATGGCGGTCAAGAGAGAGAATATGGCCGGAGCCTTCTGCGCCCAGTTGCCAGCCGTGGTCGCGCAACTGCTCGAGCACGTAACGGTCGCCCACCGCCGCGCGGACGAACTTCACGCCGGCTTCCTGCAGCGCGACTTCGACCGCCATGTTGGTCATCAAGGTGCCGACTGCGCCTTCGACTTTGCCGTCGGTCGCCATCCGGTCCTTGACCAGCACGTACAGCAACTCGTCGCCGTTATACAGGCGGCCCGCCGCGTCCACGACCTGCAGCCGGTCGGCGTCGCCGTCGAGTGCGATGCCGAGGTCCGCATGGTTCGCGCGCACTGCGCGCACCAGCGCGTCCGGCGCGGTCGCGCCGACGCCGTCATTAATGTTGAAACCGTTCGGCGCGACGCCGATCGGAATCACGTCGGCACCGAGTTCATGGAACACGTGCGGCGCGACGTCGTACGCGGCACCGTGCGCGCAGTCGACCACCAGCTTCAGCCCGCGTAAGTCGAACGCTGCCGGAAAGGTGCTCTTGCAAAATTCGATGTAACGTCCGGCTGCGTCGTCAAGGCGCCGCGCCTTGCCGAGTTGCTCGGAGGCCGCGCATGCGAGCGGCAGATCAAGTTGCTCTTCGATCTGCGATTCCACTTCGTCGGGCAGCTTGTTGCCGTCGGCGGAGAAGAATTTGATGCCGTTGTCGTAGTACGGGTTGTGCGACGCGCTGATCACGACGCCCGCGGCGAGCCGCAGCGCGCGCGTCAGATAGGCAATGCCCGGGGTCGGCATCGGCCCGGCCAGCATGACGTCGACGCCGGCCGCGGAAAAACCCGCTTCGAGCGCGGCCTCGAGCATGTAGCCCGACACCCGCGTGTCTTTACCGATCAGCACGGTGGGCCGTGCGCCCGACCTCGCCCAGCGGTCCGCGCCCGCGAGCACTTTGCCGGCAGCGTAGCCGAGCCGCAACACAAACTCAGGCGTAATAGGCCCTTCGCCAACCTTGCCCCGAATCCCGTCCGTTCCGAAATAACGACGTGCCATCTTTTATGTTCCTCCTTCGCTTTTGGGTTCAGCCACGCGCGCGGCTGTGGTTCGCCGCGTCGCGCATGGCCGCCCATACTTTCAATGCATCTACAGTTTGCGCGACATCGTGCACGCGCAGAATTGCCGCACCACGCTCGGCAGCACACACCGCTGCGGCGATGCTGCCCGCGACGCGCTCCGGCGCCGGGCGTCCGACGACCGCGCCGACCATCGACTTGCGCGACATGCCGGCGAGAATGGGGTACGGCGGCTCGGCCCGCGGCGCCGTGTCCGGCAGGTGCGCGAGCAGCGCGTAATTGTCTTCGACCACCGCCTTGCCGAAGCCAAAGCCCGGATCCACGCTGATCCGCGCACGGGCAATGCCCGCCTGCTGCAGCGCCGCCACCCGTTCTTCGAGAAACTGCCGAACCTCGCCCACCACGTCTTGATAGTCCGGCTCACGAAGTTGCATGGTCTGCGGCTCTCCGAACATATGCATCACGCACAAACCGCATTCGCTGTCGCGCACCGCGTCAACCGCACCGGGCATCCGGAAGCCCCAGATATCGTTGATCAGGTCGGCACCCGCGGCCAGCGCCCGGCGCATCACTTCCGGCTTGTACGTATCGATCGACAGCGGCACATTCGCGCCGCGCAGTTGTTCGATCAGCGGGATCACCCGTTCCAGTTCTTCGTCGAGCGGCACGGGCGGCGCTCCCGGGCGGGTCGACTCGCCACCGATGTCGATGATGTCCGCGCCGTCGAGCAGCATCAGCTCGGCCTGGCGCAGCGCATCGCCGCGCATCGCGTACTTGCCGCCGTCCGAAAAAGAATCGGGGGTGACGTTCAGGATGCCCATGACCAACGGGCGTTCAAAGGTCAGCTTGAAGCGGCCGCATTGCAGCGGTTCGGGGATGGGGAGAGAAGGAAATTCGACTTTCGACACGTAGCGGTCAACCACATAAAACGGATAAATGCAAAACGGGCCGGTGTGAAACACACCGGCCCGCACTTTCTACTGGTCGCCTATCAGGCCGGCGCGGTCGCGCTGCCTGGCTTGACCTCGGTGCCCGGGCTGCCGCCCGATGAGGCGTCGCTCGCTGACGGCGGCGAACTCTTCGGCGAACGCGGCGGACGGCCTGCCATGATGTCGTTGATCTGATCGGCGTCGATCGTTTCCCACTCCATCAGTGCGGCGGTCATCGCTTCGACCTTGTCGCGGTTTTCATCCAACAGGCGCTTGGCGAGATTGTACTGCTCGTCCAGCACGCGGCGGATTTCCGCGTCGACCTTCTGCTGCGTCGCTTCCGAAATGGTGCGCGTGAAACCACGGCCAAACGGCGTTGCGTCGTTTTCGTCGTCGACGTAGACCATCGGCCCGAGTGCGTCCGTCATACCGAAGCGAGCCACCATGGCGCGGGCCGTAGCCGTTGCCTTGTTGAAGTCGTCCGATGCGCCGGTGCTGATCAGGTTCAGGAACAACTCTTCCGCGACGCGGCCACCGAACAGGATCGCGAGGCGGTCCAGCAGGTAGTCTTTCGAATACGTTTCGTTGTCATGCTCCGGCAACTGCCACGTGACGCCCAGCGCACGGCCGCGCGGGATGATCGTGACCTTGTGCACCGGATCGGCCTTCGGCAACAGCTTGGCGATAACCGCGTGACCCGACTCGTGATACGCCGTAGCACGCTTCGATTCTTCGCGAATCACGGCCGACTTGCGCTCCGGACCCATGAAGATCTTGTCCTTCGCGTCTTCGAAGTCGGTCATTTCGACGATGCGCTTGCCACGGCGAGCCGCGAACAGCGCTGCTTCGTTGACCAGGTTCGCCAGATCGGCGCCCGAGAAGCCCGGCGTGCCGCGCGCGATCACCGCTGCGTCGACGTCGTTCGAAATCGGCACCTTGCGCAGGTGGACCTTCATGATGTGCTCGCGACCGCGGATGTCCGGCAGACCCACGTACACCTGACGGTCGAAACGGCCCGGACGCAGCAGCGCCTTGTCCAGCACGTCCGAACGGTTCGTGGCAGCGATCACGATCACACCCGAGTTCGCTTCGAAGCCGTCCATCTCGACCAGCATCTGGTTCAAGGTCTGTTCGCGTTCGTCGTTACCGCCGCCCATGCCGGCGCCGCGATGACGGCCAACCGCGTCGATTTCGTCGATGAACACGATACACGGTGCATGCTTCTTGGCCTGCTCGAACATGTCGCGCACACGCGCCGCACCGACACCGACGAACATTTCGACGAAGTCCGAACCCGAGATGCTGAAGAACGGCACCTTCGCTTCACCGGCGATAGCGCGCGCGAGCAACGTCTTACCGGTTCCCGGCGGCCCGACCAGCAGCACGCCACGCGGAATGCGCCCTCCCAGCTTCTGGAACTTCTGCGGATCGCGCAGGAAGTCGACCAGTTCGGAGACTTCTTCCTTGGCTTCGTCGCAACCGGCGACGTCGGTGAAATTGATTGCGTTGTTGTTTTCGTCGATCAGACGCGCACGGGATTTACCGAACGAGAACGCACCGCCTTTCCCGCCCCCCTGCATCTGTCGCATCATGTAGAACCAGAAGCCGATGATCAGGATCGTCGGTCCGAGGTAGTACAGCGCGGACACCAGCGCATTCGGTTCGTCATCAGCCTTGCCGCTCACCTGAACGCCATACTTCATCAGATCGCCGACCATCCAGATGTCGCCGGGCGACACGATCTGGTACTTCTGGCCGTCTGCTGGAGTGACCGTGAGGTTCCGCCCCTGGACAATGACGTTCTTGACTTTGCCGTTCTTCGCGTCGTCCATGAACTGCGAATAGGAAACGCCTTCCTGGACACGGGGCTTGTCGAACTGCTTGAACACCGTAAACAGCACCAGTGCGATAACCAGCCACACTGCTGCCTTCGAAAACATATTGTTGTTCAAAGCACCACTCCTTCACTTAGACGGGCGCCTACATTTGCCTTGCGGCACCACGAAAGCATTCTAATCCAGTCCGCAGACCCCTGCCATAAGGTTTCACTACCACAGAAATAGCGTAGCGGACCATCGGAGCGCCAATTTCCGGCGCCATGGGCACCTTATCGGCAGATGCGGGACCTTCCTGCAGCGCGCCTATGCGGGCCGCTTGAGATGCTTACCCAAAATAAATGTTTCTGACGACTTGTCCCGCGAGGCTTTCGGCTTGCGGGCCGCCACCACCTTGAACTGGCGCTTGAACTTTTCGACAATCTGGCTATAACCGCTGCCATGAAAACATTTGACTAAAAGGGCGCCATCCGGCTTCAGGTGGTTTTGCGCGAATTCCATCGCGATATCGCACAGATGCTCGATTCGCGCGGCATCCGCCACCGCCACTCCCGACAGGTTGGGCGCCATATCCGAAATTACAAGATCAACCTGGCGCTCCCCGACCAATTCTTCCAATTGGTGGAGAACCGAGTCTTCGCGGAAGTCGCCCTGAATGAAATGGACGTCGGCGATCGGCTCCATCGGCAGTATGTCCAGCGCGATGATCGTGCCGTCGATGCCGCCCTCACGCTCGGCGTCGCGCTGCGACCCCTTGGCGAGCTTGTTGCGGGCGTACTGGCTCCAGCTGCCCGGCACCGAGCCGAGGTCGACGATCACCTGGCCTGGCCGGATCAGCTTGTCCTGCTCGTCGATTTCCTTCAGCTTGTAGGCTGCGCGGGCGCGATAGCCCTCCCGCTGCGCCATTTTGACGTACGGGTCGTTGATGTGATCATGCAACCACGCCGTGTTGAACTTGTTTTTTGCCATTAAAGGTGAACTCTTGCTGCGAAATGTGGCGCTTTAGGGGATAATACGCGGTTAATTCGCGCGGCCACCGCCAAAACTGGCAGTCATCCGCGATTCTGTTGTTCTGACGCGCCGCCCTGCGCTATTGGCCGAATCTCTCGGAAATGCAGGTGCCGCCATTTTAGTCGAGTCTCCCACTTTCCATGCCAGCCCTTAAAGTCTCTTCCGATCAACGCGCCGAATTGCGCTCCCAGGCACATGCGCTCAAACCGGTCGTGCTCGTCGGCGCCGAAGGCTTGACCGACGCTGTGCTGTCGGAGATCAAGGTCCACCTTGGCGCACATCAACTGATCAAAATCCGCGTGTTCGGCGACGAACGCGAAGAGCGCATCGCCATCTACGAACAGATCTGCGACACGCTGAACGCTGCGCCGATCCAGCATATCGGCAAGCTGCTGGTGATCTGGAAGCCGGAAGCCGCGGCACAACCCGCGGTGAAGGCCAAGCGCGGCGCCCTGCCGAGCGCCCGCGAAGCGGCTGTCGAAGCCAAACCGGGTAAAGGCCGCGCACCGCGCGTGGTCACGGTGGTGAAGCCCAGCGAAATTCCGATGCGCAAGCCGAAAGCAAAAGCGGTCGTGGTGCGCGGCAATGAACGCGTCACGCAAGGCGGCAACATCAAGCGCGCCAAGAAGCGCCAGACCAGCGCGAAGCGCGCGCATCAGTCGTCGAAGTAAGCGAATGATGGAGGGTGCGGGCGGTGTCCGCACCTTGATGTGAACTGCTCGGGCCGCCTGGTTAGCCCTGCCAGGGCAACTCTACAGGCAAACCAGCTTGAGCGAGCTGTAACCGCGCCACTCAACTGGTTACTTTCCCCGCAGCGCTGCGAGCGCCCTGCTCCGCTGTCAAGACGCCGACGCTCTCCGGTAGCTTCCACACCAGCGCCACGCCCAGCAGGCTTTCGATCAGGTAAAACAAACTCGACACGCCGTGCAGGATGCCGAAGCGTGCCGCATAAGCCGAATGCCCGACATCGCTGCCCGCTTCCAGCGCGGCAATCCGCATTGCATTCATGAACGGCTGCAACGCAAAGTACCCCACCAGCACGCACACCAGCATACCCGCGATCAACCAGCGCAAACGACGATAAGCTTCGCTGCCGCGACGAACCAGCACGTTCGCCAGAACCAGCAGCAAAATGCCGCACACCGCGCCAAGCACGCCCTCGATGCGAAACAGCTGCGCCGCCACCGCGCCCGCCGTCATCCGGTCGAGCGATGTGAAGAGCACCGGCGCGACGGCATAGCCGATAGTCAGCAGGCTACCGACCCACACCACCGTCAGCAGACGGAACAGTCGATGCGGCATCAAGGACACCGGCGCCGCCTTCAAACGTAACTAACCGCGATGATTTCGTACTCGCGCACGCCGCCCGGCGCCTGCACCGACGCAACGTCGCCTTCCGACTTGCCGATCAATGCGCGCGCGATCGGCGAGCTGATCGAGATCAGACCGTGATCGATGTCCGCTTCGTCGTCGCCGACGATCTGATATTTGACAGACGCACCTGAATCCAGGTCTTCCAATTCGACGGTCGCGCCGAACACCACGCGGCCGTCCGCTTCCACCGCCGCCGGGTCGATCACCTGCGCGCCGGCCAGCTTCGATTCGATTTCGGCAATACGGCCTTCGATGAAGCCCTGCTTTTCCTTCGCCGCGTCGTATTCCGCGTTCTCCGACAGATCGCCCTGGGCACGCGCTTCCGCGATCGAATTGATCACCGAGGGACGCTCAACCGATTTCAGGCGCTGCAATTCATCGCGCAACATTTCCGCGCCGCGCTTCGTCAATGGAACAGTGCTCATAAACAACTCTATGCAAAAAACAGCCGTAAAAAAAATCACCGCGGTTAAGTGCATTTCGCGAGGGCCAGAGCACCGGGGGAAACCCGGTGCCCAAAGCACCTGCGAAACGCCGCTTAACCGCGGCACTTACATCTTGGACAGGTATTCGAAGCCCTAGTTTAGGCGAGCGTGAAGACCTTGTAAATCATAGACTTCCAGGTCCTTCAAATAGCGCAAACCTTCCACCGCGGCCCGTGCGCCGGACATCGTCGTGTAGTACGTGACCTTGTTCGCCTGCGCGCTCATGCGGATCGAGCGCGAGTCGGCGATCGCCGCACGGGTTTCGTCGACGGTCGTGAAGACCAGCGCGATTTCGCCGTTCTTGATCATGTCGACGATGTGCGGACGGCCGTCCTTCACCTTGTTGACGACCTTGACCGGCACGCCGGCCGCTTCGATCGCGGCGGCCGTGCCCTTGGTCGCGACGATCGGATAGCCGAGTTCATGCAGCATGCGCGCGACTTCGACCGCCTTCGGCTTGTCGGCGTCCATCACGGTCAGCAGCACCGTGCCCGACTCCGGCAGACGCGAACCCGCCGCAAGCTGCGACTTGAACAGCGCTTCGCCGAACGTCTGGCCCACGCCCATCACCTCACCGGTCGACCGCATTTCCGGTCCGAGCACCGGATCGACTGCCGGGAACTTGACGAACGGGAACACGGCTTCCTTCACGCTGAAGTACGGCGGATCGATTTCCTTCGTCACGCCCTGATCGGCGAGCTTCTGGCCGACCATCGCGCGCGCTGCGATCTTCGCGAGCGGCAGGCTGGTCGCCTTCGACACGTACGGCACCGTGCGCGATGCACGCGGATTCACTTCGAGCACGTAGATCACGTCTTCTTTCGAGCCATCAGCCTGCGGCACCTGCTGGATCGCGAACTGCACGTTCATCAGGCCGACCACGTTCAGCGCCTTCGCCATCGCGCCGGTCTGGCGCTTCAGCTCGGCGATGGTTTCCTTCGACAGCGAGTACGGCGGCAGCGAGCAAGCCGAGTCGCCCGAGTGAACGCCCGCCTGTTCGATGTGCTCCATCACGCCGCCGATGAACACGGCTTCGCCATCGGAGATGCAATCCACGTCGCATTCGATCGCGTCGTTGAGGAAGCGGTCGAGCAGCACCGGCGAATCGTTCGACACCTTCACGGCCTCGCGCATGTAGCGCTCGAGGTCGCGCGGCTCGTGGACGATTTCCATGGCGCGGCCGCCCAGCACGTACGACGGACGCACCACCAGCGGATAGCCGATTTCTTCGGCGAGCTTGAGCGCCTCGTCTTCAGCACGCGCGGTGCGGTTCGGCGGTTGACGCAGGCCGAGGTCCTGCAGCAGCTTCTGGAAACGCTCGCGGTCTTCCGCGGCGTCGATCATGTCCGGCGACGTGCCGATGATCGGCACACCGTTCGCTTCGAGATCGAGCGCGAGTTTCAGCGGCGTTTGGCCGCCGTATTGCACGATCACGCCGACCGGCTTTTCCTTGTCGACGATTTCGAGCACGTCTTCGAGCGTCAGCGATTCGAAGTACAGACGATCGGACGTGTCGTAGTCGGTCGAAACGGTTTCAGGGTTGCAGTTGACCATGATCGTTTCGTAGCCGTCTTCGCGCATGGCGAGCGCTGCGTGCACGCAGCAGTAGTCGAACTCGATACCCTGGCCGATCCGGTTCGGGCCGCCGCCCAGCACCATGATCTTCTTGTTGTTCGTGGGATTCGCTTCGCACTCTTCCTCGTAGGTCGAGTACATGTAGGCGGTTTTCGTGGCGAACTCGGCTGCGCACGTGTCGACGCGCTTGTAGACCGGGCGCACGTTCAACTCGATACGGCGCTGGCGCACTTCCGCCGGCTTCGCGCCGAGCAGCTTGGCCAGGCGGCGATCCGAGAAGCCGCTTTGCTTCAGATACTTGAGTTCTTCCTTCGACAGGCTTGCCAGCGTACGACCGCCCAGCGCCTTTTCCTTCAGGATGATCTGTTCGATCTGCGCGAGGAACCACGGGTCGATCGAGGTTTCTTCGAAGATCTCTTCGGCCGTCATGCCGACACGGAATGCGTCGCCGACATACCAGATGCGGTCCGGACCGGCTTCGCCGATCTCACGGATGATCTCGTCGCGGTTATTGGTCTTTTCGTCGAGACCATCCACGCCCACTTCGAGGCCACGCAGCGCCTTCTGGAACGATTCCTGGAAGGTGCGGCCGATTGCCATCACTTCACCGACCGACTTCATTTGCGTGGTCAGACGCGCATCGGCTTCGCGGAATTTCTCGAATGCGAAACGCGGAATCTTGGTGACGACGTAGTCGATCGTCGGTTCGAACGATGCCGGGGTCTGGCCGCCGGTGATTTCGTTCTTCAACTCGTCCAGCGTGTAGCCGACTGCCAGCTTCGCGGCGACCTTAGCGATCGGGAAGCCGGTTGCCTTCGAGGCCAGTGCCGACGAACGCGACACGCGCGGGTTCATTTCGATCACGATCATCCGGCCATCTTTCGGATTGATCGAGAACTGCACGTTCGATCCACCCGTATCCACGCCGATCTCGCGCAGCACAGCGAGCGATGCGTTACGCAGGATCTGGTATTCCTTGTCCGTGAGCGTTTGCGCCGGCGCGACCGTAATCGAGTCGCCGGTGTGGATGCCCATCGGATCCAGGTTTTCGATCGAGCAAACGATAATGCAGTTGTCCTTTTTATCGCGGACCACTTCCATCTCGTACTCTTTCCAGCCGAGCAGCGATTCTTCGATCAGCAGTTCGCGCGTGGGCGACAGGTCGAGACCGCGCTTGCAGATCTCTTCGAATTCGTCGCGGTTGTACGCGATGCCGCCGCCCGAACCACCCAGCGTGAACGACGGACGGATCACGACCGGATAACCGCCGCTGCCCGTTTGCGTAGCGATATCGGCCTGCACCTGCAGCGCTTCTTCCATCGAATGCGCGGTGCCCGACTTGGCCGAACCGAGGCCGATCTTGGTCATCGCGTCTTTGAACTTCTGACGGTCTTCCGCCTTGTCGATCGCTTCCGGCGAGGCGCCGATCAGCTCGACCTTGTACTTGTCCAGCACGCCGTGCGCGTGGAGATCCAGCGCGCAGTTCAGCGCGGTCTGGCCGCCCATCGTCGGCAGGATCGCGTCCGGGCGCTCCTTGGCGATGATGCGCTCCACCACTTCCCACGTGATCGGCTCGATGTAGGTGACGTCGGCCGTGTTCGGGTCGGTCATGATCGTCGCCGGATTGCTGTTGACGAGAATAACCTTGTAGCCTTCCTCACGCAGCGCCTTGCATGCCTGCGCGCCCGAGTAGTCGAACTCGCACGCCTGGCCGATGATGATCGGACCCGCGCCGATGATGAGGATGCTCTTGATGTCTGTCCGCTTGGGCATAACGCTCTCGCTAATGTATTCCTGAATTCTTTCCGTCGGCGCGCGTCGTTTCACCGTTGCGCGCGCTCTGTTGTGTGCGGCTCGCCATGCTTCGCGCTGAGTGCGCCAATCGCGTTGCGAGCCGCGCGCCGCCAGGGCGCTTCACAAGCTGCTTTACAAGCTATTTATGCCGCTGCGGTCTTGCCAGCTTTCTTCGTGTCCATCAACGCGGTGAAGCGGTCGAACAGATAGGCGATGTCGTGCGGACCGGGCGATGCTTCCGGGTGACCCTGGAAGCAGAACGCCGGCTTGTCGGTCAGCGCAAAGCCTTGCAACGTGCCGTCGAACAGCGAGATGTGCGTGACCTTGGCGTTGGCCGGCAGCGTGTCGGCATCGACCGCAAAACCATGGTTCTGCGACGTGATGACCACGCGGCCGTCGTCCAGATCCTTCACCGGATGATTCGCGCCGTGGTGGCCGGTCTTCATCTTCATGGTTTTAGCGCCGACGGCGAGACCCATGATCTGGTGGCCAAGGCAGATGCCGAAGGTCGGGATGCCGCGCTCGATCAGCTCTTTGGTGGCGCGAATCGCGTAATCGCACGGCTCTGGATCGCCGGGGCCGTTCGACAGGAAGATGCCGTCCGGGTTGAGCGCCAGCGCATCGGCCGCGGAGGCTTCTGCCGGCAGCACGGTGACGTGGCAGCCGCGCTCGGCCAGCATGCGCAGGATGTTGTACTTCACGCCGTAATCGAACGCGACCACGCGGTACTTCGGCGCGTTCTGCGTGCCGTAGCCGGTGCCCAGACGCCATTCGGTCTGGGTCCATTCGTAGGTTTCCTTCGTCGACACGACCTTCGCGAGGTCCATGCCCGACAAACCCGGGAACGAACGCGCGAGTTCGATTGCCTTCGCTTCGTCATCCGAACCGGCCAGAATGGCGCCGTTCTGCGCACCCTTGTCGCGCAGCACGCGCGTCAGCATGCGGGTGTCGAGACCGGCGATGGCGACCACGCCTTCGTCCTTCAGGTATTGCGGGAGCGTGCGCTCCATGCGGAAATTCGACGCGAGAACCGGCAGATCGCGGATGATCAGGCCGGCGGCATGGACTTTCGTGGCTTCGACGTCTTCGGCATTCACGCCGACGTTACCGATATGCGGATACGTGAGGGTCACGATCTGGCGCGCGTAGCTCGGGTCGGTCAGGATTTCCTGATAGCCGGTGATAGCGGTGTTGAACACGACTTCGCCGATCGTATGCCCGGGGGCGCCGATCGAGTAACCACGAAAGACCGTGCCGTCGGCGAGCGCGAGCAGAGCGGGAGAAAATGACGGCAACACGGGAGACTCCTTGGGGAACACCCTGTTGCCGACCTGTCTATCCGACTGCGAGCCGCAGCGAAACGCATCGACAGGATGCGCGCGCAGACTCGCTCGCGTACTGCTAGTGACGTCGCAAGGGGCGCGATGGGTCCATTGTGTGGACGGATCGGCTGGGGTGCGGGGCGTCAAAAGCGCGCGGCGGATGAACGGTGTGGGAGAGGTAGGCGCTAGGGTGCGGGTTGATAAGCTCAAACCTTGAAATTATAGCGCGAAACCACCCTTCCCTCCAAATCCGAGATGGGAAGACGGCGTAGCCGAGCACGCTCCCAAACTCGCCGAAACCTTGTTGCGCAAGGCTCGGGAGCCGCTGGACAAAATTTGCACGGACCGGAATCGGGATAGGAGCGGCAAATTTGACGTCACCCCGCGCGCGCCCGCGTGGCAGCCTTAAACCTGCTGTTCGGCACGCACCTGCATCGGCTGAAGCCGCGTGCGGCTGGGCAAAACGTACCAGATCGCGCTCAACACTTGCAGCGCCACCAGAATGCCCCAAGCGGTTAGATGCGCGGCCACCGGATAATGTCCGCCACTGGCAGGCCAGCGCGACAGTATGGCGCCGACGCCGATCTGGAAGCCGAAAATCAGCAGAAAGATGATCAGCGTCAGCGTGGTATTCACCCGGCCGATCATCTGCGCCGGGAAATGCCGCGCCATGACCGCATAACTGAGAATCCCGGTACCGCCGAAGATTCCGTACGCCGCCCACAGCAGGCTCGCAGGCAGCGGCGCGCTGAACATGATCAGCAGCTGGATGACGACGAACAGCGCCATGCCGATGCCGCAAAACACGTACAGCGAGACGCCGCGCCGTTCGAGGCTGCGTGCCGCCGCGCCGAAGCCCACGCAGCCGGCCATCATGGCGAAGCCGAGAATCGACACCAGCGCGGCAGCCTCACGCGGCTCGAAGCCCTGCACGTCGCGCAACCAGGCGCCTACCCACAGCGACTGCATCGCGTAGAACACACCTTGCGTAAGGACCGAAAACGACGCGATTTTCCAGAATGCCGCGCTCCTCAGGATGTGCAAAGTGCCTTTGAACTGGACGCCGAGACTCGCCTGATGGTGGGTTTCCTTCGTATCCGGCACCAGAGTCCACTGCGCTACCGCCACCAGCACCGTCAGCAAACCCAGACCGATGCAGACCGTACGCCAACTGGCGAAGCTCAGCACCCACGTGAGCGGCGAGCCGACCATCACGCCGCCGAATCCGCCGATCGCCATGACCAGCCCGTTCATCAGCGGCAGCCGGGCCGCCGCGAAATGCTGCGCCAGCGCCTTGAAGGCGGCGCCGAGACACACGGACACACCAACGCCGATCAACAGGCGCCCAAGCATCATCATGCCGACGCTGTGCGCGGCGCCGAACACCCAGATGCCCAGCGCGGCAAACAGCAAGGTGACCGCCGTCACCCGACGCGCGCCGAAGTGGTCGAGCAACACGCCGGCCGGAATCTGCGCGCCCGCGAAGCCGAGGAAATACAGACTGGTCAGCAAGCCGAGATCCGTGGCTGACAAGCCGAGATCGTGCGTAATGAAGGGCGCAAAGCCGAGATTGACGCCACGAAACACGTAAGAAACGAAGTAGCCGGCGGAAAACAGCAGAAAAACGCGCAACTGGGTCGACGACATAAGCTTTGAAATGAGCGGCCGACGTTGGCCTAAGCACGAAAGATAAATGAAGCGCGCGAACTTCGCCTGCATTGATCTGCAGAATGAAAAACGCCGTCACCATAGGCGACGGCGTCGGAATAACACGGTGCGTGATCGGAGCGCAATTCATGCGCTGCCCCCGCAACGCATGTGGTCACTACCGTGGGAGCCGCTTTTTGGTCTACTTTCCCTTCTTCGCGTTGGCCGCGGTCTTCTGGCGGCTATCTGCCGCAGCCTTCGACGCCTTGCTGGACGTGGAAGCCGATACCTTCGTCACCTTGACCTTGCTGGCGCCAGACGTTGTCGGCTTGCTGGCGTTACCGACCGGCTCAGACACCTTCACCACGGCGGAATGGCCACGGCCCCTTTTTTTATCGTAGCGCGAATCGCCCTTCGTGTCTGCGACGCGGGTGCCGATCTTCTCGACGCCGCCGCCCTGCACGTCAGTCGCGATGCGCTCCGGACCCGGTTCGCTCGGCATTGCCTTACCAACCGGCACGTGCAGCACGATCACCTGACCACGCGAAACCTGATCGCGATGCGTGCGATTCCACGCCTTCAACTGGCCGATCGACACGCCGTAACGCACCGCAATGGCGGCCATCGATTGATTGCGGCGCACACGGATCAGCATCTTGCGGGTATCGGGGACGTCGGGCTCCATGGCCAGCACCGCGCTTTCGGCGACGTCGGCGCTGATGTCTTCGTCGTCGTCCGAACCACGCGGCACCACGATCGTCGAGCCCGGCTTCAGGCGCATGCCGGCCGGAATCTTGTTCACTTCCATCAGCGTGTCCGCGTCGACACCGATCTTTTGCGCGATCGCCGCCGGTGCAGCACGCTCGGTGACCGTGTACGTGGTCCACGACGACAGCGAGCCGGAGTACGTCTTCAGATTGCGCTCGAACGCGCTCGCGTTGTCGAACGGCAGCAGAATCTGCGGCTGGGTGGCGCCGAGAATCACCGGCTTTCTGAACGACGGGTTCAGCGAGCGGAATTCGTCCGGGGAGAGATTAGCGAGTTTCGCCGCCGTATCCACGTCGATGTCGTGCGAGGTCGTAACCGTGACGAAATACGGGTGGTTCGGAATCGACGGCAGCGTCAGCCCGTACATCTGCGGGTTCATGACGATGTTCTTCACCGCCTGCAGCTTGGGCACATAGTTGCGCGTCTCGTTCGGCATGCGCAGGCTGAGGTAGTCGGTCGGCAGCCCCGCCGCCTCGTTGCGCGCGATCGCGCGCTGCACATTGCCCTCACCCCAGTTGTAGGCGGCGAGCGCCAGCTGCCAGTCGCCGAACATGTCATGCAGGCGCGACAGATAGTCGAGCGCGGCGCTGGTCGAGGCCAGCACGTCGCGGCGCTCGTCCTGCCACATGTTCTGCTTGAGGTTGTACGTGCGGCCCGTGCCGGGCATGAACTGCCACATGCCGGCGGCCTTCGCCACCGACAACGCCTGCGGGCTGTACGCCGATTCGATGAACGGCAGCAACGCGAGCTCGGTCGGCATGTGCCGCGCTTCGAGCTCTTCGACGATGTGGTACAGGTATTTCTGCGAGCGCTCGGTCATGCGCTGCACGTAGTCCGGGCGCTGCGCATACCAGTTGACCTGCATGTCGACGAGGTCGGTTTGCAGATCCGGCATTTGAAAACCACGGCGAATACGACCCCAAAGGTCGGCGTCTGCGCTCGTCAGTTGATCGACCGAGCCCTGGTCGACGTTGATCGTCTCCTTGGCGGTGGCTGTCTTGCGGAGGGCGTCGGCTACGGCTTGCTGGCTGGCGGGGTTTGTTGCGGTGGTGGCGCTATTCGTCGCCGGTCCCTGACTCGCGCAAGCGGCGAGTGCCAGGACCAACAACGCACTAAAGATAAATCGCATGAACGTCTCGGCTTCCACAAGGGCTGGAATTTGAGCCGATAGTACGAAACGGCAACGTTTACGTCAATCGGAAAATGACGAAAAAAATCAAGGAAATCTAGGGCTTGGCGAATTTTTTCGATTCTTCGCATGAGCAACGCCCTGATCGCGATCGGGTCAACGGAAGCGGTTTTTCCATTCGCGCATCAACGTAAATGCCGCCAAACGATCAGGCACTTTTTCGTGCAACTGTTCTTGCAAGCTTGCTTGAACTGCCGGATTGCCGGCGCGCAAAAATGGGTTCACGGCACGTTCGTGGGCGATGGTGGTAGGCAACGTCGGCACATGGCGCGCGCGCAATTCGCTCGCCTTGTCACGCCAGGCTTGCAGTTCAGCGTTGCCCGGCTCGCAGGCGAGCGCGAAGCGGATGTTCGACAACGTGTACTCGTGTGCGCAGTGCACCTCGGTCGCACCAGGGAGCGCGGCAAGCGAATCCAGCGACGCCAGCATCTGCGTGGGCGTGCCTTCGAACAAGCGGCCGCAGCCGCATGCAAACAGCGTGTCGCCACAAAACACATGCGGCGTGCCGCGCGGGTCGGCCACCTGAAAATAGGCGATATGGCCGCTCGTGTGACCGGGTACGTCGAGTACATCGAATTCGAGTGCGGGCGCCGCAATCGTCACGTGATCACCGTTTTCGAGACGATGCGTGAGGTGCTGGATCGCTTCGCCGGCGGGGCCGTACACGGGAACGGCCTGGCCGTTCAGCAGATCGGCCACCCCGCCGACATGGTCTTGGTGATGGTGCGTGAGTAAAATAGCGCTCAGCCGCCAACCCCGTTTCGCCAGATAGGCGTGTACGGGAGCGGCCTCACCCGGATCGACGACCACCGCGTGATGCCCGTCGGAAACGACCCAGATGTAATTGTCTTCAAACGCCGGGACCGGTACGTACTCGAGCGCATTCATAGGTGACGTATTCTCTGATATGACTGATCGAGCAATTATAGACTGGCCTGCCTGGACCAATTCGCCGCCGGGGCGCTACGTGCTCGAGTGGGAACAGACCCAGCTCGATCGCGTGGTGTCCGACGTGTTCGGTTACCATGCGCTGCAACTCGGCCTGCCGCAGCTCGACGCCTTGCGCGAAAACCGCATGCCGTGCCGCGGACTTGTGCTCGACGCAGCGAGCGGCGCGAGCGCGCCCTACACTTTTCCGCGCGGGCCGGGGCGTGCCGGAAATGGCGTGGGGAATGGTTTGGGCAGTGGCGCCGTGCAAGGTCTGCCCGCGGGTTTGCCTGCGCCGGCCGGGCGTAGCGCTGTCTGGTGCGACCTGCTCGACCTGCCGTTCGAAGCGCAAAGCGTCGACCTGATCGTGATGCCGCATACGCTGGAATTCACGAGCGACCCGCACCGGCTGCTGCGCGAAGCCGAGCGCGTGCTGATGCCCGAAGGCCAACTGATCATTCTCGGCTTCAATTCGCTGTCGCTGTGGGGCGCGCGCCAATCGGTCGGCAAGATGACCGGGCGACCGTTCGTGCCCGCGGCAGTCGACCTGATCGCCTTCACGCGTTTGAAAGACTGGATCAAACTGTTGGGTTTCGACCTTGAACGCGGGCGCTTCGGCTGCTATCGTCCGCCGCTCGGCAGCGATCAATGGCTGTCCCGCTATGGTTTCATGGAAGCCGCCGGCGACCGCTGGTGGCCGATTTTCGGCGCCACCTACATGATCAAGGCGATCAAGCGCGTGCGCGGCATGCGCCTCGTCGGCCCGCTGAAAGTGAAGAAACCTGTCCTCGCCGCGGGCCTCGCGCCCGCCGCCACCCCGAACACACGCAACCACACTCAATGACTTCCGACCTCATCGATATTTATACCGACGGCGCCTGCAAGGGCAACCCCGGCCCCGGCGGCTGGGGCGCGCTGCTGCGCTTTGGCGACCAGGAAAAAGAACTGTTCGGCGGCGAACCCAACACCACCAACAACCGCATGGAACTGATGGGCGTGATCGCCGCGCTCGAGGCGCTCAAACGCCCCTGCAAGGCCGTCGTGCACACCGATTCGCAGTACGTGCAGAAAGGCATCAGCGAATGGATTCACGGCTGGAAGAAAAAAGGCTGGATCACCGCCGCGAAGCAGCCGGTGAAGAACGCCGATCTCTGGAAGCGGCTCGATGCGCTCGTCGCGCAGCACGACATCGAATGGCGCTGGGTGCGCGGTCACAATGGCCACCCGGAAAACGAACGCGCGGATCAACTGGCCAATCGCGGCGTCGCGTCACTCGCAGCAATGTGATGCGTGCCGTGATGTCCGCGGCGCCCCCGCGCGCGCCCTTCTTTTTTGCTGATTTTTTTCGAGCAGGCTAATCCGACATGCGTCAACTCATCCTCGATACCGAGACCACCGGCCTGAATGCGCGAACCGGCGACCGGATCCTTGAACTCGGTTGCGTCGAAATGGTGAACCGCCGGCTCACTGGCAACAACCTGCATTTCTACATCAACCCGGAACGCGACAGCGATCCGGGTGCACTGGCCGTTCACGGGCTGACCACCGAGTTCCTGAGCGACAAACCGAAGTTCGCGGAGATTGCCGATCAGATTCGCGACTTCATTCAGGACGCGGACCTGATCATTCACAACGCGCCGTTCGACATCGGCTTTCTCGATGCCGAATTTGCGCTGCTGGGTTTGCCGCCGGTGAAAACCTGCTGCGGCGAGATCATCGATACCTTGGCGCGCGCCAAGCAGATGTTCCCAGGCAAGCGCAATTCGCTCGACGCGCTGTGCGACCGCTTCGGCATCAGCAACGCGCACCGCACCTTGCACGGCGCACTGCTCGACTCGGAACTGCTCGCCGAGGTGTATCTGGCGATGACGCGCGGCCAGGAAAGCCTGGTCATCGACATGCTCGGCGATTCGCACGGTGACGGCGACGCGCACGCACCGCGCATCGCGATCGACTCGCTGAATCTGGTCGTGATCGCCGCGAGCGACGACGAGGTCGCCGAACATCAGGCCGTGCTCGACGGTCTCGACAAAGCGGTCAAAGGCACCAGCGTGTGGCGTCTTGATCCCTCGCCAGCCGCGGATGAGCAAACCGCTTAAAAAGTACTAGACGAGTGAAAAAATCCCTGACATAATTCGGCTCTCTTCGGGTGGTTAGCTCAGCGGTAGAGCACTGCCTTCACACGGCAGGGGTCACAGGTTCAATCCCTGTACCACCCACCAGATTCGCGGGTTTCCGAAGACCCGCAAGAAAAAGCCCTCGAACGTAAGTCGAGGGCTTTTTTGTTTTTGCTTCTGTTTTGCGTGCGTATGGCGGATTGATCGCTGACGTGTACGAGCGTTAGATAACACGCCCCCCCACAAGCCCCTGTTCTGCTTCGACGTCAACACCGAACTTTCGTACGATTGCGGCTGCCAAATACTGCTGATATAGTCAGTTTTCGGGCGATCGCCCCGTCTATTTTCTTCACCTCATTCGACCACAGGGAGGCGCCACATGTTCGCAGTGCATATCGCCGTCCCTGGGATGGTCTCGCGACCGTTCTCGCGACCTTAAAGTCGTCGCGTCGTCGCTCACGCGGTTCTGCCTGAACAGGCCGTCCGCGCAAATCCCAGACAGTCCGTAGTCTCATTGCCGGCATTGTTGTCAACACAGTCCGGCTCGCTTGACTGTCTTTTCCTTTCGCTTCTGACTGGAACCTCGGTGCGCTCGCGCGCCACCGGGTCGTGTCAAATGACCAGAAAAAAACTCGACTTTCGTGGACAGGCCTTCAAGAACGTCCTCGGCTTCACCTTCCTTCACTGGGCCAAACAGCCTTGGCGCGTCTTCGTCATTACAGCGCTGGTGCTGCTCTCGGCATTGGCCGACGTACTCACGCCGATGTTCGCCGGACGACTCGTCGACGCGATCGCATCCGGCTCCGCCGGCGACGCCGTCGCGTGGCACGCTGCGATCACGGCCTTCTGCGTACTGGGCGTGCTCGGACTCGGCGCCACGCTGCTTCGCCAGGGCGTGTTCTTCAACATCATCCGGCTAACGCTTCGGATGATGAGCGAGATCGCCGCGAACGCGTTTCATCGCGTGCAACGCTTTTCGACGGACTGGCACGCCAACAGCTTCGCGGGCTCCACGGTGCGCAAGATCACGCGCGGCATGTGGGCGCTCGATCTGCTCAACGACACGCTGCTGATCGCGCTGTTCCCGTCGCTGGTCATGCTGATCGGCGCAACGGTGCTGCTCGGCTGGCGCTGGCCGATGATAGGTGCAGTCGTCGGCATCGGTTCGGTGTTGTATATCGCAGTGACCGTGGCCATGTCGCTCGGCTTCGTTGCGCCCGCCGCGCGCCTCGCTAACGCATGGGACACGCGCATGGGCGGCGCCCTCGCCGACGCAGTCAGCTGCAATGGCGTGGTGAAAGCGTTCGGCGCCGAAGAGCGTGAAGAAGTCCTGCTCGAGCGTGTGATCGTCAAGTGGCGCCATCGCACGCGCCGCACGTGGATGCGCGGCACGATCAACGGCGGCGTGCAAGGCGGCATGCTGGTGGCAATCCAGGCCGCCATTCTCGGCGCGGCATTGCTGTTGTGGGTGCGCGGCGAAGCGGGCGTCGGCGACATCACGTTCGCGCTGACGATGTTCTTCATGCTGCAAGGCTATCTGCGCGATGTGGGCATGCACATTCGCAACCTGCAGCGCTCGGTCAACGACATGGAAGAACTGGTGTCGCTGGAGAGTCAGCCGCTGGGCATCGAAGATCGGCCAGGCGCGGCCCCGATCGCGATCGGCAAAGGCGAAATTCGCTTCGAGCACGTCACCTTCCACTACGGCGCGAAAGCCACGCCGCTCTATGACAACTTCTCCGTGCGCATCGCGCCGGGAGAACGCGTCGGGCTCGTCGGGCATTCGGGTTCCGGGAAAACGACTTTCATCAAGCTGATCCAGCGGCTGTACGACATTTCGGAAGGCCGGATCACGATCGACGGCCAGGACATCGCCCGTGTGCGGCAGGCGTCGTTGCGCAGCCAGATCGCGATCGTTCAGCAGGAGCCGGTGCTGTTTCACCGCTCGCTCGCGGAGAACATCGCCTATGCGCGGCCTGGTGCGAACCGAGCCGAGATCGAACGCGCCGCGAGGCTCGCCAGTGCGCACGACTTTATCGCGAGGCTGCCCCAAGGTTATGACACGCTGGTGGGCGAACGCGGCATCAAGCTCTCGGGAGGCGAACGTCAGCGCGTGGCGATTGCGCGGGCGTTTCTCGCGGACGCGCCGATCCTGATTCTGGACGAAGCGACCTCGAGCCTCGATAGCGAAAGCGAGGTGCTGATCCAGCACGCCATGGAGCGGCTGATGATGGGCCGCACGACGCTGGTGGTGGCGCACCGTCTTTCCACCGTGCGAGCGCTGGACAGGCTGCTGGTGCTGGACAAGGGCAAGGTCATCGAGGAAGGCAATCACGAAGCGTTGATCAGACGCGAGAACGGCCTGTACCGGAGACTGTTCGAACGCCAGGCGCTAGAGTTGATCAAGGGCTTGGGCGATTCGGAAGTCACGCACAAGACCGACGGCGCGAAGGCGAATCGGCTCGATGATTCGAGCTTGCTGGTCGAGAAGTAAATTGCGGAGAAGCGTGCGGGGCGTCATGCAGAAGCCGCCGGCAAGAGACGCTTTCGGCTGGCGTCACGCATGCGCCTCTCTGCGCCCGACTAAACCACGCCCGCAGGCAGCCCGACACCGCGCGCCATGCCGGTAGCCGCGAACACCATCAATACCAGCAGCACGGTCTGGATCACGCTGAAACGTGCATACCTACGCGCTTTTCGCAAATCAGGCGGTGCGCCGTTTCTGATACTGGCGCGCCAGCGCATCAGGCCGAGCATCGTCGGGACTTCGAGGATGAGTATCAGCACGAGCAGCGTCATCTTGACGTGAAAGAGCGGCTCATGGAGGTAGTAGTCGGCGCCCTTTTCGAAACCACCGAAGGCGCGTATCAGACCGGTGACGATCAGCACCAGCGCTGAAATGCCCCACCGCGTGTCGGAGCGGAATACGGATCGCAATGCAGCGGGCACGCTGGCTCGCCGCAGTGACCACGTGCGCCGGAGAATCGACGCGAGCGCAAAGCCATAAGCGAGCAGATGAAGGGCGGCAAGCAACCAGCGAACCAGCATAGCGACTCCTGGAAACGACGCAATACGATCGATGTAGTTCTCACCCGCCCACTGAAACGCCGGGTGGCACGTCTTATTATCAACTACCGCTCACTTTACGATGCCTGCTTCGCCCGTGTGGTGTGGTCGAATGCACAAAGCGACAGATTCAGACTTGCCGCAACGATGTGTCGAGCGCACGCGCGGCGACCCGATCGCCTTCGGTATTCAGCGCGGCGCGGAACACAGTTTGACGATTGTGGCCCGCCGCAGCGGGCGAGTCCCACAGCAATTCGATTTTCGGACGTCGGCCGAAGCCCCCGCGAGCCAACGCAGGCGCACCGAGCGGCGCCGCCGGCCCACCCGGCTCGCCGGCAACACCGAACGCCACGACGGGGGCCGGCGGCACGTTCACGCTTGGGGCCGCCGCCCATCGCACGGACAATTCGCGAGCGTCGTACTGCCCCACCTTGCGACGCTCGGCCCAGACGACCACCGTGCGCGTGGCCGGATCGAGCGCGACCGCATAGCGGCCGATCGCATAGCGTCGCGCGGCGATATTGGTTCGCCACAGCGCGCGCGGCCGGCAGATCCATACGACCGCCGCGTACAACGCCGGCGCAGCCAACAGCCAGCCGTTGGTGGCCGCCACCGCCTGCGCGGCGCGCCGCCAACCCGCGCTCGCCGCAAACGCGCCGACCGACCAGACCGCAAACAGGAATCCGAGGAACGCAAACAGACGCAGCGCCTGCCGCAGCCATTGCGGCAGCGGATGAAAGGGGCGCTCGGCCACGGCGCGCGCGCCCGGCAGGAAAATCAGCAGGAACAGGAACACCAGGTTGATGCACGCCCACGGCGAGGACACCATCGCCGACAGCGACGCGCCCAGATCCATCTGCGCCATCGAAAACAGCCAGCGAGCGAGGAGCATGAGACCGATGGCGCGCAACGCGAAAATCGTTCCGGCGCCGGGCGCCGCGTTCGCACGCGTCTCTTTCGTTCTCGCCAAGGCATCCTCCTGTCGTCTGCGGCGCCGCAGCCAAATTTGCGGCACGGCCATTATAGGGATATTACCGAGGCAGGCTCATGCTTGCCGGTCCCAAAACCGCACTTTCTGCCGCCCACGGGCAAAAACGCGGCGCGTATGCAACAACGCCCCGCGGGCGGGATGCGCGCGGGGCGTTGCTGGGGCGCAGCCGGACCATCTGATTGCCGGGGGCGCCGAGCCGGGGGCGCCGAAAGTGCTCCGGCACGCCGGTCTGACTGCTTTTACTCGCCGCGCATTAGCCGGCGTTGACTTCGCGCAGCACCGTACGATGCTTCTGACGCAGCAGCTCTTCGTAGGTAGCGACGTAGTTTTGCGCCATCACCTTCGACGAGAAGCGCGATTCGAAGGCCGCACGCACCTTGGCGCGCGGCAGCGTGTGCAGGCGCTTCACAGCGGCAACCGCGCTGATTTCGTCTTCGACGACAAAACCCGACACGCCGTTTTCGATCACTTCCGGCACCGAGCCGCGATTGAACGCGATCACCGGCGTGCCGCAAGCCATGGCTTCGATCATCACCAGACCGAAGGGCTCCGGCCAGTCGATCGGGAACACCAGTGCATGCGCGTTGCCGAGGAACTCACGCTTTTCGGCTTCGCCGATTTCGCCAATGTATTCAACGTGCGGGAGCGCCATCAGCGGCTTGATCACTTCTTCGTAATAGGCACGATCGGCCTTGTCGATCTTGGCGGCGACCTTGAGCTTCATGCCCGCCTGGCCGGCGATGCGGATCGCACGGTCGAGACCCTTCTCCGGCGAGACGCGGCCAAGGAATGCGAGGTAGCCCGGCTCGACGTCCTTGATCGGCGTGAGCACGTTTTCCGGCAAGCCGTGATAAACGGTTTGCAGCCAGCCCGCCTGTTGCAGCGGGATGCGCTGGTTGTCCGAGATCGACACCACCGGCACGTCGCTGAACGTGTTGAAGATCGGTTGCAGTTCCGGCAGATCCAGACGGCCGTGCAGCGTGGTCAGGAACGGCACCGGCTGGCGGGCGAACAGCGAAAACGGGTAGTAATCGATGTGGAAATGCAGCACGTCGAATTCGTCCGCGCGGCGGCGCACTTCTTCGAGCAGCAGCATATGCGGCGCCATCACGTCGCGAATGGTCGGGTCGAGGCGCAGCGCCTGCGGCCAGAAGGCTTCGAGCTTCGCCGAGGTTTGCGAATCGCCGCTTGCGAAAAGCGTGACATCATGGCCCTGTTCAACCAGCGCTTCGGTCAGGTAGGACACCACGCGTTCCGTCCCGCCGTAAAGCTTGGGAGGAACCGCCTCGTGCAAGGGAGCGATTTGAGCGATTCGCATAATGAAGAACTCCTCGTAAAAAATCAGGCAAAAGTACTGCGTTTGGTAAAAGCGACTCGCTTGCTCGCCAGGGCAGTCTGGCCGGATATGCCGGCGCGGGCCTGATTCTTTCGAGAAATCCTGCGATGGATCGCTTGGGTAGTGAGCCCAGATCAGCAGTTTGCTGTCTGCGCATGTGCCGGTAAACGCACACATGACACCTACGTTGACAAACTGTCAGATATTTCGGTGGGCCAGCAGAGCATGCATTATCAATGCCGGGGATCTCGCTGCACCACAACATTTCAAAGTCTTTACGTTGTTACAAAGGCGAAACACTTTACAAACCCTTGTTTTATAAGACAGTTCTACAGTAACAACTCGCTTGCAGCGCTGACCTCGATGACGGCAGCTGTAAGCTCCTGCGCCAACTTTGCCGGCAGGCATTGAAGAAATGCCGCGCCGCAGTTGAATGCAATTTGTAATTATATCCCGAAATATTCCGCAGCCTGCATGAACGACCGCTCCATCGGCGGGTCGAGAAACAGTAGGTTGCGGTCGTCTATCGCGAAATCAGTCGCGCCATGGCCCGGATACACAGGGCGCAATCGCTTTTGCATGTTTACAATGCGAAGCATCGGCTTCGCGGCGAGCGCCTTTTGCTATGGCCCATGCCTTGCATGCATAACCTGAAACACACCGACCTCACGATCAATTGGAACACTTAACCATCGCCCAGCGTAATGCCCAGAACGCAAAGCTTGCGAGCTATGCGCACAGGCCGCTTGCGTTTCTTTTCCGCTTTATTCGCCGCCATCCGCTCGCGCATGCGATCGTCCTGTGCAGCGTGTTCGCGGCCGTGGGCTGTGCGCTCGCTTCGCAATACGCGATCAAGCACCTGATCGACGTGCTCGGCGAAGGCCGGCATCACCCCGGTCCGCTGTGGGGCGCGTTCGCCATCCTGGTTGGCCTGATCGCCGCCGACAACCTGCTGTGGCGGGTCGGCGGCTGGGCTGCCGCGCATACGTTCGTGGCCGTGACCGGCGACTTGCGGCGCGACCTGTTCCAGTACTTGAGCGGCCACTCGCCGACTTACTACTCGGAGAAACAGCCGGGCATGCTGGCAAGCCGCATCACGGCAACGTCGAACGCGGTCTACACCGCCGAAAACACCACCGCCTGGAACGTGCTGCCGCCGTGTATCGCGGTGCTCGGCGCGATCGTCATGATCACCGCCGTGAATCCTCTAATGGCGGGCGGCCTGATGCTGTGTTCGGCCATTCTGTCGGTCGTGCTGTACAAACTTGCCGGGCGTGGCTCGGCGCGGCATCACCATTTCGCCACCAAAGCAGCGTCGGTGGACGGTGAACTGGTCGACGTGATCAGCAACATGGGTCTCGTGCGCGCCTTCGGCATGACGTTTCGCGAACAGCAGCGTTTCGGCGCGACCGTCAAAGCGGAAATGGAAGCGCGCCAGCAGAGCCTGCTTTATCTGGAAAAGCTCCGCCTGCTGCATGCCGTGATTACCGCGCTGCTGTCGGCGGGCTTGCTGGGCTGGGCGCTGTGGCTGTGGGATCAAGGCCGGGCGACCTCCGGCGACATCGTGCTGGTCAGCTCGCTCGGCTTCACGATCCTGCACGGCACGCGTGATCTGGCCGTGGCGCTGGTCGACGTCACGCAGCACGTCGCGCGGCTCGCGGAAGCCGTTCGCACCCTGCTCGAACCGCACGGCATGCCGGACCGCGACGGCGCCACAGAACTCGTGCCGCAAGGCGGCCGGGTCGATTTCGAAGGCGTGACGTTTGCCTACCCGCGCCGCCGGCCGATTCTCGATCACTTCGACCTGCATATCGAGCCGGGCCAGCGGGTCGGTCTGATCGGCAAGTCGGGCGCGGGCAAATCCACCGTGCTGGCGCTGCTGCAGCGTTTCTACGAGACGCAGGGCGGCGCAATCAAGATCGACGGCCAGGACATCGCCACGATCACCCAGGACAGCCTGCGCCATGCGATCGCGCTGGTGCCGCAGGATATCTCGCTGTTCCATCGCACGGTGTACGAGAACATCGCTTACGGCCGCCCTGAAGCGAGCCGGGAAGAAGTGGTCGCTGCCGCGCGCGAAGCCCGCTGCAGCGATTTCATCGAAGCCATGCCGGAAGGGTTCGACACGATCGTTGGCGACCGCGGCGTGAAACTGTCAGGCGGACAGCGCCAGCGCATCGCGATTGCGCGCGCGATCCTGAAGAACGCGCCGATCCTGCTGCTCGACGAAGCCACCTCGGCGCTCGACAGCGCGTCGGAAGAAGCGATCCAGAAGGCGCTCGACCGGCTGATGGTGGGCCGCACGGTGATCGCGATCGCGCACCGGTTGTCGACGCTGAACAATTTCGACCGGATCATCGTGATGAGCCAGGGCAAGGTGATCGACGACGGCAGTCCGGAAGCGTTGCGTCAGCGGCCGGGTCTGTATCGCGATCTGCTCTCGAAGCAGTATGGCAAGGGCACCACGCTGCATATCGGCGGCAAGAAGGTGGACGAGCAGCACGTAGTCTAAGCAACGCACTGCCCTGTGCTGCTTCAGCAACAAACAGAAAAGCCGCTTTCGAGCGGCTTTTCTGTTTTCCGGGGCAGTTGAAACCGGGCCTGATAGCCGCCTATCCGACCGTGGTTTCGCGCACGGCCTTCCTTCCCGATCCAGCACGCACCTTCACGGTTCTGGCGCTCTTCGCACCATGCGCACTTTGAAGATCCCGCATGAAGTTATCGCGCCACACCGACACGTTGTTCTCGCGCAGCTGCACCATCATGTCGCGATGACGCGCCTGACGCTCCGCAAGCGGCATCTCCAGCGCCATAGCGAGCGCCTCGGCCATACCGTCGATATCGACCGGATTCACGATCAACGCGCCATCCAGTTCCTGCGCGGCGCCGGCAAAGCGCGACAGCACGAGCACGCCCGGATTCTCCGGATCCTGCGCCGACACATACTCCTTGGCGACGAGGTTCATGCCGTCGCGCAACGGCGTGACGTAACCGACATGCGCCGTGCGAAACAGCGCGGCCAGCACCGAGCGCTCGTACTGCTTATGGATGTACAGGATCGGCGTCCAGTCCAGTTCGGCAAAGCGGCCATTGATACGCCCCGACTCCCCTTCGAGCTGCAAACGGATGTCCTGATACGCGTGCATGTCGGCACGCGTCGGCGGGGCGATTTGCAGGAACGACACCTTGTTGCGTTGCGCAGTGGAATGTTCCAGCAGGCGCTCGAACGCACGAAACCGCTCGACCAGCCCCTTCGAATAATCGAGGCGGTCCACGCTCATGATCAGCTTGCGCGCATGCAGCGCCGTCTTCATCGTGCGCACCGGCTTGCCGCGCTCGCCCGCTTTCGCAAGCTCGGCGATTTCGTCCGGGTAGACGCCGATCGGGTAAGCCGCCGCACGCAGGGTGCGACCGAACGCATGGACGGTCAGCGGGCGGCTGGCCGACACGTCGACCGTGCCGTTCGCCTCGTTGACGATGTAATCGCAGAACGCCCGTAAATCCGGCGCGGTCTGGAAGCCGAGCAGATCGAATGAACAGAGCGCTTCGACCAGCTCGCGATGCGGCGGCACTCCCAGCAACACCTGCGAAGCCGGAAACGGAATATGCAGAAAGAAGCCGATGCGATTTTTCACACCGGCCGCCCGCAACGCCTGGGCGAACGGAATCAGGTGATAGTCGTGGACCCAGATCACGTCGTCTTCGCGCAATAGCGGCACGAGCTGCTGGGCGAGCCACGCATTGACGCGGCAATAGCCTTCGAAGTCGTGCCGATCGTACTGCAGCAGATCGGCGCGATAGTGGAACGCGGGCCACAGCGTGGCGTTCGAGAAACCACGGTAATACTGATCGTAGTCGCGGCGCATCAGCGCGATGGTCGCGAAGGTCACGGGTCCGCGCTCTTCCACCTTGATCTGCGGCTGGCCCGAGCTGAGCACGTCGCCGCTCCAGCCGAACCACATGCCGCCGGTTTCCTTCAGCGCGTCGTACACGCCGACCGCCAGACCGCCCGCCGCCGGGCCGCCCTCCGAGATTGGCGCAACCCGGTTCGATACGATGATCAGTCGGCTCATGAAGCGCAATTCCCGATGCAGTAAGTCATGGTCGTTGAGTGATACGGCGTCATCGGCGGCGTCACCATCACGCTCCGCGCGCGGCCGCGACAATCGATTCCAGCCAGTCGAGCAGCGCCGTTACCGACTCGACGCGCGTATGCGCCATCGTGTCGCCCGCCCCCACCTTGATCGACAGACCGCCACGCTCGTTGACGACGGCAAAGCCTTTCTCGTCGGTCAGGTCGTCGCCGGCAAACACCGCCGTACGGCCGACAAACGGCGGCTCGTCCAGGAACGCGCGGATTGCGCGGCCCTTGTCGACATCCTTCGGTTTGATTTCGTAGACCATCTTGCCCGGCTGCAACACATACGAGCCGGGGTAATCGGCAACCAGCCGCCCGGTCGCCTCGCGCGCCACCGGCTCGCGGTCGGGTGCGTTGCGGTAGTGCAGCGCCAGCGCCGCGCCTTTGATCTCGAGCAGCATGCCGGGGTGTTCGTTGACGACCTGCGCGAGCACCTGCTCCATGCGCAACAGCCGCTCATCGTGAAAGCCGATGCGCTGCGTGTCGCCGTTCGCGTCGCGCCGCTCGGCGCCATGCAGACCGGCGATCGGCAAATCGGGCATGCCGAGAAAACTGTCGATGCTGTCGATGCCGCGGCCCGACACGATCGCGACCGCGCCGTTCGTGAGACTGCGCAACTCGCTCAGCAAGCCGATCACGCGCGGTTGCACCAGCACGCCGTCCGGCGTGGGCGCGAGTTCGACGAGCGTGCCGTCGAAGTCGAAGAAAAATGCCGTCTCACAAGGAGACAGAACAGCCGGAAGTGCCTGCATCGGTTAATTTTGCCTTTCAGCCTTCTGCGGCCGGAAAAGTGTGCGCATCTTACCGCGCATCCGTCAATTTTTCGAGAAAGTAAGCCGGGACACAAGCCCAGCCTGGCGGCGCAGCCGATGCCACTCACGCCTGCGTTCAAAAAGAGAACAGTCCGCCTTCGGCGAACTTTCAGCCGCCTGCGTCAAATTGCCTCGCAAACCGCGCGCCCGCGGGCGCCGGGTGACGTCAGCGGATATTTTGCGATACAGTCGCAGCCACGCGGACCATTGCAGCGACGACCCATTCGCACACTATGACGGGCCACGCGCTTTTGCACGAACCACGCCACGTCCATTTACGGGCAGCTTCACGCGCCGCTCTTCAATCGAGTATTTGAACCCTGCTTTGTTCCCCATCATCTCGTCCCACCACCAACAGCCGAACCTCTTGACGCCGCGCCAGCCATGGCCCGGGCGCCTGGTCGCACTGGCCGTCATGGTGGGCGTGCTCGGCGCGCTAGCGGGCTGCACGCACCGCACCGAACCGTTCCAGTTGACCAACGTAACCGGCCACTTGCCGGATCTCGATTTCACGCTAACGGGTGACGACGGCCGCGCCGTAACCGGTGATTCGTTTAAAGGCCGCACGTCGCTCGTCTACTTTGGTTATACCCATTGTCCGGACGTCTGCCCAGAAACGATGGGCCGCCTGATGCGGGTTCTCGGCAAACTCGGCCCGGACGCGCAAAAAGTGCGCATCCTGTTCATCACCGTCGACCCGGCACGCGACACGCCCAAAGCCTTGCACGATTACGTCGGCGCCTTCGATTCGCAACACGCCGAAGGCCTGACCGGCACCGACTGGCAGATCGAATCGCTCGCCAAGCGTTACCGGGTCGCCTATCAGATGGAAAAGCGCGACCCCAACGGCAACTACGAAGTCACCCATAGCTCGGCCGTCTACGTGTTCGATCAGCAGGGCCACGCGCGCCTGCTCGCCACCGATCACGATACTCCCGATACGATCGCGCAAGACCTGCGCCGTATCATTGACGACCATTCCTGACCTTTCCCGAGTTCATCCATGTCGATCAAAGTCAAAACGTTCGCTGCACTGAGCTGCACCGTCGCCCTCTCGTTCGGTTTCGCTTCGGCAGCGCTTGCCGCCGGTGCTAACACCATCACAGCCAAAGACGCGTGGGTGCGCTGGCTGCCGAACAACCTCCCCGCCGCCGGCTATGTGACGCTGGTGAACGCGAGCGACAAGCCGATCGACCTCGTCGATATTTCCAGCAGCGACTACGGCGACGCGATGCTGCATCAAACCGTGTCGAACGGTTCGACGCAGAAGATGGTGATGGTCGACAAGCTGACCGTGCCCGCCCACGGCCAGGTAGCGATCGCGCCGGGCGGCTATCACGTGATGCTTGAAGACGCGAAGCACAAGGTCGCACCGGGCGACACCGTGCATCTGACGCTGAAGTTCTCCGACGGAGAAACACTCGATACGCCGTTCGCCGTCAAGTCCCCCGCCCAGACCAAGTAACGCCTTGCGATGAACCTGCTCTACTGGCTCGACCCTTGGGAGTTTTCGCCGACCGTCGTTATCGCCTTGCTGGTGCCGGCGATTCTGTTCGTGCGCGGTGCGCACAAGGCGAAGGTGTCGATTCTCCGGCGCATTTCTTTCTGGTTCGGGCTGGTCGCGTTGTATGTCGCACTGCACACGCGGCTCGACTATTTCTTCGAGCATGAGTTCTTCATGCATCGCGCACAGCATCTGGTGCTGCATCACCTCGGGCCGTTCTTTATTGCGTTCTCTTATCCGGGTGCCGCGTTGCGCGCGGGCATTCCATTCAGCTGGCGGCAGCACTTCGTGCGGCCCGCGCTGGAGACCCCGGTAGTCCGCAAGCTGCTCGACGTCGTGATGCATCCGGTGGTTGCGGTCACGTTGTTCGTCGGGCTGATCTACTTCTGGCTGATGTCGCCGATTCATTTCGTGGCGATGCTCGACTGGCGGCTCTATCGCGTCATGAACTGGAGCATGGTGATCGACGGCCTGTTGTTCTGGTGGCTCGTGCTCGATCCGCGGCCCGCGCCGCCGGCACGTTTGTCGCCCGGCAAGCGCGTACTGGTCGTGATCGCCGCGATTCCGCCGCAGATCATCCTCGGCGCGTTTATCTTCTTTACGCCGCACGAACTGTATCCGATCTACTCGATCTGCGGCCGCGCCTTCACGTGGCTGAGCCCCATGCGCGATCAGCAGATCGGCGGGCTGTTACTGTGGATTCCGGGCTCGATGATGAGCGTGATCGGCGCGCTGGTAGCGTTGCGTCACTGGATGCGCTTGTCGGCACGCGGACGTCTGCGCAGCGAGCGGCGTGCAAAGGCGAAACAAGGCTTGGCGCAGCCCACGTCAGCGCCTGCGAGCAGCCACCGCTGAAATTTCGAAACTATTGAAGTCGCGGCGATTGAAGCCGGCCGGCGCACGCGCGCCGAGTCCGGTTGCAACCTGGCTTATTAGGCCGAACGCATCCACACGTGCGGGATGCCATCCTCTACGTGAATCTCCGACACCGGCGTAAAGCCGAACGCGCCGTAGAAGCCTTGCAGATGCGCTTGCGCATGCAAACGGATCGGCGTGGCGGGCCACTGCGCACGGATATGCGTGAGCGAGCGCTCGAGCATCGCGTTGCCGAGGCCGATGCCGCGGAATTCCGCGGTTGTCAGGACGCGGCCGATGCGGATATCGGTGTCGTCGGCGTCCGGCAGCAGCACGCGCAGATAGCCCGCGAGCGGCGGACCTTTGATGTTGGACGCGTTGCCGGGACCAAACGCGAACAGATGCCAGGCATCTGCATCGAGCCCGTCGATATCGCCATACACGCAGTTCTGCTCGACCACGAACACCGCGCTGCGCGCGGCCAGCATCGCATAGACTTCGGCGGGGGTGAGGTCTTCGAACGCTTTCCAGCGCCATTCGAGTTGCGCCAGTCGCGTGGCGGCGGTTTGCTGCGGTTCAGTCATGGAAAGTCTTCAAAGGAAGCGCGCCTTAACGGGCGGAGGCAATGCGGAATTATGCCGCGCGTGGCGGCCTAGGCTAATCCGCCCGACCGCAAACCCGCTAGCTGCTAACAAAAACCGGCTCGACGGACTGCGCGAGACATTCGATCAGATTACCGGGCCCGCACAAATGCAGCGCGCCCACCACCACCAAGGTCCGCTCCGGCCGTCCGAGCAACGCTTTCACACGCGCCGCCCACGCGCGATTGCGCGTATCGAGAATGGCGTGGCGGATGCCGGGCAGGTTGAACATAGGCGATTCGACGGCAATCTGATGCACGGCCGGCAAATCGCCATGCAGCCAGGCAACGTGCATCCGTTCGAGCGTGCGCTGCGGTTCGTCGAGATCGGACATGAGCATGCCGAGCGCGGTGCCAACTGCTTCGAGCGGAATCGATTCGAGCGACGCCGCCACTTCCTCTGCGGTCTCGAGATACTGGTACGGTTTGGCTTGCGTCAGCGCCGAGCGCAGCATGCGCGGCTCGACGCCTTCGACGACCTGCTGGAACAGCGTTGGAGCGACGATCAGCGCGGCCCAAGGACGCAAATCGATGAGCGGCGCCAACGGACCTTCCGCGGGCCACACTGCGTGTAGCTGATTCCAGGCATCGGCGGACAGCAAGGGCTGCAGTTGATCGGCACCGCCCCGCGGGGGCGCCTTCAGAAACGGCAGGATCGTCGGTGGATCGGATTCGAAGACCAGCGATTCGGCCCAGTCATACGCTTCGGTGATCCATGGCGGCGTTCTGCGGCTCGTCGCCGGAAACAGATGCATCGAGCCGAGCAGACGGACGTTGGTGCCGGTGAGTTGTAGGTACATGCGGCCTCGTGAGGACAGGCAATCGGGCCATTCAATCGACGGCGCGCAGCGCGGCAGACCGTCTTGCGGTCCCTAGCCAGGCGGTCCGCACCGTGAACGCGACGAACAGCAGGAAGATGATCTGCGAAACGTACAGGTCCATGCGGATCGGATGGTGCAACGCGAACCATGAATTGTGCACCACGTCGGTCACGATGACGGTGACGCAGAGGATCAGCCCTGCGAGCGGACTCGACAGCAGCAGTAGAGCGGTTAGCGGATCGATGAAGAGCAATGACGTCCAGTAGATTCGCGTCAGCGGCGCCGCACCGCCGTAGTCCCACCAGAGTCCGTGGACCAGGGCCACTTGCAGATGTGTCCAGGTGGCGCCGCAGAGGCATAGCGCGTAGACCAGGCGCAGGTAGAAGGAGCGGCGTTCGCGGTCTGGGATACGCATGGCTGGCCTGTTTTGCAGCAAACGAGGATGAGAAAAAAAACCCTTGGACTTGCACCCACTGGAGTGCGCCCATGCTGGGCGCACAAAAAAGAAAAGCCCCGACGAGTCGGGGCTTTTCTTTACATCAACTACTGGAGGCGCGAGCCGGAGTCGAACCGGCCTAAACGGCTTTGCAGGCCGCTGCATAACCGCTTTGCTATCGCGCCGCAAGCGGACTGGAACCTAGCTGCAGATTCTCAGATTTGCCTGGTGGGTAACCGTAAGGACCGGCCCACCAAACAAAAAGGGAAGCGTTGCTTCCCCTTATGTATGGAGCGGGAGACGAGGCTCGAACTCGCGACCTCAACCTTGGCAAGGTTGCGCTCTACCAACTGAGCTACTCCCGCATTGCCCTACTTCACAACGCCTTGCATTTTCACTTCGCCAAACAACGCGCTGCTTCAAAAATTGGAGCGGGAGACGAGGCTCGAACTCGCGACCTCAACCTTGGCAAGGTTGCGCTCTACCAACTGAGCTACTCCCGCATTGTGCTGCTTTTGCACTGCTTTTATTACGCTAACTGCTGCCTTGTTACTGCAACTGCACTCTTACTGCCACCGACGTTTCGAACTGCGTGCATCGGAGAAACGAGATTATGGAGAAACGACTGAAACGTGTCAACCCCTTTTGCGAATGTCTTTAACTGAAAAGATTTCGCTCACGCTTGCGCGACGTTCGGACACCCTTCAGCCACCCCGGCGTTGCGCCTCGATCGTTCTGCAATCAGGCAACGCCACCCCGCTCGCGGATCTGCGGCCATGCGAGTTTCATGTAATAGAGCATCGACCAGATCGTCAGGAACGCGGCCAGATAGATCAGCCACAGGCCCCACACACGCGTATCGACAGAGACTCCGCTGCCAAACGGCAACGGCCCGTAGAACAGCAACATCGGAATCGCGACCATCTGGCAAACGGTCTTGAACTTGCCGAGAGAATTCACCGCAACGCTCTTCGATGCGCCGATCTGCGCCATCCACTCACGCAGCGCCGAGATCGCGATCTCGCGTCCGACGATCACCAGCGCTATCGCCGAATCGATCCGCGCGAGTTGCACGAGCACCAGCAACGCTGCCGTCACCATCAGCTTGTCAGCGACCGGGTCGAGAAACGCGCCGAACGCCGAGGTCTGATTCCATTTGCGGGCCAGAAAGCCGTCGAACCAGTCGGTGAGCGCCGCCAGAATGAAGATCGTCGCGGCCGCCAGATTGCGGTGTGCCGGGCTCATCATCATGTCGGGCAAATAAAACACGCCGACGACGAGCGGAATCAGGACGATCCGCAGCCAAGTCAGGAAAATCGGAAAATTAAACGGCATGGGCAGGCGCAGCGTCTGACAAGGGAGATGCAATTGTGCCGTGTCACAAGGCCTGCCACAAGCAAAGCGGCGCGCGGGGCCAGGCACGCACGCCGCCGGAGCACCGCTTATCAGCCGCTTGCCGACCGCTTCTGCGCCGCTTCAGCGTCGCTTAGCGACCGCTCGTTGCCGCGCCGTGGGCAGCGCGGCGTACCGTGATCAGTGCAACTGCCGGTAGATCTGCTCGGCAAGCGCCTGCGAAATCCCTTCGACGCTCGCCAGATCCTCGACGCTTGCCGCGACCACCCCACGCAGGCCGCCGAAGCGCGCCAGCAAACGCTGACGCCGCTTCGCGCCCACCCCTTCGAGCTCTTCGAGCCGCGAGGTCTGGCGTGTCTTGCCGCGCTTAGCGCGCATGCCGGTAATCGCAAAGCGGTGTGCCTCGTCACGAATCTGCGCGACCAGCATCAGCGCCGCGCTCTCCTTGCCGAGTTCGAGCGGCGCACGGCCGTCGGCGAAAATCAAGGTTTCGAGACCGACCTTGCGTCCTTCGCCCTTCGCGACACCGACGAGCATGCCGGTATCGAGACCCAGCTCGGTGAACACCTGGCGGGCGATTTCGACCTGCCCCTTGCCGCCGTCGATCAACACGATGGTCGGCAGGATGCCGCCAGCCGCCGCTGGCTCCGCGGCATCCGCTACGAGCAGCGGGTCCGCGGCCGCGTCTGTTTGCAATTCGGCGGCTTCGTCTGCGGCGTTCGCAGCCGCTTGCGCGACCATCTTCTCGTAGCGGCGCGTGAGCACCTGGCGCATCGCTGCGTAGTCGTCGCCCGGGGTGATGCCGGTGATGTTGTAGCGGCGGTATTCGGACGACTGCATCTTGTGATGGTGATACACCACGCAGGACGCCTGCGTCGCCTCGCCCATCGTGTGGCTGATGTCGAAGCACTCGATACGCAGATGCGCGAGGTCCTCGCATTCCATGCCGAGCGTGTCGGTGAGCGCGCGCGTGCGGGCCTGCTGCGAGCCTTGTTCCGAGAGCAGGCGCGCGAGCGCGAGCCGCGCGTTCTGCTCGGCCATTGCAAGCCATGCGCGCCGTTGACCTTGCGGCTGGCGCAACACCGTTACTTTGTGGCCGGCCTGTTCGATCAGCACATCGACCAGCTCGCGCGTGGCCGGCGCGTGGCTGACCACCAGCACCGGCGGGACGCGATTGCCGATGTAGTGCTGTGCGATGAACGCCTCCAGCACTTCTGATTCGATGCCGCCGACGGTTGCACGGCCTTTGCGTGGCGCCGAAGTCTCGACTTCGGGTTCGGACTCGGACTCGGACTCGGACTCGGACTCGGACTCGGACTCGGACTCGGACTCGGACTCGGCCGCATCATCCTCTTCATCTTCGGCCTCGACAGCAGCATCTGCGTCGTCATCATCCTCTTCGGACCGCATCTCCCCGGCGATTGCGAGGGCGTCAGCTGCATCGGACGATGCGTTCGCGCCGGTTGCGGCCTCGTCAGACACCAAGCCCGCGCCGGTCGCGACGTCGGCCAACGGCTCATCGTCGCCGCCCTCTTCAAGACCGCCCTCGCCGACCGTCAAGGCGCTTTCCACATGCGCCGGGAAATAGGCCTTGTCGCCCAGATGCCGCCCGCCGCGCACCATCGCGAGATTCACGCACACACGGCCGCCGAGCGCGACGACCGCAAGAATATCCACGTCGCTATCGCCGCCGACTTCGATCGCCTGCTGATGCAGCACTGTCGACAGCGAACTCATCTGATTGCGCACCGCCGCGGCCTGCTCGAACTTCAGCTCGCTCGCGAACGCGTGCATTTTCTGTTCGAGCTCCTTCATCACCTCGCCCTGCCGGCCGAGCAGAAAGCGCGACGCGTTGGCGACATCGCGGGCGTAATCTTCTTCGCTGATTGCCCCGACGCACGGCGCCGTGCAGCGGCCGATCTGATGCAGCAGACACGGTCGGGTGCGGTTGTTGAACACGGAATCTTCGCACGTGCGCAACTGGAAGACGCGCTGCAGGATCTGGATGCTCTCACGCACCGCCCACGCACTCGGGAACGGGCCGAAGTACTGATTCTTGCGATCCACCGAGCCGCGGTAATACGCCATGCGCGGAAACTTGTGGCCGGTCAGCTTGAGATAGGGATACGACTTGTCGTCGCGAAACAGAATGTTGTAACGCGGCGCCAGCGCCTTGATCAGATTGTTTTCGAGCAGCAGCGCTTCGGCCTCGGAACGCGTGACAGTCGTCTCGATGCGCGCAATGCGCGTCACCATCATCGCGATACGCGGCGACAGTTGCGTCTTCGTGAAGTAGCTCGAAACGCGCTTCTTGAGATCGCGCGCCTTGCCCACGTAAAGCACCGCGCCCTGCGTATCGTAATAGCGATAGACGCCGGGCAGATGCGGCAATTGGGCGAGCACTTTTTTCGGCTCGAAAACGTCGGTTGCTTCGGGTTCGGTCATGCAGAATCGGTTGGCTGGGGCAGTGTCGCGAAGCCTCTGACGGCGTGCTGCGCGCTGAGTAGTCACTTAGACGCGGAACCGCGGATGAGTGCTTTAGAATCGCCAGTTTAGAGCATTCCGCGTACGTTCGAACCCTGCTGTATCGAATGGCGCGATAGAGCGGCGCAAGCCAGCGGCTGAGCCTGATTGCGTCACCCGCCAGCAAGGCCCTGCAGAACCCAGGCACGCCCCCGTTCCACTCCGTGATCCACGCCACCATGTCCACCGCTACGCCGCCGTCCGAACAACCCGTCGCCGCGCCCACGGCAATCGCCTGCGATATCTTTTGCGCGGTGATCGACAATTTCGGCGACATCGGCGTGTGCTGGCGTCTCGCCCGCCAACTGGCGAGCGAGCACGGCTGGCAGATGCGCGTGTTCGTCGATGATCTGCACGCGTTCCAGAAGCTGTGCCCGTCGCTGGCACTGGATCGGGCGCGCCAGGCGATTGACGGCATCGTCGTCGAACACTGGCACGAGCCGGCCCACGCGGGCGATACGCTCGAAGTGGCTGACGTCGTGATCGAGGCATTTGCCTGCGAATTGCCGCCGATCTACGTCGCCGCGATGGCGCGGCGCGAGCGCGCGCCGGTCTGGTTCAACCTCGAATATCTGAGCGCCGAAGACTGGGTCGCGGATTTCCATCTGCGACCGTCGCCGCATCCGAGCTACCCGCTGATCAAGACCTTCTTTTTCCCCGGACTCGGCCCCGGCACCGGCGGCGTGCTGAAGGAAGGGTATCTCGACGCCGCGCGCACGGCGTTCGAAGCATCGCAACCGGCGCGCGAAGCGTGGTGGCTGAAAACCGCCGGCCGCGCGCCGCCGCCGTCCTCGGCCACGATCGTCTCGCTGTTCGCCTACGAAAACCCCGCCGTCGACAGCCTGCTCGAACAATGGCGCGACAGCGCAGAGCCGGTCGTTCTACTGGTACCGGAAGGCCGCATTTCGGGCGCGGTCGCGCGCTTTTTCGGGCTGAGCGCGTTCGCTGCCGGTTCGTATGCCGAGCGCGGCAGCCTCAGCGTTCACGCGCTCGCTTTCACCGGGCAACCGGGTTACGACACGCTACTGTGGGCCAGCGACGTCAATTTCGTGCGCGGTGAAGATTCGTTCGTGCGCGCCCAATGGGCCGCCAAACCCTTCGTCTGGCACATCTACCCGCAAGCCGACGACGCCCATCTGCCGAAGCTCGATGCCGCGCTCGCCCACTACGCCCGCACCCTGCCCGCCGACGCGCGGGACGCCCTCGCGCGCTTCTGGCACGCATGGAACGGCGCGGGCCGGCCGGACTGGGCGGAATTCCAGCGTCACCGCGCGGTGCTGAAGCAGCGCGCGGCCGAATGGGCCGGCGAGCTAGTCCAGGTGGGCGACCTCGCCGGAAATCTGGCCTTGTTCGCAAAAACTCAGTTAAAATAAGCGGTTATCCAACGGCCGACGACGCAAGCGCGGCCCGATCGTGGCGAGTGGTTTGGCATATTCGTTTGGCAAATTCATTTGGCAGACTCGTCTTGCAAATTCGTCTGGCAAATTCGCCCAGGATAACGGACCAGACTCACAGGGCCAGACTCACGGGGCCAGACCCACGGGGTCAGAGCGATTCGCAAGGCAAACCCAGCAGGCCAATCCGCTTGCGCCGTATGCCGTTGAGCAAAAGTTGAAGCTACTTATTTCGTACAGGACAGTTTTATGAAGACCGCACAGGAACTCCGCACCGGCAACGTCGTGATGATCGGCAGCGACGCGATGGTCGTGCAAAAGGCCGAATACAACAAGTCGGGCCGTAACTCCGCCGTCGTGAAGATGAAGTTCAAGAACCTGCTGACCGGCGCAGGCATGGAAAGCGTGTACAAGGCAGATGACAAGTTCGACGTCGTCGTGCTGGAGCGCAAGGAAGTCACGTACTCGTACTTCGCTGACCCGATGTACGTGTTCATGGACGCCGACTACAACCAGTTCGAAGTCGAAGGCGAAATGATGGGCGACGCCCTCCATTACCTCGAAGACGGCATGGCTTGCGAAGTCGTGTTCTACAACGAGAAAGCCATCTCGGTCGAACTGCCGACCACGCTGGTCCGTGAAATCATCTACACGGAGCCGGCAGTCAAGGGCGATACGTCGTCGGGCAAGGTGTTGAAGAACGCCAAGCTGACCACGGGTTTCGAACTGCAAGTGCCGCTCTTCTGCAACATCGGCGACAAGATCGAAATCGACACGCGTACGCACGAGTACCGCAGCCGCGCCTAAGCGCCTGCCGCCTGAATCCTGCGCTGGAGCCAAGTCCGGCGCGGCGAAAAAAATGGCAAAAAAAAAAGCGCCCACGTTGGGCGCTTTTTCTTTTTTGTGCCGCCGTGTATGGTTAAGGAAAACTTTACCGGCAGCCTTCTCAAAAATGCCTGTGCACTGCTTTTGTCTTCCTGTTTTGTATCAAACAAACCATTGATAAGCTTAAGTAATTGGCTTTGGCACAGTCCATGCTTTTCTCCGATACAGGCCAGTAAGGCTTTTTTTCCTCAACTCCGGAGAGGCGGCATGAATCACGACATCGCTGAAGGCAAGTGGAAGCAACTGGTCGGCGAGGCCAGGACAGCATGGGGTGAATTGACGGACGACGAACTGGCCAAGGCAGAAGGCCGCGCCGACAAACTGGCCGGGCTGATCCAGGAGCGTTACGGTAAGACCCGTAAGCAAGCCGAACTTGAAGTAAGGCGCTTCTTCGACAGCAACCGGGATTTCTGACCGGTCGAGTGAAGGAAATACAGATGCCCGCCCGTGCGTCACCTCGCGTCGGCGCGGATATCCACTGAAAGCAAAGGACCTGGAACTACATGAGTCGAACCACCCCAACTCCGCCTGCACGCCGTGTTCCGCGACTTGCGCCGCTGCCATGCCAATTGGCCCGCGGCAGTTCCGCCGCCTTGGCAGGCGCTGCCCGCGCGGTACGGCGTTCGACCGACAGTACCGGCCAGCCATCGCGCCCGTGCCACGCGCCAGAGTACCGGCGCGGCGTACCGGGTATTCCGTCCATCTAAAAAAAGCGCTCGCCATGCCACATGCTCTGATTGTTGAAGACGATCCCAATAGCCTGTCGGGTCTGTCCGCCATCCTCGCCGCCGACGGCTTCTCCGTCGACACCGCGACCACCATCGCCGAGGCCCGGGCGGCGCTGACCCGCTTCATTCCTGATGTCGTGCTGGTCGACCTGAATCTGCCGGATGGCAGCGGGCTCGATGTGTTGCAGCACCTCCCCGCGCACCCGCCCGGCGGCGCCTTGCCCGTGATCGTGATGACCGGCAATGCGACGGTCGAGAGCGCGATCGAAGGTCTGCGGCACGGCATCTGGGACTACCTGCTCAAACCGGTCAATATCCCGCGCCTGCGTAGTCTGCTCGCCCGGATTCCGCGTCCGTACGAGCTAACCGAGGAGGTCCAGACACTGCGCGCCTCGCTGCGTCAACTCGGTCGTTTCGGCTCGTTACTGGGCCGCAGCAGCGCGGTCCAGCATGTGTACGACGCGATCGAACATATCGCGCCTACCGAAGCCGCCGTGCTGATTTCCGGCGAAGCGGGCACGGGCAAGCGGATCGCCGCGCGCACGCTGCACGACATGAGCCGGCGCCGCAAAGGACCGTTTGTCACGTTCGACTGCCGGAGCGCGGGCAGCGTCGCGCCGCATCGCCCGCTCGACAGCCTGTTGTTCGGCCACGAGCGCGGCGCGTTCAGTGGTGCCGAGCAGCGCGAACCGGGCCTGTTCGAGCAGGCCAGCGGCGGCACGCTGTTCATCGACGAAATCGCCGAACTACCGCGCGCCCAGCAGGAAGCGCTGTTGCGCGCACTCGATTCGCAGACCTTCATGCGGGTCGGCGGCACGAATCAGGTCGGGACCGACTTCCGGCTGATCGCCTCGACGCGCAAAAACCCGCGCGCGGCGGTCGCCGACGGCAGCTTGCACGAAGATCTCGCGCTGCGTCTCGAAGCGGCCGCGATATCACTGCCGCCGTTGCGCGAGCGCGGCGACGATCCGGCGCTGATCGCGCAAGCCGTCGTCGACGAGTTGAATCACGAAGCGGCCGCGCGCGGTACGTCGGAAGTGGTCAAGCAGGTCGCGCCGAACTTCCTGCGCGAGTGTCTTTCGTATGAGTGGCCAGGCAATGTGCGCGAGTTACAGGATCGCGTGCGCCGGGCGTATCACGCGTCGGGCGACGTGGTTGAATCGCTGCGTGCCGACGAGGCGGGCTCGGTGAACGGGCGCGATCTGAACGGCAGCCGCGTGCAGGTCACCGTCGGCACGCCACTCGCGGACGTGGAGGAAATGCTGATCCGCGCAACGCTCGATGCAGTCGGCGGCACGCGCCATCGCGCGGCATCGCTGCTGGGGATCAGTCCGAAGACGCTGTACAACAAGCTGCAACGGATGCGGTTGAACTGACGCTCATGCAAACGCGCTGCGCAGCAAGGTCTGCGCTTGCAGATACTGCGGCTCGGCGACCAGCTTGCTCCACTTCAGCGCCTTGCCGCGTGGCCGCATGCGTTTGAGCCGCTGCTGCGATTCCTTCGACGGCGTGAAGCGCAGCGCGTCCAGCACCTTTTCCGCTTCGTCCGGCTGATTGCAGATCAGCACCATGTCGCAACCGGCTTCCAGCGCGGCGCTCGCGCCTTCGGTCAGCGTGCCGCCCTGGCGCGCGGCTTCCATCGAAAGATCGTCGCTGAAGACCGCCCCCTCGAAGCGCAATTTTTTGCGCAGGATGTCCTGCAGCCAGACACGCGAAAAGCCCGCCGGCTTCGAGTCGACCTGGGGATAAACCACATGGGCGGGCAGCACGGCGCCGAGCGACACGCCGAGCCAGTCGTACGGCGCCACGTCCTCGCGCAGGATTTCGTCGAGCGAACGGTCGTCGACCGGCATCGCAACGTGCGAGTCCGCGTGCGCAAAACCGTGCCCGGGAAAATGCTTGCCGCAATTGCTCATGCCGGCCAAGGCGAGGCCGTGATTGAGGCTCTTCGCCAGCAGGGCCACGACGCGCGGATCGCGATGGAACGAGCGGTCGCCGATCACCTGCGACTGGCCGTAATTCAGATCGAGCACCGGCGTAAAGCTCATATCGATGCCGCACGCGCGCAATTCGGCCGCGAGGATATAGCCGACCGCGGTCGTCACCTTGGTGGCGTGCAACACGTCGCTGTCCCACAGCGTGCCGAGCTTGCCCATCGCCGGCAGCACCGTGAAACCGTCGGTGCGAAAACGCTGCACGCGGCCGCCTTCGTGGTCGACGGCAATCAGCAGATCGTCCCGAATCGCGCGAATCGAATTGGTCAGCGCGATCAGTTGCGCGCGGCTCTCGTAATGGCGCGCGAACAGGATCACGCCGCCCGTCATCGGATGGGCAAGGCGGCGTTTATCGTCGTCGTTCAGCGTTGCGCCGACCACGTCGAGCATGACCGGTCCGGGAGTGAGTTTCATCGAATTCCGCTAGAAAAAAGCTTGGGGCAAAGAGAGACACGGCCGACGTGCGCCGCGTTCAAGATATTGTTTATTCGTCGCTGGCGGGCGCATGAGGGGCATCCGCCCCTCGCGCCACCTCCCCAGTTTCGGCAATCACGAACGACACGGCGTAGTCGTGTTCGTCGCTGATCGTCACGCGCGCCGTGATGCCGCGCGCACCGAGCCACTCGGCCAGCTCGCCCGATGCAACCACCATCGGCTCGCCGCTCGGCTTGTTGAGCGTTTGCAGCGCGCGCCAGGTCATCGGCCAGCGCATGCCAAGGCCGATCGCTTTCGAAAAGGCTTCTTTGGCCGAGAACCGCGTGGCGAGAAATGCGAGACCGCGGGCCGCCGAACGCGCGTGGCGCGCGTGATAAACGCGCAACTCGTCCGGGCCGAGCACCTTCTCAGCGAAGCGGCCGTTGGTGCGCGTCATCACCGCGGCCACGCGGCTGACCTGAACGATGTCCGTGCCAATGCCGTAGATCGTCATGTTCGCCGCCGCGGCGTTACGCGCTTGCGCCGAGACGGGCGGCGACCATGATCGCCTTCATCTCGCGCACGGCGTTGTCCCAGCCGGCGAAGATCGCATGCGCGACAATCGCGTGGCCAATATTCAACTCGACGATGCCTTCGATCGCGGCGATCTGCTGGACGTTGGTGTAGTGCAGGCCGTGGCCTGCATTGACCTTGATGCCAAGCGTTGCGCCGAACTCGACGGCACGCACCACGCGCTCATATTCGCGCTGCTGCTCGGCGGGATCGTGCGCTTCGGCATAGCGGCCTGTGTGCAGTTCGATCACCGGTGCGCCCGCTTCGTGCGCGGCGCGAATTTGCGTTTCGTCCGGATCGATGAAGAGCGACACGCGCGAGTTCGCTTCGGCGAGTTGCTTGCATGCGGCGCGCACGGCTTCGAACTGGCCGGCGACGTCGAGGCCGCCTTCAGTCGTCAATTCCTGGCGCTTTTCCGGCACGAGGCAAACGTCGTGCGGCTGCACTTCGCACGCAATGTCGAGCATCTCCTGCGTGACCGCGCATTCCAGATTCATGCGCGTTTTCAACAGCGGCCGCAGCTTGCGCACGTCGGCGTCGACAATATGGCGGCGGTCTTCACGCAGATGCAGCGTGATCACGTCCGCGCCGGCCTCTTCGGCCATCAACGCGGCGCGGATCGGATCGGGGTAAGCGGTGCCGCGCGCGTTGCGCAGCGTGGCGACGTGATCGATGTTCACGCCCAGGTCAATCACATTCGGCGACGTAAGAAAGAAGCTCATAAGTTCTGCAAGTCGATCAGTATCTGGCGCGTCGCGAGTGGCGTGCCGCCAAGGTAAGTGTTGAGCAGAAAGCGCATTAGCGTTTTGCTTTGTGCCACCGTCTGCGCTCGATGGTAATCGTCCTTTTCCATATCGAGCAAGGTCTGTCCGGCGATCACCGGCCATTGTGCGGGCAGATCGTCGGAGGCTTCGCGCACGCCGCGCTCCGGGTCGAACACGTAGCGGCCATCGGCCTGCACCGCTTTGCGTGCGACCGTGCGATCGAGCGCCATCGCATAACCGGTTTCCCGCAGCAGCACACGTTCGAACGAACGTAGCACCTGCACGGGTGGTTCGTCATGCGCGAGGCGCGTCATCGTGACGACGTAGTGATGGAACAGTTGCGGATGCGGGTCTTCGCGCGCGCAGAATTTGACCAGCAATTCGTTGACGTAGAAACCGCAGAGCAGCGCGTCGCCCGCTAGAGGCAACATGCCGCCGACCCATTCGGCACCGGTCAGCGTGCGCACCTCGGATTTGCCCGACCATGACAACGCGAGCGGCTGGAAGGTTTGCAGTACGCCGCGCAAGGCGGAGTGCGGACGTTTCGCTCCCTTCGCGACGAGCGCAAGCCGGCCGTGATCGCGCGACAGCACGTCGATGATCAGACTAGTCTCACGGTACGGATAGCTATGCAGGACGAAAGCGGGTTGCTCCGCGATCCGGTAATCGGACGCAGAGGTGCGCGGCGCGCGGCGTGTGGGTGCTTTGCGCGGCTCGCCGTCGGCGCTTTGCATACCGCTTTGAGCACCATCAGCGCTTCTGGCACTCGACGGAGATTTTTTGGTCGTGCGAGCGGGTTTGGACGGCTCGCGCGCCGGCGCTGCCGGTGCCGAATCGTCCGGGTCAGCGTCGGAATTCAGCGTCATCCACGCGTCATTCGTACCCATACGCACGGAGTCCGGCTTCGTTGTCAGCCCAGCCGCTCTTCACCTTGACGAAGGTTTCCAGATACACCGGGCCGTCGAACAACTTTTCCATGTCAAGGCGCGCTTCGGTGCTGATCTGCTTCAGCTTGGCGCCCTTCTGACCGATGACCATCGCTTTTTGCGTATCGCGCTCCACCAGGATGGTCGCGAAAATACGGCGCAGACGCCCTTCTGTCTCGAATTTGTCGATCAGTACGGTACTCGTGTACGGCAGTTCGTCGCCAGTCCAACGGAATACCTTTTCGCGCAGGATTTCAGCGGCGAGAAAACGCTCGCTGCGATCGGTCAGGTCGTCTTCGCCGTAGATCGGCGCGCCTTCCGGCAGGAACGGTTTGATGGTCTCCATCAACCGCTTGATGTCTTCCGGATTCTTCGCCGACAGCGGCACGATCTCGTTGAACTGGCGCAGCGCGCTCACCTGCAGCATGAACGGATACAGCGAGTCCTTATCCGACACGCGGTCGAGCTTGTTGGCGATCAGCAGTGTGGGCACCGACGGCGGGATCAGATCGAGCACCTTCTGGTCGTCCGGGCCGAAGCGGCCGGCTTCGATCACGAACAGGATCGCGTCAACCGAACTCAGCGTGGACGTGACCGCCCGGTTGAGCGAACGGTTCAGCGCGCCGCTGTGTTTGGTCTGAAAACCCGGCGTGTCGACGAAGATGTACTGCGCGTCTTCAAGCGTATGAATACCGGTGATGCGGTGGCGCGTAGTCTGCGCCTTGCGCGACGTGATACTGACTTTCTGGCCGACCAGAGCGTTCATCAGCGTGGACTTGCCGACGTTCGGGCGGCCGACGATCGCGACCATGCCGCAGCGAAAACCAGTGGGAGTGGGAGCGTTCATATTCGGGCTACGGCAAGTTCAGATCGACACGCGGGGAATGGCGCGCCGACGGCAATCAATGGCCCGCATCGGCGATGCGGGTTTGCACCGCATCGGCTACGCCGGGTTCGTGTTCGATCGGTGCCGGCACGCCAGGCGTGGGCACGGCTGCGCCAGGAGTGGTGTCCCGGCTGCGGTGTTTGTCGGCGATGCGGACGGCGGCGGCTTCCGGTTTGGCGTCGACGGGCTTTGTTTCTTCGGGCTTGGCGTCTGCGGGCTTGGCGTCCGTGGGCTTCACGTCTACGGGTTTGGCTTCTGCGGGCCTCGCTTCTAAGGGCTTTGCGTCCGTGGGCTTCACGTCGACGGGCTTTGGGTCCGAGGGCTTGGCGCCTTCGGATCTGACTTCAGTGGATTTGACGTCCAGCTTTTCGGCTGGCTTGTCCGCCGCTGCTTTGTCAGCAGACCTGTCGTTCGCGTGGGCGGCTGCCCTATCGGCTCGTTCCGCCCTATCCGCGCGCTCCGGCTTGTCCTGCCCGCTGTATTCCACGTGCGCGGCACGAATCACAGCCAGCGGCGCGGGCGCCGCAGTCAGAGTCGGGCGTTCGGCTGCGAACTCCGCCGTCGGCGCGGGGCGGGCCTCACCGCGCCCGGCACCGCGCTCGCTCTTGCGATCCGGGCTGCGCAAATCGAGCGCGGCCTGTACGCCGGTCACGCCGGGCACGATCTCCTGCTCGGTATTCTTCGCCGCACGGGCGCCTTTCGAACGCTTGGGCTTGGCGACCACGGCGGGCGCGGCGGCCATCACCTCATCAAGCGCCTTCTTGGCCGCAGCCTGCTCGGCCGCCCGACGGCTCGCGCCGGAACCGGACACTTTGACATCCAGCTTCGGCACCGTGCATTCGACTTCGAATTGTTGATTGTGCGCCGCACCATGAGTCGCGACGACCGTGTACGTAGGCAACGCGATCTTGTGACCCTGCAGATATTCCTGCAACAGCGTCTTGGCGTCTTTGCCGAGCGTGCGCGGGTCGATGTGATCGAGAATCGGCACGTAGAGGCGCTTGATGACCGTTTGGGCGGCATCGAACCCGCCGTCGAGGAACACCGCGCCCAGCACGGCTTCCAGCGTGTCAGCAAGGATCGACGGGCGGCGGAAGCCACCGCTGCGCAGTTCACCCTCACCGAGACGCAGGCCCTCGGAGATATTGAGGGCCTGAGCGATTTCGTAAAGCGACTGCTGTTTGACCAGATTGGCACGGACGCGCGACAGGTCGCCTTCGTCCAGTTTGCCGAAACGTTGGAACAAAAGCGCAGCCACCGCGCAATTTAGAACGGAGTCGCCGAGGAACTCGAGCCGTTCGTTGTGCGTGGAACTATGACTGCGGTGCGTTAAAGCCTGGCGCAACAATTCCGCATTGCGAAATTCGTAGCGCAGACGGCTTTCCAACGGAGATAGGGGCATGGGCAGAGTATAACGCGGGCGCTTGCCCCGGCGAAAACGCGGGACGGCCAGCGGAAAAAGCGTGGTGAAGCGACGTTACCGCGGATTCTTAAAGTAGCGTGAGAACACGCCGCGACTGAGGTGAGCTAAGTGTGAGCCACCGGCGCGGCGTGTCATGCGATCAAGGCATGCGTGCTCAATGGAATGAGCCGATGCGTTTCAGATCGCTGAAGTTCATCCAGATAAAAAACGCGCGGCCGACGATATTCTTATCCGGCGCAAAACCCCAGTAGCGGCTATCCGCGCTGTTATCGCGGTTGTCGCCCATCATGAAGTAATTACCCGGCGGCACTTTGCAGATCACGCCGCGCGCGTTGTACGTGCAGTTATCGCGATATGGATAATCTTCCGCGCCGACGATGAACGGCGGCACGGCCGGGTTGTTCAGAATCGCGTTCTTGCGGCCGCCGAGATCTTCTTCGAATTGCTTTGCGTAGCCGAGGCGCTCTTCGTCGAGATAGTCGGGCAACGACGTTTCCGGCACCGGCTTGCCGTTGATCGTCAGTTGCTTGTCCTGATAAGCAACGGTGTCGCCCGGCAGGCCGATCACGCGCTTGATGTAGTCGACGGATTCGTCTTTCGGGTAGCGGAACACCACGACGTCGCCACGCTCGAGCGGACGGCCTTCGGTGATCTTCGTGTTGGTGATCGGCAGACGGATGCCGTAGTCGAATTTATTGACGAGGATGAAGTCGCCCACCAGCAGCGTCGGCACCATCGAGCCCGAAGGAATCTTGAACGGCTCGACCACAAACGAGCGCACCACGAACACCACCAGAATCACCGGAAAAAAGCTCGCCGAATACTCGAGCCACCACGGCTGACGCAGCTTGTCATCACGCAGACGGGCACGTGTTTGCGCCGCATTTTCGTCGGCGAAACGCTCGCCGACACGTGCCTGCTGGCGGTCGAACTCAGCGACCACGGCTTCTGCCGCGCGCCGCCGTTGCGGCATGAAAACCAGTTTGTCTGCGACCCATGCGACGCCCGTCAAAATGACGAGCACAAAAAGAATCAGCGCAAAATTCATAGGGTTCCGTTGTTCGTCTTATTTGTCTTCGACACGCAGAATCGCGAGGAAAGCCTCTTGCGGAATCTCGACGGACCCGACCTGCTTCATTCGCTTCTTGCCTGCCTTTTGCTTTTCCAGCAGCTTCTTCTTACGGCTAATATCGCCGCCGTAGCATTTTGCCAGCACGTTCTTACGCAACGCTTTAATGTTCTCGCGCGCAATAATGTTCGAGCCGATGGTGGCCTGAATCGCGACGTCGTACATTTGACGCGGAATCAGCTCGCGCATTTTCGCCGCCACTTCACGGCCGCGATACTGGCTCTGCGAACGGTGCACGATCACGGACAAGGCATCCACCTTGTCGCCGTTGATCAGCATGTCGACCTTCACGACGTCCGCTGCGCGGTATTCCTTGAACTCGTAGTCCATCGACGCGTAGCCGCGCGAGATCGACTTCAGACGATCGAAGAAATCGAGCACGACTTCGCCCATCGGAATTTCGTAGGTCAACTGCACCTGACGGCCGTGATATTGCATGTTGATCTGCGTGCCGCGTTTTTGCGTGCACAGCGTGATCACCGAGCCGACGTAGTCTTGCGGCATGTACAGATTCACGGTGACGATCGGCTCGCGCACTTCTTCGATCTTCGAGGGCTCCGGCATCTTGGCCGGATTCTCGACCATGATGGTCGTGCCGTCGCGCTGCAGGACTTCGTACACCACAGTCGGCGCCGTGGTGATCAGGTCCATGTCGAACTCACGCTCGAGACGTTCCTGCACGATCTCCATATGCAGCAAACCGAGGAAGCCGCAACGGAAACCGAAGCCGAGCGCCTGCGACACTTCCGGCTCGTATTGCAGCGAGGCGTCGTTCAGCTTCAGCTTTTCAAGCGAGTCGCGCAGCGCGTCGTACTGGTTCGCTTCGACCGGATAGAGACCGGCGAACACTTGCGGCTTCACTTCCTTGAAGCCGGGCAGCGGCTCGGCTGCGGGACGGTTCACCAGCGTGACGGTGTCGCCCACCTTCGCGGCGGCCAATTCCTTGATGCCGGCGATGATGAAGCCCACCTGCCCAGCGGACAGCGATTCGAGGTTCTTCGACTTCGGCGTGAACACGCCGATATGCTCGACCGGATACTGCGCGCCCGTCGCCATCATGCGGATCTTGTCTTTCGGACGCAGCGTGCCGTTGACGATACGCACCAGCATCACGACGCCCACGTAGTTGTCGAACCACGAGTCGATGATCAGTGCCTGCAGCGGTGCTTCCGGATCGCCCTTGGGCGGCGGCACTTTAGCGACCAGCGCTTCGAGCACATCTTCCACGCCGAGGCCGGTCTTCGCGCTGCAACGTGTCGCGTCGGTCGCGTCGATACCGATCACGTCTTCGATTTCTTCGATTGCGTTCTCGGGGTTCGCGGCGGGCAAGTCGATCTTGTTGAGCACCGGAATCACGTCGACGCCCAGCTCGATCGCCGTGTAGCAGTTGGCCACGGTTTGCGCTTCCACGCCCTGGCTTGCGTCGACGACCAGCAACGCGCCTTCACACGCGGACAGCGAGCGGCTGACTTCGTACGAGAAGTCGACGTGGCCCGGCGTGTCGATCATGTTCAGGTTGTAGATCTGCCCGTCACGGGCCTTATACGTTAGTGCGGCGGTTTGTGCCTTGATGGTAATGCCGCGCTCGCGTTCGAGATCCATCGAGTCGAGCACTTGAGATTCCATCTCGCGGTCGGACAAGCCACCGCAAATCTGGATGATGCGATCGGCGAGCGTCGACTTGCCATGGTCGATGTGCGCAATGATCGAGAAGTTACGAATATGATCCATTCAGTACCGATCAAGCGAAAAAGGCGCGCTCGGACAATAGCGGAGCACGCCTTGTAAGTAGGTGAAAAACCTATCTATTTTAGCCGAAAAGGCTATCGCCCGGCGCATCTTGCGAGGCTCGGGCGGAAAAGACGGCTCAGCAACTATCGTGCATGGGATCAGAGTAAGCGCTGAAGCGCCAACTCTGATCGACAGGAGAAGCGTGAAACGGGGTGTGAGCGGCGCACGTTCGCGCCTGGGTTGGACCCTTATTCGGATCCCAAATGCGACGATCCCAAATGCGCCGCCACAAGGCGTGCGGCGAGTGCGGCACGAACCCGCACCACATCAAGGTGATAGTGACACAGTTCGACGCCGTCGCAGACCAGAACCGGCACCAGTTCGTTATAACGCGCTTCCAGCAAGGGATCGGTGTCGACGTCGATCACGACGACTTGCGCACCGAACTCAGCCAGCAAAGGCGCTAGCGCGGCGCGCATGTCGTCGCATAAGTGGCACCACGCGCGCCCGTAGAGCGTGAGCGGCGCCACCCTCTTCATTTCTGCGCGCTGCGCGGACGAATCGGCACAAACTGCGTGTTCTCGCCACGGCGGACCAGCAGCGCGACCATCTTCTGCGGGTCAAGATGTGCGGTCAGGTCGTCGAACTGCTTTGCGCTCGTGATGTCCGTATCGCCCACACGCAGGACAATGTCGCCCTTTTGCAGCCCGACGCGCACGGCCGGACCGTCTACCGCGTCGATCTGCACACCGTTGTGCAGCTTCAGCGCCTTCATCTGGTCAGCAGGGATATCGCTAACGGCAAGACCCAACACGTTCGTGGCGCGCTGCTTCGGCGCCGGCGGTTTTTTATCGTCCGCCTTGGCGGTCTTGTCCGGCTGCATCTCGGCAATCGTGACCGGCAGATCGCGCGTCTGACCCTTGCGCCAGATCGTGATGGTCGACTTGGTGCCCGGCTTCGTATCGCCGACCATGCGCGGCAAATCCGTTGCCGTGTCGACCGAATGGCCGTTGAACTTCAGGATGATGTCGCCAGGCTGCACGCCAGCCTTGTCCGCCGGACCGCCCGGTTCGACGCTGCTGACCAGCGCGCCCTGCGCCTTCGGCAGACCCAGCGAATCGGCCACGTCTTTCGTCACTTCACCGATTGCCACCGCGATCCGGCCGCGCACGACCTTACCCGAGGTCTTAAGCTGGTCGGCCACGCGCATAGCCTCGTCGATCGGAATCGCGAACGAGATGCCCATGAAGCCGCCAGTGCGGCTGTAAATCTGCGAATTGATGCCGATCACTTCGCCCTGCATATTGATCAGCGGACCGCCTGAATTCCCCGGATTGACGGCCACATCGGTCTGAATGAACGGCAGATAATCGCCCGTGTCGCGCCCCTTGGCGCTGACGATACCGGCCGTCACCGTGTTCTCGAGACCGAACGGCGAACCGATCGCGACCACCCACTCGCCCACCCGAACCTTGTTCGAGTCGCCAATCGTGATGGTCGGCAAATTGGCCGCGCTGATCTTCACGACGGCAACATCGGTCCGATCGTCCACGCCGATCAGCTTCGCTTTGAACTCGCGCTTGTCGGTGAGGGTGACGTAAATGGTGTCCGCGTCGTCTATGACGTGCGCGTTGGTCATCACGTAGCCGTCCGCCGACAGAATGAAGCCCGAGCCGACGCCGCTGTTCTGTTCGGAATCGCTGTTATCCGGCGAGTCCTGGCTACCGCCACTACCGCTCCCACCGTTATCGCCACCGCGCGGCGAACCAGGCGAACCAGGTGACTGCGGCGACTGCGGCAACGGAATGCCGAAGAAACGGCGGAAAAACTCCGACATGTCGCCGTCGTCCATGCCCGGCGGCAATCCGCCACGGGCACTGCTATTCGACACGCGTGTGGTCGTGCGAATGTTGACGACTGCTGGGCCAACCTTGTCGACGAGGTCAGTGAAGTCAGGCAGATTGGCTGCTGGAGCCGCCGACGCCGTGTGCGGCACGAGCGGCAAACACGCCACTACCACCGCGGCCGCGAGGAGTTTGCGCACCGAGAAAGTCGTCATATACGTAGCAAGCCGAGGGATTCGAGTGATTCGGAGGATTACTTCGGAGCTTTATATTCTATGGCAGACGCAAATTGCTGCAACGTGGTCTGGGGCACTTCACCAAGCAGAGTAATCCAGAAGTCGCCGCGCCGCTTGACCAACACGTGTGTGGCGCCGCTGCTGCCTGCCCCTTCCTTGCGGGTGTTGTTCTCGACCGGTTCGACAAACACCGAAATGGCCGCGAGGCCGTCGGAGAATACGGCCTGATCGACCGGAATGGTCGGCTGGCCCGCGTCACGCGCAGCCATTGGGCGACGCAGTTCGCGAATCTTGCGGAAGCCCGGCACCGTCGGCGTGATCTGCCAGCCTTGCGCAGCCATATCGACCGGCTCGACCGGCGGACGCACTACTGTCCAACCTGTCGTATTACGAATGCCGTTGACGATGGCGGTCTTGTCGACCGGCACACCGATACGAATCTGCGAAAACGACAACTGCTCGAGCACCTGTCCGTTCGGGTCAAGCGTCTGCGCACGCAGTAGCAGGCCAGTCTTCTTGTCGGCCCACAGCTTGTAAGCGAAGCGGTACGCGTCTTTCGGATCGAGCTCGATCACCTGGCTGTCGATACCCGCTACGCGGTCGTCGCCGAGCAGCTTCGGCTCATACACAGACAGCACCTGCTCGCCGCTTACAGCCAGCAGCGCAGGAAACGAATCTTTGTTCTGGCGCTTCTCGACCACGCACAGATGCCGCTCAGGCACGAACGTATAGAGATCTTCGTTGTGGCGAAGCATTTTGCGCGGCTTGCCGTCGAGGCTTTCGAGTTGCTCGAATTCGCCGTCCGTGCGGGTCGCGTAGTGCGTGATCCGCGACGTCTGAACGAAATTGCCGCGCTGGTAGACGAACGCGCCTTCGTAGTTCTGCTGCTGGGCGGCCAGATGGATTCGATCGAGCAGCTCTGCGGCCGTGCGACGGGCGACGAGCGGATCGTCGGTTTGTGCAAAGACCCGCGGTGTAGCGGACAACAATACGGCCGCGCAGAACAGAAATGCCGGCAGCCGCCCCCAGATAGTCGTTTTATTCAACCGCGGAGTCTGCATCAAACTATTGGCCTTGCGTAGAAACGGCGGCAGCGCGAATCAGCGGCATCGAGCCCGGCATGACCGGTTGTTGCGCGAATTGCTGGTGAGCTTCCAGATACTGATCGAGACTGGCGTCACGAATGATGTTGGCGTCTTGCGCAACCGGCTGGAGCGTAGCCGCCGGCACCGATGCCATGGCCACACGTTGCAGCGAGTCGCCATGCGATTGGATCGACGCGACTTGTGCCACGCCCGGGCCGCCCGGCACGCCTTGCAGTTGCGGCACGACGATCCAGGTCAGCGTGGCAGCGGCAGCGGCGACAGCAAAGGCTGGCACAACGCGGCGACGCAGCGCCAGCAAACGGCGTGCAACCGGCATTGCGGCAGGCGCGAGCACATGCGGCTCGTTGTCGAAACGTGCGGCAAAACCGCTCAGGAACGCGCTGCTCGCCGCCGGGCTGACCGCCAGATCGTCAGAACGCAGGGCGTCGCCGATCAGGTGATAGCACGACCAGGCGATACGATCTTCGCCGTCCAGTTCGGAAACAAACGTGTTCAGATGCTCTTCGCCGAACAACTCGCCGTCGACAAAAGCGGACAGACGCTCGCCGCGCGAACTGGCTTGCGATTGCATCGAGACCGACCCCATGATGCTCCCCATCTTACAAATACCCCGTAGTGACACCACTAATCCAGATATTGCACCCGCGCCCCGCCCGGCGGGCCGGTGTTTACCAGCGCTTGCCTTCGGGTGTGTCAAGCAACGGACGCAATTTTGCCGCAATGGCTTCGCGAGCGCGGAAAATTCGTGATCTGACTGTGCCAATTGGGCAACCCATCATCTCAGCGATTTCCTCGTAACTCAAACCTTCAATTTCACGAAGAGTAATGGCGGTGCGTAACTCTTCCGGTAAAGCCGCCATCGCAGCATTGACCGTCTCAGCGATCTGCTTGCTCATCAACATCGACTCAGGCGTGTTGATATCCCTTAGTTGGTCGGCGTCCGAGAAAGTTTCAGCTTCTTCAGCATCTGCTTCGGTCGAAGTCGGTGCCCGCCGCCCTTGGGTCGCAAGGTAGTTCTTGGCCGTATTGACCGCAATCCGGTACAACCACGTATAAAAGGCCGACTCCCCGCGAAACTGCGGCAACGCCCGGTACGCCTTGATGAAGGCGTCCTGGGCGACGTCCTCCACTTCGGCCGGGTCGCGCACGAGGCGGGAGATCAGCCGCAGAATCTTACGGTGGTATTTGGAGACCAGAAGCTCGAACGCGGCCTTGTCGCCCTTTTGGACGCGCTCGACCAGCACCTGATCAATTTCTTTTTCGCTCACCTGATAAATCCGTTAACTATTGGGCGCATGGCGGGGGACCATTGTAGCGTCCCCATCAGCGCGGCACGTTACGCCGGTAACAGCGGTTACAGTCGTTACAGTCACGCACCGGCGCCACGCCGGCCCAGCACGGCGAGCTCCCGGAAGACGGACGCTGGAAGCGCGTCAGCGGCAAGAAGTAGCGTGCGGGAACGTCCGTGGTCCGGCACCAGCGCCAGAACGAGCAAACGACCGCTCCATTGCGAACAGCCGGTAATGCGACCCTGCGTCAGCAAACCGCCCGCCCGGCTCCAGGCAGACAGTCCGTCCGGGCCGATTTTCAGCGCGACGGGCTGCGCATGCTCATGTTTTACCGCACAGAGCGTCAGCAGCGCCCACACGGCAAGCGTCAACGGAGCCGCCTGCCAGGCGCCCAGATGCGACGCGAAACAGGTATAGGCGGCCAGCGTCGCAATCAGGATGAACATCCCCAAAGCGGCGCGCATGGCAACAGAGCGTCGCAACGTAATTCGTTGCGACGCTCTGCCGGGCGTTGCCGATTCGAGGGAATCCGCCGGACAAGCCGGCGTTTTCGACGGGCGTATCACCAAACGATCAGGCGATCAGGCGCGCTTGAAGACCAGCGTGCCATTCGTGCCGCCGAACCCGAACGAGTTCTTCAGCGCGACGTCGATCTTCATTTCCCGCGCGGTGTTGGCGCAGTAATCGAGATCGCAGGCCGGATCCTGATTGAAGATGTTGATCGTCGGCGGCGACACCTGATGATGCACGGCGAGCACGGTGAACACGGATTCGAGACCGCCAGCGCCGCCCAACAGGTGACCTGTCATCGACTTGGTCGAATTCACGACCATGTCTTTGGCGTGGTCACCGAAAGCGCGCTTGATGCCGGTGGTTTCAGCCAGGTCGCCGAGCGGCGTGGACGTGCCGTGCGCGTTCAGGTAATTCACCTGATCGGCGTTGACGCCCGCGTTCTTCATCGCGGCCAGCATGCAGCGGCGTGCGCCGTCGCCGTCTTCCAGCGGTGCGGTCATGTGATAGGCGTCGCCGCTCATCCCATAGCCGCCGACTTCGGCGTAAATCTTCGCGCCGCGCGCCTTCGCGTGTTCGTACTCTTCGAGCACCATCACACCGGCGCCCTCGCCCAGCACGAAACCGTCGCGGTCTTTGTCCCACGGACGGCTCGCCGTTGCCGGATCGTCGTTGCGTTGCGATAGCGCGCGCGCCGCCGCAAAGCCGCCGACACCGAGCGGCGACACGGTGGATTCCGCGCCGCCGGCGATCATCACGTCGGCGTCGCCGTATTCGATCAGGCGCGAAGCCTCACCGATACAGTGCAGACCCGTGGTACATGCAGTCACGATCGCCAGATTCGGACCCTTGATGCCGAACTTGATCGACAGATGGCCCGAGATCATGTTGATGATCGACGCCGGCACGAAGAACGGCGAAATGCGGCGCGGGCCGCGGTTCAGCAGTTCGGTTTGCGTCACTTCGATCATCGGCAGGCCGCCGATGCCCGAACCGACCACCACGCCGATGCGCTCCGAATTCTCGTCGGTGACTTCGAGGCCGCTGTCCTGCATCGCCTGGATGCCGGCCGCGACGCCGTAATGGATGAACGTATCCATGTGGCGCGCTTCCTTACCGGGGATGTAGTCCTCGATATTGAAGCCCTTCACCTCGCCGGCGAAACGAGTCGAGAAGTTCGACGCATCGAACTTCGTGATATTGGCAATACCCGACTTGCCGGCGACCAGATTGGCCCAGCCGTCGGCAACATTATTGCCAACAGGCGAAATCAGCCCCAGGCCTGTAACAACAACACGACGGCGGCTCACGGTAACCCCTTTTTCATAGATGACAAAAGCACAAAAGCCACAGCGGCCACAGGAACGTGCCCTGTGTGCCCTGTGGCTGTTAGCCGCCCCCACCCCTGGCGCTTCGCGCCAGCCTCCCCCGAGGGGGGCAAGAAAACTTGGGGCGGCCCGGCGTTTTCTTGAAAGTCGGCAATCGCGCGGAAACTTGCGCTGTCAACATCGCTGGCTCCTGCACGGCAAAAAGCGCCAGCCCTGCTGGCGTCGGAAACCGACACGGCAGGGCGTCATACGCCACCAACGCAGAAACGCAGGCGCGAATGACTTTAGGCCTTGACGTTCGCGCGAGCGTAGTCGATCGCTTGCTGAACGGTAGTGATCTTCTCGGCTTCTTCATCCGGAATTTCCATGCCGAATTCGTCTTCGAGGGCCATCACGAGTTCAACGGTGTCGAGCGAGTCGGCGCCGAGGTCGTTCACGAACGAAGCTTCGTTCTTGATCTCAGCTTCTGCAACGCCCAGTTGTTCTGCGACGATCTTCTTGACGCGCTGTTCGATATTGTCCATTACCCCTCCAAGGGAAAAGAAGTTCAAAAATACAGGTGCGCGCATTTTATCAGGTTTGACCCGGCAAAAAAGCGGCACATCGGGTTCCTGTCAAGGCATGCGCCTTACGCTTTTGCAAACGCATCAAGGCGCGGATAGTAACCGAATTTGGTTACGACATGTACATTCCGCCGTTCACATGCAGTGTCGTGCCAGTGATATAACCCGCTTGCGGCGACGCGAGGAACGCCACGGCGTGCGCGATATCGTCCGGGCTGCCAAGGCGGCCGAGCGGAATCTGCGTCTTAAGTGCGGTTTGCTGCTCTTCCGGCAGGGTCTTGGTCATGTCGGTATCGATGAAGCCCGGTGCGACGCAATTGACGGTGATGCCGCGGCTGCCGATCTCGCGCGCCAGTGCGCGCGTCATGCCAGCAACGCCCGCTTTCGCGGCTGCGTAATTGACCTGCCCCGGGTTGCCGGCCGAGCCGACCACCGACGTGATGTTGATGATACGGCCGCCCTTCGCCTTCATCATCGGACGCAGCACCGCGCGCGACAGACGGAAGACCGACTTGAGGTTGGTGTCGATCACCGCGTCCCAGTCGTCGTCCTTCATGCGCATCGCAAGCTGGTCTTGCGTGATGCCGGCGTTGTTCACCAGCACGTGCAGCGCCCCGAACTCCTTCACGGTGCCGTCGATCAGCGCTTCGGCTGCGGCGGCGTCGTTGACGTTGAGCACGGCGCCGCGGCCGTTCACACCTGCCGCGCTAAAAGCTTCGCTGATCGCTGCCGCGCCGCTTTCGCTGGTTGCCGTGCCGATCACCGTCGCGCCCTGGCGCGCCAGTTCCATCGCGATTGCACGGCCGATGCCGCGCGACGCGCCCGTCACGATGGCGATTTGCTTGTCGAGAGTCTTTTCCATCTGTCAGTCCGGATGCCCTTTCGGAGGGCTGATTGATTCTTGATGCCGAGCTTGGCGCCCAGCGCGCCCTATGAAGCGGTGCTCAGCCCGCCGTCACCAGCTTGAGTGTTTCTTCGAGCGAAGCCGGGTCGAACACCGAGGTGCCGACGAGATTGCCGTCGATACGCTTCGTCAAGCCCGCGAGGACCTTGCCAGGACCGCATTCGATCACATGCGTAACGCCTTGCGCCGCCATTGCCTGCACGCTTTCGACCCAGCGCACCGGACCGGCTGCCTGACGCACCAGCGCGTCCTTGATCTTTGCCGGCTCGTTGACCACGGCGACGTCGACGTTGTTGATCACCGGAATCGACGGCACCTGCACGTCAACGCTGGCGAGATACTCGCGCAATTGATCCGACGCGGGCTTCAACAGCGACGAGTGGAACGGTGCCGATACCGGCAGCGGCAACGCACGCTTGGCGCCCTTCGCCTTCGCGACTTCGCAGGCCTTTTCGACCGCGGCCTTGTGACCGGCGATCACGACTTGCGCCGGCGCGTTGAAATTCACCGCTTCGACGACACCCGCGACCGACGCTTCGGCGCAAACCGCGCGCACCGTGTCGTCATCGAGGCCGAGAATTGCGGCCATGCCACCAACGCCGACCGGCACGGCCGTTTGCATGGCTTGCGCGCGAAAACGCACGAGCGGCACAGCATCGCGAAACGCGATCGCGCCCGCCGCGACCAGCGCGGTGTATTCGCCGAGGCTATGGCCGGCGACGATGGCCGGCTTCGGGCCGCCCGCCTGCTGCCACGCGCGATAAATCGCATACGCGGCGGTCAGCATGACCGGCTGGGTATTGGTGGTGAGGTTCAGGTCTTCGGCAGGGCCTTCGGCGATCAGCTTGCCGAGGTCCTGATTGAGCGCATCGGACGCTTCCTGAACCGTCTCACGCACGACCGCGTGATCGGCGAATGCGTTGAGCATGCCGACCGACTGCGAACCTTGCCCAGGAAAAACGAACGCAAATTTCATATCGTCCCCAAAATCGATGTTGTCAGATGTGGGTGGCGCGCCCGGTGGATGGCGAGCGCGCTCAAGCGTAGCCGAGCGCCGCGAAGAGCGCTCGCCATAACGTCGCCGCTATCAGTAGCGGATAACCGACGCGCCCCACGTGAAGCCGCCGCCGACGCCTTCGATCAGCACGTTCTGGCCGCGCTTGATGCGGCCGTCGCGCACCGCGGCGTCGAATGCGAGCGGAATGGACGCAGCCGACGTATTGCCATGCTCGCCCACCGTGACGACCATGCGTTCCTGCGGCAAGCCGAGCTTACGGCAGGTGCTTTGCATGATGCGGATATTGGCCTGATGCGGAATCAGCCAGTCGATCTGCTCGGCCGACAGATTCGCTTTTGCGAGTGCTTCGACCGCAACCTTTTCGAGCACATTGACGGCGAGCTTGAACACGGCCTGCCCGTCCATATGCAGGAACGCGCTGCCCTCGATCACACCGCCGTTCACATTGCCCGGCGTGCAGAGAATGTTCGAATGGCTGCCGTCGGCGTGCAAAGCGCTCGCCAGCACGCCCGGCTCTTCGGACGCCTGCAGGATCACCGCGCCCGCGCCGTCGCCGAATAGCACGCAGGTGGTGCGGTCCTTGAAATCAAGGATACGCGAGAAAGTTTCCGCGCCGATCACGAGCGCCGTACGATGCTGACCGCCGCGAATCAGGCTATCCGCCATCGCCACCGCGTAAGCAAAGCCCGAACAGACGGCCTGCACGTCGAACGCCGCGCCGTGGTTCTTGATGCCGAGCTTGTTCTGCAACAGGCACGCCGTACTCGGAAACACAAAGTCGGGTGTGGAGGTCGCAACGATGATCAGATCGATGGATTGCGGATCGATATCCGCCGCTTCGATCGCACGCTGCGAGGCGAAAAGCGCCAGATCGCTGGTAGTGACATCGGGTTCGGCGAAGTGGCGCGCATGGATGCCCGTGCGGGCAACGATCCATTCGTCGCTCGTCTCGACACCTTGCTTGGCGAGACGTTCGGCCAGATCCTGATTGGTGACGCGTCCGGGCGGCAGGTAGCTGCCGGTGCCCAGCACGCGGGAATAAATTGTCGATTGAGCCATTATGCCTTCGAGGATTGCGCAGCGTAGGGCTCGGCCGGCTGGCCTGCGATCGGGCTTGCGTGACCCGCACCGCTTGCGTCGCGCGCCGCCTGTTCGAGAGAACCTGCATTCTCTTCCATTGCTCGCGCAAGGCGCTCCAGCACGCCGTTTTTGACGGCATCATACCCGCGTTTGATAGCCCACTCAAACGCATAGGCATCCGCCGAGCCGTGGCTTTTGATCACCAGGCCGCGCAGGCCGAGCAGCGCAGCGCCGTTGTACTGCCGATGATCGACCCGTTTCTTGAAACGCATCAATACCGGCAATGCGAGCACCGCCATCACCTTGGTGAGCCACGAGCGGCCGAACTCTTCCTTGATGATGTTGGACAGCATCTGCGCGAGGCCTTCCGACGTTTTCAGCGCGACATTGCCGACAAAACCGTCGCAGACGATTACGTCGACCGTGCCCTTGAAGATGTCGTTGCCTTCAACGTTGCCGTGAAAGTTAAGTGTACTCGCGCGCAGCAGTTCGCCGGCGCGTTTGATGGTGTCGTTACCCTTGATGACTTCTTCGCCGATGTTGAGCAGGCCGATGGTGGGCCGCTCGCGACCCTCGAGCGCGGACACGAGCGCGTGCCCCATCTCCGCGAACTGCAGCAGATGCTGCGGCTCGCAATCGACGTTGGCGCCCAGGTCGAGCATCGTCGTGTAGCCAGTGGGATTGGGCATTGCGAACGCAATGGCCGGGCGTTCGATGCCCGACAGCGTTTTCAGCACATAGCGCGAGACCGCCATCAGCGCGCCGGTATTGCCGGCGGAAATGCAGGCTTGCGCCTCGCATTCCTTGACGCGATTCAGCGCCACGCGCATGGATGAGTCTTTTTTCTTGCGCAGCGCGACTTCGACCGGATCGTCCATGGCGACGATCTCGGAAGCAGGTACGACGGTCAGCGCCGGCAGGTCCTGAGCCTTCAACTTCTTCAGCTGCGCACGAATCGCACTTTCAATGCCGACGAGCAGCAACTCAGCATCAGGATGCGAACGAACGAAGTTGACGGCAGCGGGAACGGTCACGGACGGGCCGTGGTCGCCTCCCATGCAATCTATCGTGAGCTTTACTGTCATGGAGTGCGACGAGTTTCAGACGCCCCGCATGGGATCGCAGCAAGCGCTAAAGCGCCAACTGCGATCGACACAAAAAAGCGGCAGTTGAATGCCGCGTTTTTGCCGAGCCGGGAAAATGTCAAGCGAGCCGATCGCCACGCGAAACGCCAAGGGGCGCAACGCAGTGAAACGATTAGTCGTTCTTCGTCTTGACGACTTTCTTGCCGCGATAGTAGCCGTTCGGGCTAACGTGGTGACGCAGATGCACTTCACCCGTGCTCGGCTCCACGGCCAGCGGCGCTGCCGTCAGGAAATCGTGCGAACGGTGCATGCCGCGCTTCGACGGCGACTTCTTATTTTGCTGAACTGCCATGACTAACTCCTAAAAATTTTCCGAATTCTAACACAGCCCGAGCCGGTGTCCGCCATTGACCGAATGGCCAATGCGCCCGCTTCGCGCTCCCATGCAACTGTTCAGTGCTTCTTGTCGCCCGGCTCACCGCGCTTGAGACTTTCGAGCGCCGCAAACGGATTGGGCCGCTCGGGCTCACCGCCCTCACCTGCTTCATCCGGTGCGCCCTCGTCGCCCTCGCCTTCTGTACCGGCCACACCAGAGACGAGACTCTCGTGCACTTCGGGACACACCTCGTGCTTCGGCACGAGCGGCAAGGAAAGCAGCAACTCTTCTTCGATCAAGTCGATGAGATCGAACTGGCGCGAGCCCACGATCACTTCGACTTCATCCTCGTCGAGCGGAAACTCTTCGGCTTCCGCCTCAGTGTTGACGATCCGGTAAGTTGCATCGACATTGAACGCCTGCAGATACGGCGTCATGCACCGCTGACATTCGAGCCATGCAGCACCGTGAATCGCCAACCTCAAATAAGGCTGCGGACCCTCGGTGCCGTCGTCCTGCAATTCCGGCTGCGTCGCCCCTTCGGCTTGCCAGGTGAACGCGGTATCGCGGTCTGGCGCTTCTGCCGGCACTTCGTTTAACATGCGCGGCAGTTGCGAGACGCGCACGACACCCGCGGCCTGGCGCCCACTCCGCGCAAATTCGAACAGATCGATATCGTGCGGGTCGGACAGACCAGCAGGGTTGCCAGGATGTTGAGTCATGTGCGCTCCTGCATCGGCAAGGATTTCGCCGGGGATAAATCGGTTTGCAATGCAGCCCGCGGAACTCGCGCACTGCCCGGTGTTGCCCACACGGGCCTGCCACACGACACCGCCTGTGCAATAGCATACCGATGAAAAGCCCGAAATCATATCCGTTTTGTCTTTTCGAGTCAAACACTTAAGCCCGTACACGTGCGCCACCCGCGCAACCCCGTACGACCTGCCTCTCTAGCCGTCGGTAGCACATGCCAGATTCCCTCAATCGCCCGCCACGCCTGATTCTGGCGTCGAGTTCACCTTATCGTCGCGAGCTGCTCGAGCGCCTGCGCGTTCCGTTCGATGTCGTCGTGCCGGCGATCGACGAAACGCCGCTCGCCGGCGAAACGCCCGAAGTGACGGCCCTGCGCCTCGCTGAGGCAAAAGCCCGCGCGGCGGCAGCCAAGCTCGGCGCCGATGAAGCCGCGCTCGTGATCGGCTCGGATCAGGTTGCCACCTACGACGGCCTGCAGATCGGCAAGCCCGGCACGCATGACAAGGCATTTGCCCAACTGCGGGCAATGCGCGGTCGTGAAGTGCTATTTCATAGCGCACTCTGCCTGTTCGACAGCCGATCGGGGGCGGCGCAAGCCGTCGACGTCATCACCCGCGTGCAATTCCGCGACCTGCCGGACGCCGCGCTGGACGCTTATCTCCGCGCCGAAACGCCATACGACGTGGCGGGCAGCGCCAAATCCGAAGGCCTCGGCATCGCGTTGCTCGAAGCCATTCACTCGGACGACCCGACCGCGTTGGTCGGGCTGCCATTGATCGCACTGTCGCGCATGCTGCTCGCAGTGGGTTATCCACTTCTGGGGGCACCATGAGCGGCACCTTATATCTGATCCCGAACACCCTTGGCGAAGGCGATGCCGACGCCCTCGACGCCGTCCTGCCCGCACCGGTGCGCGCCCGTGCGGCCGCGCTGCAGTATTACATCGGCGAAAACGCGAAAACCACGCGCGCGTTCCTGAAGAAGGTCGGCACCGAGCGGCCTATCCAGGAAATTGAGATTCGCGAACTGAACGTGAACACGCCGGCCGGTGAGATCGACAAACTGCTGGCGCCTTTGCTGGCAGGCACGGATGCCGGCCTGGTTTCCGAAGCCGGCTGTCCGGCGGTCGCCGATCCGGGCGCCCTGCTGGTGCGCCGGGCGCATGAGCGCGGCGTGAAAGTCGTGCCGTTTGTCGGACCGAGTTCGATTCTGCTCGCGTTGATGGCGTCCGGCCTGAATGGCCAGAGTTTTGCGTTCCACGGCTATCTGCCGGTCGACGCCACTGAACGGGCCAAGCGCCTGCGCGACCTGGAGCAGCAGTCGCGCAAAGCCAAACAAACGCAGATTTTTATCGAAACGCCGTATCGGAATAAACCGCTGCTCGATACTTTGCTGGCAACGTGCGCGCCCTCCACCCTCGTTTGCGTTGCGGTCGACCTGACGCTGGAGACTGAGGCCATCGCGAGCCGCACTGTGGCCGACTGGAAAAAGAAACCGGCGATCGATCTGCACAAACGGCCGGCAATTTTCCTGATGCTGGCCGTCTGACCGCAGCCTCAGCGAGAGAGGAAACGAAAAAGCCTCGCGCGATCAACTGGTGATCGCGCGGGGCTTTTTTTGACAACCGACGGCTAACGCACGGCCATCAGTCAACATAATCGATCAACGCAGGCTCAACTTCCCGCCAAGCGCCATCGCATGCACCGCGCCGCTGCCGACCGCAGCACCGAACTTGCGCGCCACACGATCCGTAATGCTCTCCTTGACCGTGTAGTCGACGATATCCGGTGCCTTGAAGAGGTCGCGCGCGACGTAATCCGCGTCGCCGAAACCGTCGGCCAGCCCCAGCTCGACACTCTTCTGACCCGTCCAGAACAGGCCCGAGAACATATCCGGCGTTTCGTGCAGGCGCTTGCCGCGCCCCTCACGCACGGCGTCGATGAACTGCGCATGGATCTGATCGAGCATGTCCTGCGCATGTTCGTCCATCTTCGGCGTTTCCGGCGAGAACGGGTCGAAAAATCCCTTGTTCTCACCCGAAGTATGCAGCCGACGCTGAATCCCCAGCTTATCCATCAGCCCCGTGAAGCCGAAGCTGTCCATCAGCACACCAATCGAACCGACGATACTCGCCTTGTCCACATAGATCTTGTCCGCCGCCGCCGCCGCGTAATAGCCACCCGACGCGCACATATCGCCGACCACGACATACAACGGGATCGACGGATACTTGGCGCGCAGCCGGCGAATCTCGTTGTAGATAATGCCTGCCTGCACCGGGCTGCCGCCCGGGCTGTTACAGCGCAGGATCACGCCTGCCGTACCCGCATCGTCGAACGCACTTTCCAGTGCAGTGTTGACATCTTCCGCGTTTGCGTTCGTATCAGCAGAGATTTCGCCGTCAAGCGTCACCATTGCGGTATGCCGGCCAGTGGTCGCAACCTTGTCGCCGGAGAGATCTAACGCACCCCATACCGCCAGCAGCAAGACGATCAGGAATACAAACCGGAAGAAAATCTTCCAGCGGCGTGCCGCGCGCTGCTCGGTGATTGCCGCAAGCGCGATGCGCTCGAGCGCGGCACGCTCCCAGCCCGGCTCATCGGCAGGCGTGCGGGGGCGGCCTGTCAGGGACGGTTCCTTCGGTTCGGGAGTCAAATTGTCAGACATGCGATGCAGTGGAAAGGTCGAGGAGGAGAAAAATCAGGGCGTGGCCGGGCGAAGTTCGCCGTCCGGCAGCCAGAACACGGCGCGGCCTTCGGGTGTGTCCCGCTCGTCTACGTGGACAGGGCGCAACCGGCCGCCACGGCACGGGCCGCCGACGCATTTGCCTGTATCAGGCGCGTAAATCGCACCATGTGTAGCGCACATCAAGTATAAACCGGACGATTCAAAGAACTGCCCTTCAGCCCAGTCGAGCTCCATCGGCACGTGGGCGCAGCGGTTCAGATAGCCGTACGCATGGCCATCATAGCGAACAAAAAATACCACGACGTCGCCGCCGCCAAACCTCGCCGCGCGCCGCACGCCGGCGCCGCCGTCGACCAGTTCTTCGGACGCGCAAATGCGAACGGCCTGCGCCACCGCTTCCGTCGTGCCCGTATTCATGCGTTCTCTCGCAGCCAGCCGGACAGCGCGCTCACGCTGGAGGCGACGAATTTCGGCGACAAAGCCATCAGCGAACCGGCGGGATGCGCGCCGTATGTGACTGCAATGCCCGCAACGCCCGCATTGATCGCCATCTGCAGATCGTGCGTGGTGTCACCCACCATCACCGTGCGCACCGGATCCTGCCCCAGTTCACGCGTAAGCTCGTGCAGCATGGCCGGATGCGGTTTCGAGAAAGTTTCGTCCGCACAGCGGGTGCCGTCGAACAGGCTCGTCAGACGCGATTGGTCGAGCGCGCGGTTCAGCCCAACGCGGCTCTTGCCGGTCGCCACCGCGAGCAGATAACCCTGATCGCGCAATTCCTGCAGCATCTCGCGCACGCCGACGAACAGCTCGGTAGTCTGGTCCTTCACCAGATAGTGAAAGCGATAGCGCTCCGCCAGACGCGGGTAATCGGCCGGATCGAGCGTGGGCGCGGCGATTTGCAGCGCGTCGCGCAGGCCAAGGCCGATCACGTAGCTGGCGGCCTCATCGGCGGGAACAGGCAGGCCGAGATCGCGGCATGCTAACTGGATGCTGCGCGTGATGTGCGCGGTCGAATCCATCAGCGTCCCGTCCCAGTCAAAGACGATCAGATCAAATTGCTCTCTAGCCATGCGGTGTCGTCTCCGGGTTTGACCCATTTCGTAATTCATTGAGCTGCGCTACAAAACTGCGGCATTCGGCCGGCAGCGGCGCCTCGAACTGCACGGGCGCGCCGGTTGCCGGGTGCGTCAGCTTAAGACGGTACGCGTGCAGGAACATGCGCTTCAGGCCAGGCTTGGCGTTGGCGCGCGCCAGCGCTTTGTTCAGCGCGAAGTCGCCGTACTTGGCATCGCCGACGATCGGCAACTCCAGATGCTGCAAATGGACGCGAATCTGATGCGTGCGACCCGTCTTCAGTTCCGCCTCGAGCAGCGCGTACTCCGGCCAGCGGTCGATCAGATTGAAGACCGTGTGCGACGCGAGGCCGTCGGCCTGAACGCGCACGCGCCGTTCGCCGTCCGCGGTCAAATACTTATGCAGCGGCTCCTTGACCGCGCGGCGACGGCCCCAGTCGCTCGCCCATTCGCCGTGGACGCACGCATAGTAGCGCTTATCCATCTTGTTCTCGCGAATCTGCTCGTGCAGGTTGACCAGCGCGGAGCGTTTCTTGGCGAGCATCAGAATGCCGGACGTCTCGCGATCCAGCCGATGCACCAATTCGAGGAATTTCGCCTGCGGCCGCGCTTCGCGCATCTGTTCGATCACGCCGAACGCGACACCGCTGCCCCCGTGGACCGCCACGCCGGCCGGTTTGTCGATCACGAGCATGTGCTCGTCTTCAAAAATAATTTTGAAATCGGCGCTCGGCACCGGCGCCTGGGCGATGGCTTCGTTCGGTTGAGCGACGCGAATGGGCGGCACGCGCACCAGATCGCCCAGTTCGAGGCGGTACTGCGCGTCGATCCGGCCCTTATTCACCCGCACTTCCCCGCTACGCAGGATGCGGTAAATATGGCTTTTCGGCACGCCTTTACAGACGCGCAACAGGAAGTTGTCAATGCGCTGTCCGGCCGCACTGTCGTCGATCTCGATCATCGAGACCTGGTCGCTTGCGACCGATTTCTGGGATATTTTGCCTAACTCTTTCATTATGAATATAATTTGCCCAGCAGTCTGCGGCGGCCGGCGCAGTGTCCGGAAATCGGGCGGATTGCGCGGGCGCAAGCGATAAACCGTTATTTTACTTGCGCCGGGGCCTGGTTGCTCACCCTGAAAATGAGATGCAACATGTTGCACGCACGAGGTCAGTGCCCGGCAGGGACGGCGCCCACAGGCGCGTTCGGTCAAGGTCAGCTTCGACGGTAACGGAATTTTGGTAAAAAAGAATTTAACTTTCAGCTTCGGTATCGGGCGGTCTGACGCCCTGCTGTAAGGAGCTGCGAGTTGCGAAAATACGGCGTGCGCCCGAGGCGTCTTGTAGAAAGTACAAGACATGGCGACGTCAAAATGAGGCGAGACACCCCCAGCGAGAAAAGACGCGCCGACTGCGCGAACTTCCCGCTGCGGCATGACCGCAGCCTTCGACCCTCCGGTCACGCGCCCAGTTGGCGCACCGGCGCGAGTGGACGCAAGGCTTATGAAGGTCGGCTGGCAGAACCCGCGGCGTGTCGGGTCGTTATTTGAAGCCGTGTTCGCATGTGCCCTGCGGCACCGTGTCCATTTTTCAATGGGTCGGGCCCTCTCAGGCAATTCTCCCGCCATTTTTCCCGCTCCAGCGTGCTTGTGAAAACACAACAAGGCGCGGCATGCCGCTGCCCTCATGGCTCTCGCGACTGACAACCGCGCAGCCGAGGGCTAGCTAAGCCGCCTGGAGCCGTTCAATGAAACGAATGTTGTTCAACGCGACGCAGCAGGAAGAACTGCGCGTCGCCATCGTCGATGGGCAAAAACTCATCGATATCGACATCGAAACCGCCGGGCGCGAACAGCGCAAAGGCAACATTTACAAGGGCATCATTACCCGCATCGAGCCTTCGCTCGAAGCCTGCTTCGTCAACTACGGCGAAGACCGCCACGGCTTTTTGCCGTTCAAGGAAGTCGCTCGCCAGTATTTCCGTGACGGCGTCGACATGCGCGCCGCGCGCATCCAGGACGCCCTGAAAGAAGGTCAGGAACTGATCGTTCAGGTCGAAAAGGAAGAGCGCGGCAACAAGGGCGCAGCCCTCACCACCTTCATCTCGCTCGCCGGCCGGTATCTGGTATTGATGCCGAACAACCCGCGCGGCGGCGGTGTATCGCGCCGGATCGAAGGCGACGACCGTCAGGAATTGCGCGAAACCATGGCGCAGCTGCAATTGCCGGAAGGCATGAGCATCATCGCGCGCACGGCCGGCATTGGCCGCAGCGCCGAGGAGCTGCAGTGGGACCTGAACTACCTGATGCAACTGTGGCGCGCCATCGAGGCCGCATCGCAAAGCGGTTCGAGCGGCCAGCCGATGCTGATTTATCTCGAATCGAGCCTGGTGATCCGCGCGATTCGCGACTATTTCCAGCCGGATATCGGCGAAATCCTGATCGACACCACCGAAATCCATGACCAGGCCCGCGCCTTCATGGATATTGTGATGCCGGACAATGTCAGCAAGGTGAAGCGGTATCACGACGACGTGCCGCTGTTCTCGCGTTTCCAGATCGAACACCAGATCGAAACCGCGTACTCGCGCACGGTACCGCTGCCCTCCGGCGGCGCCATCGTGATCGACCACACGGAAGCACTGGTCGCGATCGACGTGAACTCGGCGCGCGCCACCAAGGGCGCGGACATCGAGGAAACGGCTGCACGCACCAACCTCGAAGCTGCCGACGAAGTGGCCCGCCAGTTGCGCCTGCGCGATCTGGGCGGCCTGATCGTGATCGACTTCATCGACATGGAATCGGCCAAGAGCCAGCGCGAAGTCGAGCAACGCCTGAAAGACGCGCTGAAACACGACCGTGCGCGCGTCCAGATGGGCAAGATCTCGCGCTTCGGGCTGATGGAACTGTCACGTCAACGCCTGCGCCCGGCTTTGTCGGAAGGCAGCCATGTGACGTGCCCGCGCTGTAACGGCACGGGCCACATCCGCGATACCGAATCGTCCGCGCTGCAAGTGCTGCGGATCATTCAGGAAGAAGCGATGAAGGAAAACACCGCGGCGATCCATTGCCAGGTGCCGGTCGAAGTGACCGCCTTCCTGTTGAACGAAAAGCGCGCGGAAATCAACAAGATCGAATCGCGCTTCAAGGTCAACGTCGTTCTGATCCCGAACAAGCACCTCGATACGCCGCATTACAAGCTCGAGCGCCTGCGTCACGACGATGCGCGCCTCGACGAGCCGCGCGCCTCGTGGAAGATGGCCGAAGAAGCAGCCCGCGAACTGGAATCGGAAACCGGTTACAGCAAGCGCGCCGAGGAAGTGAAGCCGAAGCAGGAAGCCGCGGTCAAGGGCATCACGCCTGAAAAGCCGGCACCGAGCGCGCCGGTCCGTCCGGCAACCCCGGCTCCGGTGGCCGTCACGCCGGCCAGCGGCGGCTTTATCGGCTGGCTGAAGAATCTGTTCGGCATGCAGCCGGCCGCGCCGGCGCCTGTCGCACCGGCTACGACCGAAAAACAGGCGCGTCCGCAACGCGGCGAACGCACGGAGCGCGGTGAGCGCACCGGCGAACGCGGCGGTGATCGCAGCCGCAATCGCCGTGGCGGCGCAGGCGGCCGCGATGCAGCGGGCCGTGGCGAAGGCACGACCGGCGGCCGCCAGGCTCAAGGTCAACAGCCGTCGGCGCGTCGCGAGGAACGCGAACCGCGTGAAGGACGTGAGGCACGCGAAGGTCGCGAACCGCGCGAAGCACGTGAATCGCGCGAGCCGCGTGGCAACCGTGAGCCGCGTGAGGCCCGTGAAGGCCGTGAACCCCGCGAGGCTCGTGAGCCGCGCGAAGGTCGCGAGGGCCGCGAGGGCCGCGAAAACCGTGACCGCGATAATCGCGGCAACGAGCGCGCGGAAACCGTCGACGGCGCACCGCGCGCCGAACGTGCCGAGCGCCAGGAACGCGGCGAACGCCGTGAGCGTGGCGAGCGCGTTGAACGCGGCGAACGCCGCAAGCAGCAGCCGGAAGCGGCAGATGCGCTGACGCAAAACGACGCGCAAGCGGCGGAAGATCTGGCGCAAAACCAGACCGCCTTGGGCGAAAATGGCGCGCCGGTCGATCAGGAAGCGGTGGCGCGTGAAGGTGAAGAGCGTCGTCGCCGTCGTCGCGGCCGTCGCGGTGGCCGTCGTGAGCGTGAAGAAGACGTGAACGGCAACCTGGCTGCGGACGTCGCGGAAGCTGAAGGCGACACCGCCAATGTGACCGACGAAGCACCGGTGCGCACCGCGCATCAACCGGTTGAGCACAAGGCTGAAGTGAACGAAGCGACTGCTGTTAAGCCGGTGGAAGTGGTTGTCGCGGCCGTCGCGACAGAAACCGCTGTCGTCAGCGAACTGCATGCAGCAACCGAAACGCCGGCTCCGGCCGTCGAACAGGCCGCGAAGACGGAAACGGCTGTACTGGTCGCAGAAGCGCCGGTGGCACCGGCTGCAGTGGAGCAAGCCGTGGCAGCGCCGGTGGCGCAAGCTCCTGCCGCGCCGGTCGAAGCTGCGCCGGCCGCCAGCGAGACGGTTTCGCTCGTCGAACCGGCCGCTCATGTTGAAGCTGCGGTTGAAGCCCCGGTTGAAGCTCGGGTTGAAGCCCCTGCCGAAGCGCGGATCGAAACGCCGGCAGTTGCTCCGGTCGTTGAAGCGCAAGCTGCACCGGCTCCGGTAGCGACCGCGGCCCCAGCGGCAGCGGTCGAAGCACCTGCCGCCCAGCCGGCGCCGCAAGCCGGGATCGTTGAAGCGCAACCGGTCGTTGCAGCGACTGCTCCGGCAGCGCAACCGGTCGTTGAACCGGCCGCGGCCGAGCCAGCGCCCGTCGCAGTTGCGCCGCAAGCACCGCGTAGCGCCACTGTGTCGGCGGAAGCGCTGAAGCCGGTGCTGGAACAAGCCGGTCTCGTCTGGGTGAACACCGACGCCGACAAGCTGCGAGCCGCGCAGGAAGCGGCTGCGCAAGCAGCCAAGCCGGCTCGTGTGGGTCGCGAGCGCAAGGCGTTGCCGCCGGTCGAAACCGCGCCGATGCAAATGGTGGAAACCGGTAAGCACCCGCAGTAAGCGAACCGCTCCCACGCAAAAAGCCCGCCCTCACCGGCGGGTTTTTTGTTTTATGGGCATCGCGCACCCGCCCGATCGCGCGCTGTACGCCACTCCCCGTATACCCGGACAGCGTCCGGGGGTCGGCGGCCGCCAGATGCATTTCCGCTAGAATGAAGATCTAGGCGGTTCCAATCGCAGCGCCAATCACGGCACCTAAGCACCCCCTAAGCAGCACCTAACCAGCCCAAAACGAAGCATCGAGCGAAGCAATTCATGTCCCAACGCATCATCCCTGTTGCCGATCTCAGCGCGGTGCCGGTCATTTCCGGCCCTGTGCAGGCGCCCAGCGGCACGCTGCACGACACGCTGGCGCGCCCGCTACGCGATCTGCGCATCTCGGTGACGGATCGCTGCAATTTCCGCTGCGTCTACTGCATGCCGCGCGCGGTGTTCGATAAGGATTACGCGTTCCTGCCGCATAGCGCTCTACTCAGCTTCGAAGAAATCGAACGGCTGGCGCAGCTCTTCGTCGCACACGGCGTCGAGAAAATCCGTCTTACGGGTGGCGAGCCGCTGCTGCGCAAAAATCTGGAATTCCTGATCGAACGGCTCGCGCAACTCACCACGCCGGAAGGCCGCCCGCTCGATCTGACGCTGACCACCAACGGCTCGCTGCTGGAGCGCAAGGCGCGCAGCCTGAAAGACGCCGGCCTATCCCGCGTGACCGTAAGTCTCGACGCGCTCGACGACACCCTGTTTCGCCGCATGAACGACGCCGACTTCGCGGTCGCCGACGTGCTGGACGGAATTGCCGCAGCCGAGGCGGCGGGGCTCGCGCCGGTGAAGGTCAACATGGTCGTCAAGCGTGGCACCAACGACAGCGAAATCGTGCCGATGGCGCGTCACTTCAAAGGCTCGGGCACGGTGTTGCGCTTTATCGAGTACATGGATGTGGGCACGTCGAACGGCTGGAACATGACCGAAGTGCTGCCTTCCGCTGATGTCGTGACACGCATCGCCGAGCATTTCCCGCTCGTGCCACTCGAAGCGCACAGCGCTGCCGAGACCGCCCAGCGCTGGGGTTACGTGGACGGCAGCGGCGAGATCGGCGTGATTTCGAGCGTGACACGCGCGTTTTGCGGCACATGTACGCGCGCGCGTCTGTCGACGGAAGGCAAGCTGTACCTGTGCCTGTTCGCGTCGTCCGGTCACGATCTGCGCGCGTTGCTGCGCAGCGGCGCGAGCGACGCCGATATCGCCACCGCTGTCGCCGAAATCTGGCAAGGCCGCAGCGACCGTTATTCGCAATTACGTGGCAGCAGCGCAGCCGTGCCGCGCGAGCAGGACGGCCGCCGCGTGGAAATGTCGTACATCGGCGGCTAGAACGGCCGAGTCCATGACCCCAACACGCGAACACATCACCGGTCTGGTCCTCGCGGGCGGACGCGGCATGCGTATGGGCGGCCTCGATAAGGGACTGCAAACGCTGCACGGCGAGCCGCTTGTCTCCCAGGTGCTGAAACGGCTCGCGCCGCAAACCGGCGCCCTGCTGATCAGCGCCAATCGTCACCCTGATGTCTACAGCGCACTCGGCGCACCGTTCGGCGCCAAGGTGCTAGCCGATATCGTGCCCGGCTTTCCCGGACCGCTGGCTGGCCTGCTCGCCGGGCTGCGCGCGGCCGGCACCGCGTACCTGCTGAGCGCGCCCTGCGACACGCCCGGACTGCCCGCCGAACTCGCCGAGCGCCTCACGCAGGCACTCGACTCGAATCAGGCCGATATCGCCACCGTCACGACCACCAACGCCGATGGCCACGTCTCGCTCCATCCCGTGTTCGCGTTGCTGCGCACGAGTCTCGCGGACGACCTGGCAGCCTTTCTGGAAGCCGGCGAGCGTAAGGTTCGCGCGTGGTACGCGCGCCACAAGACGGTCGAAGTCGCTTTTACCGACGAGCGCGCGTTTTACAATATCAATTCGTTACAAGAACTCGCCGACCTCGAGCGTTGCTGAGGCCCCGGTTGAAATCCTGCTCCGGCCGCACGGCAACAGCCGCGCCCGCCTCCGGTCGCGACGTCCAGCCCTCTTCATGACCACGCTTAACGAATTTTCCCGCTGCGTCGCGCAGTACGATCCTCACTCGCTCCCTGTTTCGGCCGCCCAGGCGATCGTCCGTCGATGGGCAACGCCCGTCACGGCCGTCGAACGCGTGGCCTTGCGCGATACACTCGGCCGCGTGCTGGCGGCCGACATCGTCTCGCCGATCGACGTCCCTGCGCACGACAACTCGGCGATGGACGGCTACGCGTTCAAGCGCGCGGCATTGGCAACCAATGAGGCTGCAGTCGATTTGACGATCGTCGGCAAAGCGCTGGCTGGCCATCCGTTCGCGGGCCACGTCGACGCGACGCAATGCGTGCGTGTCATGACGGGCGCCTGCATGCCAGCCGACTGCGACACGGTCGTGCCACAGGAGCTTGTCGAGCGCAGCGCCGATTCCACCTCGATCCGTTTTGCGGCCAACGCCGTGCGGGCCGGCGCCAACCGGCGCCTCGCCGGCGAAGACCTCGCCCGCGGCCATGCCGCGCTACGCGCCGGCCGCATCATGCGCGCGTCGGACCTCGGTTTGCTGGCTTCGCTCGGCATTGGCGAAGTCAACGTGCGGCGGCGCTTGCGCGTCGCATTTTTCTCCACCGGTGACGAATTGCGCTCGCTCGGCGAGCCGCTCGACCCGGGTTCGGTGTATGACAGCAATCGCTACACGCTGTTTGCGATGCTCCGGCGCCTGAACCTGGATACGCTCGATCTCGGCGTGGTGCGCGACGAACCCGCCGCGCTCGAAGCCGCATTGCGCAGCGCCGCAGCCAGTGCGGACGTAGTTTTGACCTCGGGCGGCGTCTCGGTCGGCGAGGCGGATTTCACCAAACAATTGCTGCAGGCGTTCGGCGACGTCGCGTTCTGGAGCCTCGCAATGCGTCCGGGCCGGCCGCTCGCTTTTGGCCGCGTCTGGTCCGGCGACCACCCTGGGCTCGGGCTGCCGGCGCTATTCTTCGGTTTGCCGGGCAATCCCGTGGCCGTCATGGTGACGTTCTACCAGATCGTGCGCGAAGCGCTGCTGCTGATGTCCGGCGCAACGCCGCAGGCACAGCCGCTGTTGCGCGCCGCCAGCCGCCAGATCATCCGCAAGCGCGCCGGGCGCACCGAGTACCAGCGCGGCGTCGCCGAGCAGGATGCGCACGGTCAATGGCATGTCATCCCAACCGGCTCGCAAAGCTCCGGCGTGCTGAGTTCGATGAGCGAAGCAAATTGTTTCATCGTTCTCGGGCACGATGAAGCCGATATTGCAGAGGGCGAGCACGTCGATATCATGCTGTTCGACGGGCTCATCTGACGCCTGAGGGAACCCTGCCGTTGCGGCTTTTTTACAGCCTTACCTGCAACCTCTTTCGCGGCCTCATTTGCAGCTTTACCCATTACCACTACGACACACGGGTTTGACTTACATGAAAAAACAGATCTCGTTCATTGCACCGGGACAGACAGCCAAAGCGCTTATCCTCGTGTACCTGACATTCTCGGTGCCGATCGTGCTGCTCGGCGTGCTGGTGGCATTCATCCGCTACGGCTCGGTCGAACTGAGCACGGTGTTCAGCGCGCTGCTGCTGAACGCGATTCTCGGCTTCGTTCTGCTGTGGATTGCCTGCCACGCGTACAACTGGGTGGCGTCGCGCTTTGGCGGCATCGAAATCCAGCTGACCGACGCGCCGGAAGAGGCGTAATGACCGCGACGATCCGCGCCGCGACGCCTCCGGATACTGGCGCCATCTTCGCGCTGACGTACGAGCTGGCCGAATTCGAAAGCCTCACGCACGTATTTGTCGCGACCGAAGACGGTTTGCGCAACGGCGATGCCGGATAGGCGTGTCGTGCGCCTGACGGGCGACGCGCTGGAACGACTGGCCGCAGGCACCGCTTCCCGAGTACTGCGTCCACCAAGCCGGGCGCCGCTGAAACCGATCAGCAGCGTCGCGAGAAATCAGTCCGGAGAACCTCGCCCGGCTCTACTACTCGTCGGAATCCACGCCCGATAGCGCATCTCCGAGCAACCCGCTCGCCGCTTCACCCGGCAACGCCTCGACGTCACGCAGCTTGCGATTCATGACGCGAGTGCGTGTCTCCGCGGCTTCGATCGAACGCGTCACGGTTTCAAGCTGCGCCTTGGTCTTTGCCAGCACGTCGCCGAATTTACCGAACTCCGTTTTCACCGCGCCGAGCACTTGCCACACCTCGCTCGACCGTTTCTCGATCGCCAGCGTGCGGAAACCCATCTGCAAACTATTGAGCAACGCGGTGAGCGTAGTCGGGCCGGCGATCGTCACGCGGTAGTCGCGTTGCAGCAGATCGGTCAGGCCGGGCCGACGCAGGACTTCCGCGTACAGGCCTTCGGTCGGCAGGAACAGCAGCGCGAAATCGGTGGTATGCGGCGGCGACACATACTTTTCCGCGATCGTGCGCGCCTCGGCGCGTATCCGCGCATCGAGCGCACGCGACGCCTCCTCCACCGCAACGGGATCGGCGCGTTCCTGCGCCTCGATCAGCCGCTCATAGTCTTCGCGCGGGAACTTGGCATCGATCGGCAGCCAGACCGGTGTGGCAGCCCCCCCCGTCTCCGCGCGGCCCGGCAGTTTGATCGCGAATTCCACGCGATCGGCGCTTTTCGGCACCGTCGCGACGTTCTTCGCGTATTGATCCGCCGTCAGCAGTTGTTCGAGCAATGCCTCGAGCTGCACTTCACCCCACGTGCCGCGCGTCTTGACGTTGGTGAGCACCTTCTTCAGGTCGCCGACGCCCGCAGCCAGCGTCTGCATTTCACCGAGACCGCGATGCACCTGCTCCAGCCGGTCCGACACCAGCTTGAACGATTCGCCCAAACGCTGTTCTAGCGTGGCGTGCAGTTTTTCGTCGACAGTGCGGCGCATCTCTTCGAGCTTGGTCGAGTTGTTCGCCTCGATGCCTTTCAGCCGCTGCTCGATGGTCGCGCGCACCTCGGCGAAGCGGCGATCGTTCGCCTCGGTAAGTTGGCCCAGCTGCAAGGTCAGCGTCTCGCCAAACTGCTTGAGTGTGCGCCCTTGCTCATCGCGTGCCTGCTGCGCCTGTTGCTGCAGGCTGTGGCGCACCGCATCGAGTTGCTGCGCGAAGCCGTCGATCTTGCCGCCCTGCACCGTCGTCATACTGCTGAATTGCGATGCCAGCGTTTGCTGAAAGTGCGCGAACCCACTGCTCTGCTCGGTACGCGAGACGCGCGCCGTTTCGGCGATGTCATTGCGCAGCTGCCGCTCGAGCCGCTCATAGGCATGCGCTTGCGCATCTGCCGCTGCGTCGATACGTTCGCTGAGAATCTCGAATTGCTCGCTCCCGTCGGCGCGACTATTGCCGCGCATCAACAATGCCAACGCGATGACCAATGCGACCGCCAGCCCTGCAACGGCCGCCACCAGAATCATTGTCATGAACGCGCCTTGCCGATGACCTCGGGGTTAATCGGATTCGGCGGCCGGCCGGCGCGCGGACCTTCACCCAGCGCCGCAATCAGATTGTCCGCCGCGAGACTCGCCATAGCGCGGCGCGTTGCTTCGGTCGCGCTGGCGATGTGCGGCGTCAGTACGACATTCGGCACGCTCAGCAGATCCGGATTCAGATTCGGCTCGCCTTCGTAAACATCCAGACCGGCTGCGGCAATCTGCTTCGCGCGCAGCGCTTCGACTAGCGCCGCATCGTCGACAATGCCCCCGCGTGCGATGTTGGTGAGCGTTGCGGTCGGCTTCATCTGCGCAAGCTCGGCCCTGCCGATCGTGTGATGGTTCTCCTTCGTGTACGGCAAGACGAGCACCACGTGATCGGCGCGCAGCAGCAGATCCTGCTTGGACGCGTATTCCGCGTTCAGCTCCGCCTCGATCTCCCGCGCGACGCGCGAACGGTTGTGATAGATCACGCGCATGTTAAAGCCCTTCGCGCGACGCGCCAGCGCCTGCCCGATCCGGCCCATGCCGATCACGCCGAGCGTCGAGCCGTACAGGTCGGTGCCGAGAAAGCCATCATAGGTCCACTTCTGCCATTTGCCCGCGCGCAACCAGTGCTCCGATTCGGCAATGCGGCGCGCCGCTGCCATCATCAGTGCCCAGCCGAAATCGGCGGTCGATTCGTTCAGCACGTCCGGCGTATTGGTACCGAGTACGTTCGCCGCGTTGAACGCGGCCATGTCGAAGTTGTTGTAGCCCACCGCCATGTTCGACACCACGCGCAGACGCGGCGCCGCGGCGAGCACGGCCGCGCCGACCGGATCGCCCGCGGTCAGCGCGCCATCTTTTTCCGCGAGACGGTGCGTCAGCTCCTCGGCGGACAACACGTCGCCCTGGTGCCAGTCGACGTCGAAATACTGTTTGAGCCGTTCGATCACATCGGGAAAGATCGGACGGGTGACGAGGATCTTCTGCATTGCAATTCTCCGAATAGCGCGTCGAGTTCAATTGCCTCGGCATCAGAATAAGGGTGAAACCAGCCGTCAGAAAAACAGCCAGCCTGTGACGAGAAACAGCGGCATCAGCACCGCAACCGACCAGCCGAGATACGCGAAAAAGCTCGGCATGCGAATGCCGCGCGCCTCCGCGATCGCTTTCACCATGAAGTTCGGCGCATTGCCGATATACGTGTTGGCACCCATGAACACCGCGCCGGCCGAGATCGCCGCGAGCGTGGTGGCGCCGGTGGTCATCAGCATCTGCGCGTCGCCGCCGGCCAGGTTGAAAAACACCAGGTAGGTCGGGGCATTGTCGAGAAACGACGATAGCAGGCCGGTCGCCCAGAAGTACATCAGGTCGTGCGGCTGGCCGGACGGATTGACCAGATGGACAATGCCGGCGAACGCACCCGCCTCGCCGGCACGCAGGATCGTGATCACCGGCGCGATCGTCACGAAGATGCCGGCAAACAGTTTGGCGACCTCTTCAATCGGCGCCCAGTTGAAGTCATTGCCCGCGCGTGCAGCGCGCGGCGTCAGCGCCAGCGAGAGCAAGGTGACACCGATCAGCGCGATATCGCGCACGGCATTTTGCAACGCGACGTGCGTCCCGAAGACGTCGAACGCGACGTCCGACTTCCAGAGTCCGCTCATCAAAACCAGCGCAATCACGGCAGCGAGCAGCACGAAGTTGATCATGCCCTCGACGCCTGGCGGCGGCGAATCCGGTGTGGGATCGAGAAAGCGCGAGCGCTCTTCTTCCCGCCGATGAAAATAGTACGAGTCCAATGCATAGAACGCGGCCAGCAGCACGACACAGACGAACAGCATCGGCAACGCCAGATGCGTGGTGGTCCAGAAAAAACCCACACCCTGCAGGAAGCCGAGAAAGAGCGGCGGGTCGCCGAGCGGCGACAACGAACCGCCCGCGTTTGCTACCAGAAAGATGAAGAACACCACGACATGAACGACGTGCTTGCGGTTGCCGTTGGCGCGCAGCAATGGGCGGATCAGCAGCATCGCCGCGCCGGTCGTACCCATGATGCTGGCCAACAAAGTGCCCAAAGCGAGAATTGCGGTATTCAGCCGCGGTGTGCCATGCAGATTGCCGCGCACGCAGATGCCGCCCGCGACCGTATAAAGCGCCGTCAGCAGCACGATGAACGGAATGTATTCTTCGAGCACCGCATGGACCAGCGTACCGAACGCAATGCCCATGCCGAAGGTAAGCGCAAACGGCACCAGGAACACTAGCGCCCACGCTGCCGCGATCTTGCCGAAATGGTGATGCCAGAATGCCGGCGCGATCAACGGAAACACCGCGATCGACAACAACACGCCCGCAAACGGCAAGCCCCATAGCGCCGACAAAGTCGCGCCGTCGAGCGTAGCCGCCGAGGCCAGCTGAGGCCACGCCGCCAGCGTCAGTGCAGCGGCGAGCACCATGCTCGACGCTACGGCATGTCGTTTCATATTCTTGAAGTCCTTGTTACTGCGGCCGCCCGTGCGCGCCGCGCGGAGACACCGACGCTCGTCGCGCTCAGGCGCCACGTACGACGATCACATGCACCCGATAAGGTCCATGTGCGCCAAGCACGATAGTCTGTTCGATATCGCCGGTGCGCGATGGCCCCGAGACGAAATTGACCGCGCGCGGAAGCTCGCCGCGTTCGCTGCGGATCAGCCCGAACGCCTCTTCATGTCCTGAGACGATGCGCGAAGCCGGCACGATTGCTATGTGCGTTTCCGGCAGCAGGCTTGCCGATGCATAGGTTTCCGGTCCGGACAACAGAACGACGGTGCCCGTCTCCGCAGTCGCACAGAAGCAGCCGGTGAGCCCGACCACGTCGCCATCTTCAGGCTTGCGGAATTCGACGTTGAGGCCGGCCTCGGCCCATTGCAGATCTTGCAGGGTTTGCCAGGCGATCGCCTGCAGCGGCAAGGCGTGTTCAGTAAGGTACCGATGCGCGGCGGAAGGCACCTCGCCCAGCGTTTCGACCGTATCGACCGTGGTCGCCATTTTCTGCGCTTCTTCAATGAAGCGCGTGGTCAGATCGGACGGCATCTCCGGACGCGGGCCTTGGGGATGGCGTGCCAGATAATCCGCAGCCGCCTCGCGCTCGGAAACAGACGGCTCAGGCTCGCGCCCCTGTGCTGCGCGGATGCGCGCCAGGATGTTGCGGCGGGCAATCGATGTGTCCATATGCGAAATCCTCGTGTCGACAGCCGTGCGATATGGCGAGGATTATACCGGCCACCCTGCGCGCAAACACCCTGGCCGAACGGCCTATGGCCGCATATCGACCCCGCATCGGCCACGCGGCGAGCGCGGCCTCCGCGACGTATCGGCACGCGAGCCGCACATGGGCCGCGCCGGCGCCGCATTACTTCACAACGTCTTCCTCGGGCTGCGCAATGCCGAACACCTGACGCAGATACGCGAGATAGGCCTTGTCTTCGCACATGTTCTTGCCCGGCGAATCCGACAGCTTCGCCACCGGCTGACCATTGCAACGAACCATTTTGATGACGATCTGCAACGGGTTGTAGCCCAGGTCGTTGGTCAGATTGGTGCCCACGCCGAATGCCAGCTTGCAGCGGCCGCGGAAACGCTCGTACAGTTGCAGCACCTTCGGAATGTCGAGTGCATCGGAGAACACGAGGATCTTGGTGCGCGGGTCGCAGCGGTTCGCCTCGTAGTGCTTGAGCAGGCGCTCGCCCCAGTCGAACGGATCGCCGGAATCGTGGCGCGCGCCGTCGAACAGCTTGCAGAAGTACATGTCGAAGTCGCGCAGAAAAGCCTGCATGCCGTACACGTCGGACAGCGCGATACCGAGGTCGCCGCGATACTCCTTTGCCCACATCTCGAACCCGAAGATCTGCGAATCGCGCAGCCGCGGACCCAGCGCCTGGCACGCCTGCAAGTATTCATGCGCCATCGTGCCGAGCGGCGTGAGGTTGTGCTTCATCGCGTAGAAGACGTTGCTGGTGCCGGCGAATTGCTCGCCGAGACCGTCTTTCAGCGTGAGCGTCACTTCTTCGTGCCATTGCTTCGAGAAGCGGCGGCGCGTGCCGTAGTCGGCGATCTTGCAGTCGGCGAATTCCGGGCGCGCGCCCAGCAGCTTGATCTTTTCGACGAGACGGCCGCGCCCTTCGCTGTAATCAGGCTTTTGCTGGGTGTTGCGGAAGTAGACCTCGTTGACGATCGCGAGCATCGGTATCTCGAACAGGATCGTGTGCAGCCACGGCCCCTTGATCTCGATGTCGATTTCGCCATTGCCCTTCGGCGACGGTTCGATCGAAATGTACTTCTCGTTCAGATGGAACAGCGCGAGAAACTCGATGAAGTCGCCCTTGATGAAGCGCATGCGCCGCAGGTAATCGAGCTCGTCGTCGGTAAAGCGCAGATCGCACAGCTTGCGCACTTCACCGCGAATCTCGTCGATATACGGCACGAGGTCGACATTCGGCGTGCGGCAGCGAAACCGGTACTCGACATTCGCCGCGGGAAAGTGATGCAAAACCACCTGCATCATCGTGAACTTGTACAGATCGGTGTCGAGCAGCGAAGTAATAATCATGATGGTGCGAACGGGACTGCTGGAAAAACGGAAGGCTTGACTCGACCAAAGGCGTCAACCCATGCGCGGGCGGCGCGCCCCTTGCGCGTCGGCTTGACGCATGTTACCCGAATGCGCCCGGATTGATCGCGCGGGCGGGCGGCTCTCGCCGGACGCCATAAACTAATCACGAAAACGTATAAAAGGCATTCCCCGATGCCGTATGCGGCTCTTGACGTTACGTTACAATAGCGCTTTTGGCGTTTCGCCTCCCCTGATTCCGCATGCAGGAGCTGCCTGAATGACTCACGTTGTGACCGAAAGCTGCATCAAGTGCCGCTATACCGACTGCGTCGATGTGTGCCCGGTGGACTGCTTTCGCGAAGGTCCCAACTTCCTCGCGATCGACCCCGATGAATGCATCGACTGCGCCGTGTGCGTCGCCGAATGCCCGGTAAACGCTATTTATGCCGAAGAAGACGTGCCGGGCGACCAGCAGAACTTCATCGAGCTGAATGCCGATCTGGCGAAGAACTGGCCGAGCATTACCAAAACCAAAGCGCCGTTGCCGGAAGCCGACGAATTCAAGGACGTGAAGGAAAAGCTGGCCCTGCTCGCACGTTGAGCGGCGCGGCCTGTCTGCCGCCCTGCCGAATCCGACCCAAATCGAGATGAACGCAAGGTATTGACAGGTGCTTAAGCTGCCCCTACAATTTCGCTTCTCTGCTGTTTGTTGTTCTGTTCCTCGATAGCTCAGTCGGTAGAGCGCCGGACTGTTAATCCGTAGGTCCCTGGTTCGAGCCCAGGTCGAGGAGCCAAGAATTGCAAAAGCCCGTTAACCAATACGGGCTTTTTTATGTAGATCAAGTGGTACTGCTGTTCCTCGATAGCTCAGTCGGTAGAGCGCCGGACTGTTAATCCGTAGGTCCCTGGTTCGAGCCCAGGTCGAGGAGCCAAAATTTGGAAGGCCCGCATTCGTGCGGGCCTTTTTATTTTGGCCCGGCGTTTTGGTCTGCCGTTTTGGTCCAGCCTGTTTCAATGCCAGATCAGGCGGCCCAGTCCGGGGAGGGCTGGTTTGTTCCGGCCGGAAGATAACGCATGGCCTGCTGCGGGCATTTGCACCGACCCTCTGACGGGCACACCGTTATACGATGGTGTTTTATCGGCGTAACACCTTCTCGCGCCCAACCCAAAAGCTCATTCCCGGCCATCTCATGAAACCGACCTTGTTGCGCATCGCGCTTGCAGTCACTGCCGCCCTGCTGCTTTCCCCGGCACACAGCGAAGAAGTCGGCAGCGTCAATACCAACTTCCACATCACAGGTTCGGACCGCGTGGTCGTCGAAGCCTATGACGATCCGCTGGTCCAGGGTGTGACCTGCTACGTTTCGCGGGCGCGCACTGGCGGCATCAAGGGCACGCTCGGCATCGCCGAAGATCCGACCGAAGCGTCAATCGCCTGCCGTCAGGTCGGCGCGATTCACTTCACGGGGCCAGTGAAACAGCAGGCAGACGTGTTCTCCGTAAGCATGTCGCTGATCTTCAAATCGCTGCATGTGGTGCGGGTGGTCGACGCGAAGCGCAACACGCTGGTGTACATGACCTACAGCGACCGCATCGTCAGCGGCAGCGCGAAAAACAGCGTAAGCGCCGTGCCGATGCCGGCTGGTACGACGATCCCAGTCAAGTAATCACCGTCCAACGGCAAAACTCACTACGCAAAGGCATGCACTCGTGAGTGACGGCACCGGTAGCGGCCACGGCGCGCTACACTGACTGGTCCAGGCGGGTTGCCGGACCGCCGGATTGCCGGATTGCCGGATTGCCGGGTTGCCGGGTTGCCGGGTTGCCGGGTTGCCGGGTTGCCGGGTTGCCGGGTTGCCGGGTTGCCGGGTTGCCGGGTTGCCGGGTTGCCGGATTGCCGGACCGCCGGACCGCCGGGTTGCCGGACCACCGGACCACCGGACCACCGGACCACCGGACTTTCATCATGACCGCCCATCGCTTTCAGGATTCCGCCCGCTACTGGCGCACGCCGCTTCTGCCCGGCGCGGATCTGCTCACGGCCGAATATCACAATCACGAGTTCACGCCGCATTGGCACGATGCGTACACGATTCCGGTGATCGTCGCGGGAGCCGAGGGGTATCGATATCGCGGCTCGGACTATGTCGCCGAAGCGGGCAGTGTGCCGATCATCAATCCTGGCGAATTGCACACGGGTTCCAAGGCTGTCGAGGCAGGCTGGCGATATCGCGTGATATATGCACCCGTGGATTTCATTCACGAGCTCGCCAACGAGGTCGCCGGCAAGCCAAAGGCGTTGCCGTGGTTCGCGCCGGGGGTGATCCGCGATCACGATCTGGCGCAGCGGCTGGCGCACGCGCATTGTCTGCTGGAGGCCGGCGACGATCCGCTTGCCGCCGAGGCCGCCATGCTCGACGCGCTGTCCACCTTGCTGGTCCGCTACTCGCAAACGCAGCCGGAACCGTCGCGCCTCGCCGCCGACGACGCCCGCGTCGCCACAATGCAGGAGCGCCTGACCGGCGACCTCGCCGAACCAGTCACGCTGGCGGAAGTGGCGCGGGCAGCGGGACTATCGCCGTTTCACGCCGCACGCCTGTTCAATCAGGCTACCGGCCTGCCACCGCACGCGTGGCGCAACCAGGTGCGCCTGCAACGCTCACTCGCACCGTTGCGCGCGGGTGTCTCAGTGACGGATGTCGCCGCAGCGAGTGGTTTCACGGACCAAAGTCATTTCACACGCCATTTCCGGCGCATGTTCGGGGTGCCCCCGGGACGCTGGCAAGGCGCCTGAGACAACACCGTCCAGCACGGCGAGGCACCGGGCACAGCGGGCTTGCGACTGATTCGACTCGCACGGACGGCTGCACGGCCGCCACCTATTCGCCGCGCGCCCTGGACCTGGCTAGCCATACGCCGCACGACTCAACCTGCGAGCGGGTCCTTCCAGCCACTCTATATAAGCATCCGTCCCCGCCTCTCGCAGAGCCGTCGTCCATACGCTCCAGCCGGCCGCCCCGCAACCTGACAAGACATCCTGGACTCGCCACCGCAAGAACGTACAAGCCCCGTCCACCGCCAATCGCTATGCTTCCCAAATCAAGGAGGCAAGATTGACCCATTCCAACCCCGGCCAGCCTTCAGGCTCTAGCCACTTAAAAGAATTCACCGCCGGCGCGCGCGACATCATCCCGATGATGGTCGGTGCGGCGCCCTTCGGCGTGATCTTCGGCACCCTGGTCGCATCCGGCCCGCTGCATCTATGGCACGGGCAGCTGATGTCGCTCGTCGTATTCGCCGGCTCCGCGCAATTCATCGCGCTGGGCCTGATCGCTGGTCACGCGAGTTTTGCGGTGATCTGGGCGACCACGCTCGTCGTCAACCTGCGTCACGTGCTGTACAGCGCAACGCTCGCGCCGCATGTCGCGCATCTGTCCGCGCGCTGGCGCTGGGCGCTCGGCGCACTGCTCACCGACGAAGTTTTCGCGGTCGCGTGGGAACATTACCGGCATCGGGAGCCCGGCACGATCGGCCCGCACTACTTCTTTGGCGCGGGGCTCGCCATGTACCTGAACTGGCAGCTCTGGACCGTTGCCGGCCTGCTGTTCGGTGCCGCCTTTCCGGGCCTGCAGTCGCTCGGGCTCGATTTCGCAATGGTTGCCACCTTCATCGCGATCGTCGTGCCGCAACTCGTCGCGCTGCGCTATATCGCGGCGGCCGTGACCGCCGGCACGCTGGCCTTCTTCTGGCAAGCATGGCCGTACAAGCTCGGCCTGCTCGGCGCGGTGTTCGCGGGCGTGGTAATCGGAGTCTTGCTGTCAGTGCCGTGGCTTGGGCGAGGCGCGCGGGAGAATCGCGAATCCTCGCGAGAAGCTTCGCGCGACACCTCGCAGGATGCCCTGCGGGAAGCCCCGCGGAAAACCTCGCGGGAAACTTCGCAGGAAACCATGGAGGCATCGCGATGAACTACGTCGTTCTGATCCTCGGCATGGCCGTCATTACGTGGGTGATCCGCGCCGCCGTCTTCGTGCTCGGCGACCGGCTGGTGTTCCCGCCGCTCGTGCGCACCGCGCTTGGTTTCGTACCCGTTACAGTGCTAACCGCGATCATCGTCCCGATGGCGGTCTCGCCGCACGGCACCGGTGCCGAATTGACCTGGCGCAATCCGCAACTGGTCGGGGCGCTGGCGGCCGTCGCGGTCAGCGCGCTGACGCGGCGGCCACTCCTGACCATTGCGGTCGGCCTGACGGTCTTTTTTGTCTGGCAAGGCCTCGTGCTCAAATAGGCGCTGTTCGAGGCCCACATCATGCCTCTCGCGCCCACGTTGTCATGGGCGCGAGGCACGGCTGTCCCCGCATGGTGCAGGCGCCCACCGCCCACGGCCCCTCACAGGCGACGCATCCCTCCAAGGCCGCCGCCAAAACCTCGCCCACCCTTAAGTTTCCCTTAATTCCGCCGATATGATGTCGAGGTCCGCTCATCGGGAACCATCCCGCTGGTTACGCGGCAACAGGCAGGAATCAACCGCGACGGCATTTGGCGTCGCGTCTCACAGGGCCCGGCTACGGTCGGGCGACTTGACGAGGCCGCGCGGCAGGACCAAACGGGATAACACATGGGTCAAATCACCCTCAAGCTCAAAGACGAGACCATTGCGACGCTGCGCAAGGACTTCGACGCTTTTTTGCGGGTTTCGCTGAAGCTCGATCCGCAGTTCGCGACGCCGTCGTTTGAGGACTTTTTGCGCGCCAAGCTGCTCGACAATATCGTGCCGCTGACAGAACATGCGGTTCAGCGAATGTTGCAAGGTGGTCAGTACGCGTGGGCGAAACGCACGCTAGACAAGGAATTCCCGGACGTCGTGGCGATTCTGATGCGGCAGGCGGAAGAATTCGGTTTCGGCTTTGCGGCCCGCTCGGAATGGACGCCGGAAGAGCTCGCCAAGCAGTGCCGCGACTGGGCGGCGGCCATCGTCAAGGAAGCGGAAGGCGACGCTGCGCTGATCGATCCGCTTGCGGCGCAGATCAAGGGCGCGGCGCAGGACATCCAGGCGCTCGAGGAAGTCATGCAGACGCCAGCCTGGCGTCTGGTGGAATCACTGCGTCAACGCGTCTACGAAGCCAAAGTGGCATGTGAAACCGGTGTGGGCAGCTCCGCGCGCGAAAAGCTCGGCGAACTGCGCGGCCTGTTGCGCCTGGGGATTTCGCACGGCTCGTTCCAGAAGCAGGAAGCGCAGCAGATCATGGAGTACCTGCGCTTGCTGAAGCCGGAGATTTTCGTCGAAGAACCGTATGACGTGTTCTCACGTCTCGCCGCATGGCTGCGCAATTTCTTCGTGCCGCCGCGTCCGGCTCCACAACAGCAGCAACGGCAGTAGCGGCAGTAGCGGCAGTAGCGGCAGTAGCGGCAGTAGCGGCAAAAGCAGGTTCAATCCCACATCGTCCTGAGCCTGGCCCCAATCTCGATCTTCGCCTGCGCGGCCGCGGCCAGCCCGGCCGCTATCGGCGCACCTGACGCTGGCGCCCGCGACTTGCGACGCGGCGGCCAGGATTGCCGCCACGCCATGTGCTTCAGACTCAGGCTTAGTGCTTCACGTCAGCGCCGTTATCCTGATCGGCAGCCCCGCCTTGCATGTTCATCTTCATTTCATTGTCGGCAGTCTGCTTGTCGGCCTTCTGATTGATCCTGGCATCACGCACCTGCTCCTTGTACTGCGACTTGGCAGCCTTTTGCTGTTGCTTCAACTCCGCCTTGGACGCCTTCTTCGACGCCTTGTAGTCGGCGTTCGCCTGTGCGTTGGCGTCGCGCTTCTGGACCAGCGGATCGGGCGAACCCGATGCCGTCAGACGCGTCGGCGCCGGCGCCGCCGGCTGCACACCCTGCGCGGCCGGCGCTGCGGGCGCGACATCGGCGCCTTGGGTCTGAATCTGTGCCTGGCCGTTGATACCGGCGGCCGGTCGCGCGGTCTGCGCGAGCGCGGCGGTAGCGGCAAAAGCAGTCAGGGCGGTACCGATCAGGAGCGTACGAATCTGGGTCATGGCTAAATCCTCTCTAAAGTTGTTGTGACGCGGGCGCCGTATCCGGCGCGGCACGCCCGGTCTAGTCATTGCTGGAAGAATGCAGCAGGCTTTGCTGCAAGGACGAACTTTACGAGTGAATTTCCAAACATACGACCCGTGTTACGGAACGTTTCACTTTCCGACAACTTCATAACATACGCATAACATCTGCTTTCAATTGCCGGAGTACGGTCCCGTCCCACGGGGACTGTCATTCAGGGCAAGCTTCTGGCTTATCATGCGAACCCTTTGCTTCAAGGTGCAAACGCCATGCCCAACCTCGATTTCACACTGACCGGCGACTACGTCGAACTGCACAATCTCCTGAAGATAACGGGGCTCGCGGACAGCGGCGGGTCGGCAAAAATGATGGTCGCGGACGGCGCGGTGACCGTCGACGGCCGGGTCGAGACGCGTAAGACCTGCAAAATTCGCGCGGGTCAGGTCGTGCTGTTCGGCGATACGCGAATCGCAGTGCACGAGGCTTGACGCGCTGCCTCGCCGGTCCCGGGGCACACCCGCAGCCAAAAACGCTGAACCGGCGACTGGCGGCCGCGAACTCGAAATCGAAGACTGGTGACCAACGGCCCGTCATCCGGGGCGTTGAGTCCGAAAACCCGGAAGGCCGCGCGCACCAAAATCGTGCTTCCTCCATCGACATCCCCGCGCCCAAGCAATAAGCTGTCGGTTTCGACAGACAAACAATCGGCTGACAGCCGCCCTACGCTTCGGGTGAACCTGCGCATGTCGCCGCCTCACCGGCCGCGCGCAAGCCCCGCGAGCCACCCGGCTTGCGCCCGCCGCCACGCTGTTGCCCCTTCTGCTTCCAAGCGCTCCATGACTCAATCCGGCTTCACCCGGGTGGCCGCCCGACCGCCGACCCTGTCCCGCCACGCGGCCGACACCGCTCGGCTCGCGGCCCCGCTCGCCATTGCGCAACTTTCGCAAATGGCGATGGGCGTCACCGACACGATCCTGCTCGGCTCGCTCGGCCCCGACGCGCTCGCCGCCGGCGGCCTCGGCGCCAACCTGTTCTTCGTCGTGGTCACGCTATTGCAGGGCGTGCTCACCTCCGTCAGCGTGAGCGTCTCGCATGCGCGCGGCGCGCAGGACGAGGGCCGTGTGCCGCATATCTATTGGACCGGCCTGGTGCTGTCGGTACTGCTGTCGGTGCCCGCGTTCTTCCTGCTGTCGTTCGCTACACCGATCCTGCTGGCGTTCGGCGAACCCACGCTGCTTGCGCACAATGTCGGCGAATACGCGGCGGTGCTGCGCTGGGGCTCGCTCGGCAGCCTGATCGGCGTCGGCCTGATGCGCTCGTTCCTGCCGGCCATCGGCGCCGCCAAGCGGCTCCTGTGGGTGTCGCTCGTCAGCGTGTTCGTCAACGGTTTTCTCAACTACGGGCTGATTCACGGCGTCTACGGACTGCCCCGCCTCGGCTTTCTCGGTTCGGCGGCGGCCACCTCGATCACTGTGTGGCTGAGCGCGCTCGTGCTGATGGCCTTGTTGCATCTGCGGCCACGCTATAAACACTTCGTTGTCGCGACACGGCCGAACGTGCCGTTGATGGGCGAGTTGTTCGGCATCGGCTGGCCGGTCGCGATCACCTACGGCGTCGAGTCGACCCTGTTCCTCGCCACCGGCCTGATGGTCGGCCTGCTCGGCGAATCGCAACTGGCCGCGCATCAGATCGCATTGAATGTCGCTTCGGTAGCCTTCATGGTGCCGCTCGCGATCGGCCAGGCGGCCAATGTGCGGGTCGGTTACTGGTCCGGCGCCGGCCAGCCGCTCGCCGCGCGCCACGCAGGTTTCGTCGCGCTCGCGCTCGGCATCGGCTTCATGACGCTGTCGGGCATTGTGCTGATCGCCGCGCCGCACTGGATCGTAGGCCTCTATCTGCACCTCGACGACCCCGCTAACGCAGCCACGGTCGCCCTGGCGAGCTCGCTGCTCGGCGTGGCCGCGATCTTCCAGATCGTCGACGGCATGCAGACGGTCGGCTCAGGCTGCCTGCGCGGGCTGAAGGACACGCGCGTGCCGATGATCGCCGCGACCTTCGGGTACTGGGTCATCGGCTTTCCGACCGGTTACGTGCTGGCATTCCACTTCGGGCTGGGCGCACGCGGTTTGTGGTGGGGACTCGCGGCCGGTCTCGCGAGCGTTGCGCTGCTGATGACGCTGCGCTTTCACAAACTGAGCTTGCGACGCGTGCCAGTCACACCCGGCGCGGCACCTGATTCCGCTTAGAATGGATTTCTCGGCGGCGTAAGCAAGCCACACCCGCTGCCGCCATGAGAGGCCTGCAAACGGGAGAAACAGCGTGTCGTGGCGTCAAAATCAAAATCAAAATCAGGCTGCACCGCATAGCAAGCACGCGTTCAGCACGCACCGGACGCAGTCCCTCGCCCCGATGGAAGTCCCCTTGCGGGACTGGGGGACGGCGAGACATTTCTTCCTGCTGTGCTGCGCAACGGCATTTTTAACCGCTTGCGCCACCAAACCTCCCGCCACCGCATTCGACCGTCCGGTCACCCACGCACTGCCCGTCACTGAAACAACGCCGCTTCACACGGCCCTCGCGCCGCTCGAAGCCGCGCATCCGGACGAGTCCGGTTTCCGGCTCCTATCGAGCGGCACCGACGCCTTGCAGATGCGCATCGCGCTCGCGCGCGCGGCAACAAAAACCCTCGACATGCAGTACTACATTGCCAATGAGGACACCACCGGCAAATTGCTGCTCGGCGCCGCGCTCTATGCGGCCGACCATGGTGTGAAAGTGCGCATGCTGGTCGACGATCTGAACTTCAAGGACATCGACCGTACGATGGCAGGTCTGAACTCGCACGACAATATCGATATCCGCGTCTTCAATCCGTTCGGCAGCGCGCAGGAAGGCATGTTCGAACGCACCACCAACGTGTTCACGCAGATCGGCCATTTCACCCGCCGCATGCACAACAAGTCGATGATCGCCGACAACCAGTTGGCCATCGTCGGCGGCCGCAACCTCGGCGACGAATATTTCAGCGCCAGCGAAACGCTGCAGTTCCGCGACCTTGACGTGCTAGCCGCCGGCCCAATTGCCGCCGACGTCTCCGCCAGTTTCGACGACTACTGGAACAGCAGCATCGCCTATCCGCTGCGGGTGCTGAACAAACAGAAATTCGATGCGAAGGAGCTCGACCAGACGCGCGACGATTTACGCCAGCACTGGCGCACCAACGCCGATCCGTACAACGCGAAGCCGCTGAACGCTACCCCGCTCGCCTCGCAGATTGCCCAGGATCAACTCGGCTTGACATGGGCGCCGGCCGAATTCAAGGCGGACCTGCCGGAGAAAATCGAACATCCGTCGCCGGACTACGTCAGCCCGCCGATGCAGCGACTCGCCGAACTGATGCGCGACGCGCAGAAAGATTTTCTGGTCATTTCGCCCTACTTCGTGCTGCACGAGGCCGGTGTCAAAGCGGCCGGCGAACTGACGCATCGTGGCGTACGGATCGCCGTGCTGACCAACTCGCTCGCGGCAACCGACGCGGTGGCCGTGCAAGCCGGCTATAGCCCCTTCCGCGTGCCGCTGTTACAGCAAGGCGTGGAGTTGTACGAATTCAAACCGCAGCAGAGCGTGCCGAGCACCGGTTTCGCCGGATCTGGCTCGCGAACCAGCCTGCACGCAAAAACCTATGTCATCGACCGCAAGATTCTGGTGATCGGCTCGATGAATCTCGATCCGCGCTCGGCCAATCTGAATACCGAGCAGACGCTGGTCATCCATAGCCCGGTGCTCGCCGAACAGGTCGCGCGGATCTTCGAACGCGCCATCGCGCCCGAAGCGAGCTACCACGTCACACTCGCGGATCCGGCGCAACTCGCCTATCTGCGCTCGATCGGCGCGCCCCTGTCGCCGCTCGTCTGGACCGACGTCGAGGACGGCGCGCGCCGCACCTATATCTTCGATCCCCAAGCGGGCTTTTACCGGAATGCGCTAACGGGTCTATTCTCCCTATTGCCCGTCAACGCAGAACTTTGAAAAGCGGAGTTGAACCATGACTGAAGACGTACGAATGGAGCGCGATACGTTCGGTGAAATCGCCGTGCCGAACACTCGTCTATGGGGCGCGCAAACCCAGCGCTCGCTGCAGAACTTCCGTATTTCGTCCGAGAAGCAATCGCCCGAGCTGATCACCGCGCTGGCCGTCATCAAGCGCGCCGCTGCCGAAGTCAACCTGGGTCTGGGCGTGCTCGACGAGAGCAAGGCGAAGGCGATCATGCAAGCGGCCGATGAGATCATCGACGGCAAGCACCCCGAGGAATTTCCGCTCGCTGTCTGGCAAACCGGCTCCGGCACGCAAACCAACATGAACCTCAACGAGGTGATCGCGAATCGCGCGAGCGAGCTGCTCGGCGGCGAGCGCGGCGAAGCGCGCAAGGTGCATCCGAACGATGACGTGAATCGCGGCCAGTCGTCGAACGACGTGTTTCCGACGGCAATGCACGTGGCCGCCGCCAATGCGGCCGTCAAGCATCTGCTGCCCGCGCTGAAGACGCTGCGCGATACGCTCGACGGCAAGGCGAAAGCCTTTGCCGACATCGTCAAGATCGGCCGCACGCACCTGCAGGACGCCACGCCGCTGACGCTCGGCCAGGAGTTCTCAGGCTACGTCGCGCAACTCGATCACGGCATTCGTCATGTGGAGTCGGCGCTGCCGCATCTGTACGAACTCGCGCAGGGCGGCACGGCGGTCGGCACGGGGTTGAACGCGCATCCGCAATTCGCGGACAAGGTGGCGGCCGCGATCGGCAAGCTGACCGGCTTGCCGTTCGTCTCCGCGCCGAACAAATTCGAAGTCATGGCCGGGGCCGATGCGCTGGTGTTCGCGCACGGCGCATTGAAGACAGTGGCGGCGAGCCTGAACAAGATCGCCAACGACATCCGCTGGCTCGCGAGCGGCCCGCGCTGCGGGCTCGGCGAACTGTCGATTCCGGAAAACGAACCGGGCAGCTCGATCATGCCGGGCAAGGTCAATCCGACCCAGTCCGAAGCCTTGACGATGCTGTGCGCGCAAGTGTTCGGCAACGACGTCGCGGTGAATATCGGCGGCGCGAGCGGCAACTTCGAGTTGAACGTGTTCCGGCCGATGATCGCGCACAACGTGCTGCAATCGGTCCGTTTGCTCGCCGACGGCGCACACAGTTTCAACGACAACTGTGCAGTGGGCATCGAGCCGAATCGCGAGCGCATCGATACGCTGCTCAACGAATCGCTGATGCTGGTGACGGCGCTCAATCCGCACATCGGCTACGACAAGGCCGCGCAGATTGCGAAGAAGGCGCACAAGGAAGGCACTACGCTGAAGGCGGCGGCGCTCGCGCTCGGCTATGTCACCGAGCAGCAGTTCGACGAATGGGTACGGCCGAAGGATATGGTCGGGCATTCGGCCGGGTGAGCCGCTACACGATCGGGCGGCACTTTTGCCCGGTTGGCCGATTTCCCGGCCCGCGTTGAACAGCAGGCCGCGAATGCAACGATCGCGCGGCCTGCGGGCTCGGCTTAAATCTTCCCCTGCGCGACCTCTTCCGGCTTCAATTCTACGATCGCGTCGAGCGCTTCTTTCACGTCCATCGCGTACTTGGCGAGGCGCTTCTGTTCATCCGTTTCCGGCACGAACGCCGGCACCGGCACCGGGTGGCCGTTCTCGTTGACGGCCACCATTACCACCAGGCAGTCCGTGGTTTGCAGCAGCTCGCCGCCCTTCGGATCGCCGGCCTGCACCGACACGTGGATGTGCATGCTGGTGCGGCCCGTCGCCACGACCCGCGCGCGCAGTTCGACCAGGTTGCCGACCAGGATCGGCCGGCGAAAGCGGATATTGCCGACGCTGACCGTCACGCAGTAGCGCCCCGACCACACCGCCGAGCACGCGTACGCGGTCTCGTCGATCCACTTCATCAACGCGCCGCCATGCACCTTGCCGCCGAAGTTGACCGAGCTGGGCTCGGCGAGAAAACGGAAGGTGGTTTCGGAACGGTCCAGCGGCGCTAAGGCAGGCGTGCTCATCTTGACTCCGGTCAATCGGATGCATTTAAAGGAGGCGATTATACGAGCCCGAAATTGACTTCGTCGCGGGCCGGATGGGGTTATCTTGCCGAATTTCGGCGTGGACGGCCATCATACTTTCGTCGAATTTGGGCCTGCCGCCCCTTCAGTTCGCCCCTTCAGTTCGCCTCGGCAGCCGCGGCGGCCGACTCGCGCCGCGGCGCGGCCGCGGACTCGAAACGCTCCCGATACTCGAGCGGCATTACGCCAAAGCGCCGCACAAACGCGCGCCGCAAGTTCTGCTCGCTGCCGAAGCCGCAATCGAGCGCAATCCGCTTGAGCGGCCGGCGCGACTCCGCCAGCACCCGCGCGGCCGCCTCCAGACGCAAGGCCGACACGGTTTTAGCCGGCGTGCGGCCGACCTCGTCCACGTAGCGCCGCGCGAAAGTCCGCGGACTCATCTGCGCGCGCTCGGCCAGCCGTTCGACCGACAGGTCGTCGCGCAAATGGGCCGCCATCCAGCTATGCAGCGCCTCGAACGGTCCGCCCGCCGACGCCTGTGCTGCCAGTGCCGCGCTGAATTGCGACTGGCCGCCGGGCCGCTTCATGAACACCACCAGCCGCCGCGCCGCCTGCATCGCGACCGCATGGCCGAGATCTTCTTCGATCAGCGCCAACGCCAGATCGATGCCCGCCGTCACCCCCGCCGATGTCCAGACGACGCCCGCGCCTTCCCCGTGGCCCACGTCGCGGATGAAGATCGGATCGGCGTCGACCTGCACGTTGGGAAAACGGCGCGCGAGATGCGGCGCGTCGCGCCAATGGGTAGTCGCGCGGCGGCCGTCGAGCAGGCCCGCCGCCGCCAGATAGAAGGCGCCCGTGCAGACCGAGCACACGCGCCGCGCCTGCGGCGCACGGCGCCTGATCCACGCGACGAGTTCCGGCTGCAACCTGCAGTGTGGGTCGATCGGGACGCCCGGGACGATCAGCGTGTCGATCGGCTGGTCGTCGAGCGAATCAAGCCGTTGCGTGACGACTGGCAGACCCGGGAAGGTTTGCAACACGCCGCCGTCGATCGACGCGACGGTCGTGCGATAGGCGACCGGCCCGGTTGGCTCGCTGTTTGAGCCAGCCCCAGCCGCCATCGTCAACTCAGCGCGCCAGAACGCTTCGAGCGGTCCGCACGCATCGAGCAACACGAGCTCCGGCGCCACCGCGAAAACGATATGACGCGTAGCCATCAGGACCCCCCCTTCGCGAGTTGCCGCTTACTCGACCATGCATACCCCAGCGTGGCCAACGCCGCCATCCCGAGCAGCGGAAAGATCGCGGCGTTGATCGTCGCCCAGCCGAAGCGCGCCAGCAATTGCCCGGCGAATAGCGAGCCCAGCGCGGAAAACGCAAACGTTGTGAATTCGCTGGTCGCCTGCGTCTTGGCCCGCTCGGACGGCCGATACGATTGTGCAAGCAGCGTCGAGCCGCCGACGAACATGAAATTCCACCCCACGCCGAGACATGCGAGCGCCGCGTAGAAGTGCGGCAGATCGGTCGAGCGCAACGCCAACACACCGCACAGCGCCGACAGCACGATCCCCGCACCGATCACCGGCAGCACGCCGAAGCGCCGGATCAGCCGTGCGGAAAACAGCGACGGCGCGAACATGCCGACCAGGTGCCATTGAATGATCGCCGCGCCGTCGCCGATCGTGTGGCCGCATGCGACCGCCGCAATCGGCGTCGCGGTCATCACGAACATCATCACGGCATAGCCGAGCGCATTGTTGGCGAGCGCCGCGGCAAAGATCGGCTGCCGGACGATTTCGCCGAGCGGCCGGGCCGGTTCGTGAGTCGCGGCCACGCTCGCGGGCGGTGCTGCGTCGCGATACAGGAACGCCAGCATGGCAATCGATACGAGCCCGAAGCCGGTGACAAGCGCGTAGGAGCCCGCGAACGCGACCGGCGCGAGCCACTCCTTGCTCCATGCGGCGAGAAGCGGCCCGCAGACGGCCGCCACCACGCCGCCGGTGAGCACCGTCGAAATCGCGCGGCTTTTGCCTTCGATTCCGACGGCGTCCGCGGCCGCCAGCCGGTAATACTGCGCGAACGCCTGAAACACACCGACCGTCGCCGTGCCGGCGCAGAACGCCCAGAAACTGTGATGAAAAATCGCCCAGACGGACACCACCCCGCCCAGCGCGCCGACACCCGCGCCGAGCACGAAGCCCGCGCGCCGGCCGATGCGCGCCATCAGGAACGACGCAAAGATCGTGGTCAGCGCGGCGGCGACGGTAATCAGCGAGAACGGCAGCGTCGCGAGCGCCTTGTCGTCGGCAAGCGTGTAGCCGACCAGACCGGTCAAGGTCAGATCGATCGAAACAGATGAGGTGTAGAGCGCCTGGCAGACCGCCAGCACGCGCGCGGCGCGCCGGCCGTCGGGATCGGAATGGCCGGCGCCGGTTTGACCGGCGGCCAGAGAAGAAACGGCGGCGGAGGCGGTGGGAGGAGCGATGGAAGAAGCGGTGGAAGAAGCAGCGGACGGCGGCATCGGTAGGCCTCGGGCGGCGAAAGTGGCGATACCCGGATCGTCACATGGCCGGAAGTGGCAGGAATGACAATGATGCATCAATTCCAGCCAGCCGCCCCCCACCCGCTTGAAAAAGCGGCCGTCGTCGCCTCGGGCTTACTTGCGGACCGTAACGCCCTCGTCGATCATGCCGTACATCGTGATGCTGCCCGTGCCCGCACCCGAGCTCGAACCGGAACCGCCCTGCGCGCATGCGCTGAACAGCAGAACCGCGACAGCGGCGGCAAGAAGACATTTCATGACTGCGTGTTCCTGCAAAGACAGGGTTCGATTCTAGCCTGGCGGCCCGGCACGGCTCCGAAGCATCTCCGAAGCATTTTCGAAGCGACATCGGAGCACCGAAACACCCAAACACCCAAACACCCAAACACCCAAACACGCCCTACCCTGCCCTAACCGCCGGATTTTCGTAACCGCTGTATTCGACAATTCACGCTAAGCTGAAACATCGAATACGACAGCCAGATACAGTGGACTGCATGGCGCCCTGCCCGCGCCACCAACCGGAGACGCACGATGCCCGCGAACCTCGCAGACGAGCACAACCACTTCCCAGGCTTGAGCCGTATCGGCGCGCTGCTCGCCGACCCCGGCCGCGCCGCGATGCTGTGGGCGCTGATGGACGGCAGCGCCCGCCCGGCCGGCGAACTGACGATGATCGCCGGACTCTCGCCGTCGGCGGCCAGCGCTCATCTGGCGCGTCTGACCGACGGCGGCTTGCTCGCGCTCGAAGTGCGCGGCCGGCACCGCTATTTCCGGATCGCCTCGCCGGACATCGCCGCGTCCATCGAAGCGCTCGCCAACGTCGCGCAGGTCAGCGCACCGCAACGGGCCGTGCCGCGTCCGGTGCGCACCGTGCCGCTCGACATGCGCTACGCCCGCACCTGCTACGACCACATGGCGGGCGAACTGTCGGTGCGGGTGTTCGAGCGGCTGGTCGAGCGCGGCCTGCTGACACTGCACGGCTCGTCGCTCGAAGCCACTGCCGAAGGCGCCGCCCGCTTCGCCGATTGGGGCATCGACCTGTCCGCCCAGAAGGCCCGCCGGCGCCGCTTTGCCTGCACCTGTCCCGACTGGAGCGAACGGCGTCCGCACCTGGGTGGAGCGCTCGGCGCCGCGCTGCTCGATTCATGGTCGGCTCATGGCTGGGTCGAGCGCACTGAGCGCCCGCGGATCTTGCGCATCACGCCGGCAGGCCATCGTCATTTCGACGCGTTCCTGGCCGCTTGAGTCATCCTTAACCGATTGATGCGATTACAGAATTTTCGCAATCAGCTTACGAATCACCTAATCGAGACCCTTATCGAGACCTTTTGTTACACGCTCGCGAGAGGGCCTTACAAAAGTGGCGGCCTTGAAACAAACCGTACGGGTAAAGTGGTTCCATGGATGCTGCAAAATGCCGCGTCGGAGATAAATCATGAGAACAATGGCCACACCCCAACACTCGAAACGCCGGATGACCGGCTACACGCTGATCGCCGCTGCGGCATTCCTGTTCGCGGCGCAAGCCACCTTTGCGCAGGAGGCCGCCCAGGCGCCGCCGGACGCTGCCTATCAAGCCTCTCAGAATACCGACCCGCCGGGGCGCGTTGCGCGTCTGAACTACACCGCCGGCGCCGTGACCACCGAGCCAGCCGGCGCAACCGACTGGTCGTACGCGCAGATCAATCGCCCGCTCACCACCGGCGATCAGTTGTGGAACGATCAGAATGCGCGCTCCGAACTGCATATCGGCTCGACCGAGGTGCGCCTCGACCAGGCCACCAGTCTCGACATCCTCAATCTCGACGACAACACCGCTCAGTTGAAGGTCGCGCAGGGTACGTTGTCGGCGCGAGTGCGCGAACTGGCACCGGGCTCCTCCTATGAAATCGACACGCCGAATCTGGCGCTCGGCCTGAACGGCCCCGGCGACTACCGCGTCGACGTCGCGCCGGACGGCAGCAGCACCACCGTCACCGTGCGCAGCGGCAGCGCGACCGTGTACGGCGACAGCGGCCAGGTGCCGGTCGCGGCCGGCCAGCAGATCCGCTTTACCGGCAGCAACTTGCAACAGGTCGCCGACAACGGCGCACCCGGCCTCGACGGCTTCGATCAATGGGCGACTAGCCGCGACGCTGCGGAAGACCGCTCGGTGTCGGCGCGCTACGTGTCGCGCGACATTCCCGGCTATCAGGATCTCGACGCCAACGGCACGTGGCGCAGCAGCCCGCAGTACGGTGAAGTGTGGGTGCCGCGTGAGACACCCGCCGGCTGGGCGCCTTATCACGACGGCCATTGGGTATGGCAAGCGCCTTGGGGCTGGACCTGGGTCGACGATGCGCCGTGGGGCTTCGCGCCCTACCACTATGGCCGCTGGGCCTACGTCGACGACTCGTGGGCATGGGTGCCGGGACCGGTCGTGGTCAGCGAACCGCCCGTCTACGCACCGGCGCTGGTCGCCTTCGTGGGCGGAGGTGGCGGCGGAGCCAACTGGGGGGTGAGCCTGGCGATTGGCGGCGCGGTCGCAGCCGGCGTCGCATGGTTCCCGCTAGGCCCAGGCGAACCGTGGCACCCGCGCTGGGGCGATCACGATCACTGGAGCCCGGGTTACTACAATCGCGTCAACAACACGACGGTCGTCAACAATTACAACCGCAACGTGACGAATGTGAATGTGACCAACATTCACAACACGTACATCAACTATCGCGCGCCCGGTGGAGTGACCGCGGTGCCGGCGACGGCCTTCGTGCATGGTCAATCGGTCGGCCGCTTCGCGCAGAAGGTCGATCCGCAACAGTGGCGCAACGCGCAGATCAATCCGGGCGGTCCGGGAATCGCGCCGGTGAAGGAAAGCTTCGGACCGGGCTTGCGTAACGCGAACTACCGTCCGCCGGCCGGCGTGATGGCGCGTCCGGTCGTCGCCACGCGCAGTCCGGCTGTGCCGGCCGCCTACCACGACACGCTCGCGCAAAACTTTGCGCACAGCGGCGGACGGGTACCGGGCGCGGGCGAGCCGATCGTGCGAACCTCGGTGCCGGCTCATATGGCGGGCGGACCGGGGGCCATGCCGGTGCAGAACGTGCGGGTCGTACAGTCGCATATGGCCGGGCGCACACCGGGCGCCGCGCCGGGTGCACCGGGTGCGCCTAACGGCATGCAGCAGGCCGGTCAGCGGCCGGGAGAAGCGCCGGGCAACGCTCAACCGCAGCGTGGCGGCGAACCGCAAGCCCGGCCGGGCATGCCACCGCAAATGGCCAATCTGCACCAGCAACCCGGTGAGGCAGGTCGTCCGTCCAATGGCGTGCCCCGTCCGCCGCAAGCGAATGGCGCCAACCCGAATGCTTACGCGCAGCAGCACGGCGCGCCGGTGCAAGCGGGGCCGCAACCGGGCGTGGAAGGACGGCACGAGCCTGCATGGACGCAGCCGCACACGCCGATGGCCCAACAGGCGCAGCAACATGGCGCCCCGCAGGAACAGGCACGCCAGCCGGAGGCCCGTCCTGAGCCGCAGCAGCAGGCTCAGCGTCAGCCGGAAGCGCAGCCGCAGCGCGCGCCTGAAGTACACGCCCAGCCGCAGGAGCCCCGGCCGCAACCGACGCAGCAAGCTCAGCAGCAACCGCGTGAAGAATATCGTCCGCAGCCGCAACAGGCACAGCAGCCGCGTCCTGAGCCGCTTCCGCAACAGGGGCAGCAGCCGCGTCCTGAGCCGATTCCGCAACAGGTGCAGCAGCCGCGTCCTGAGCCCCGTCCGCAGCAGGTGCAGCAGCCACGCCCCGAGCCCCGTCCGCAGCAGGTGCAGCAGCCACGCCCCGAGCCCCGTCCGCAGCAGGTGCAGCAGCCACGCCCCGAGCCGCGTCCGCAGCAGGCCCAGCAGCCGCGTCCCCAACCGCAACCGCAGCACGTCGAACAGCATTCGTCCGGCGGCAACCGTGACGAGCGCCACAAAGGCTAAGGATTAGGCGCGCAGCTTGGTGCGCTTGCTACTTGACGGCTGGAAGGCTGGAAGGCTGGAAGGCTGGAAGGCTGGAAGGCTGGAAGGCTGGAAGGCTGGAAGGCTGGAAGGCTGGAAGGCTGGAAGGCTGGAAGAATAAACCCCCGCGATTCGCATCGCGGGGGTTTATTCTTTGAGCAGGCTGCGAACGGACTCCCAGACCGTGCTCAGACCGCCATTGGCGCCGTGAGCGGCTCGTGATGCCGGTAGCCGACCAGCGAGAAGTCCGATGGCTCGATTTTCTCAAGCCATTCCGGCTCATACACGCCCGTTTTCGCGTAGTCCGGCACACGGTCCGAGATCGCGAAGGCGGGGCTTTCGTACGGCTCGCGCGTGAGTTGTTGCTGCAGCATGTCGAGCTGGTTCTCGTAGATGTGCGCGTCGCCGATAAAGTAGGTGAACCAGCGCGGCGTATAACCCGTCAGGCGGCCGACCAGATGCAGCAAAGCCGCGCCTTCGGTCAGATTGAACGGCGTGCCGAGGCCGACATCGTTGCTGCGAATGTACAGACACAGCGAAATTTCACGACGCGCGACATTCGGCAGGAACTGATAAAGCAGGTGGCAAGCCGGCAGCGCGATCTGGTCCAGCACGGCGGGATTCCAGGCATGAAACAGGATTCGCCGGTCGGCGGGGTTCTGCATGATCGTGTCGAGACACTGCCGCAGCTGATCGATCGCTTTGTACAGCAACACTTTGCGGTTGCCGTCTTCCTCGAATTCCGTCACCACCTGAAAGCCACGAAGCGTGGCGTCGGCCAATTGCGCGCTGGCGCCTGCGTCCAGCACTTTGTAGGCCGGCCACTGGCGCCATTGCACGCCGTAAACGTCGCCGAGGTCGTCCGGACCTTGACGATACGGATTGGCAAGCCATTGCGGATTCTGGTTGGCGTTCGCGTCCCACACCTTACAGCCCAGATCGCGAAAATCCGCGGCGCTGCGCGAGGCGCGCAGAAACCCGACCAGTTCGCCCACCGCCGACTTGAACGCCAGCTTTTTCGTGGTGACGGCGGGAAAGCCCTGCTGGAGGTCGAAGCGCAACATGGCGCCCGGCATGCTGATGGTGCGGATGCCGGTGCGGTTCTCCTGCCACGTGCCGGTGTCGAGGATCGTGCGGACGAGGTCAAGGTATTGTTTCATGCGGGTCCCTTCGACGAAGCGCGCCCTTGGGTCAGGATATGCGCCACGGAGATTGAGCGGAAGAAAACCCGATTTTAACAAGCGCAGCCGGACGGCGCCCGGTCGGGACGCGCGGCGGAGAAAATATCGGCGGGAAAGCCCGTCAGAGGTGCGGCACCGAGACCGGCAACTCGCCGTGCGGCGTGGCAAGCGGTTCGCCTTCCATATGGCGCATGCCATGCGAGCACAGCAGCCGGTACAGCGTCACGCGCGAAATGCCGAGTTCCTGCGCGGCGTCGCCGAGACGGCCGCGATGACGCAGAAGCGCGAGTTCGATTGCCTGACGTTCGGCCGCTTCGCGCGCCTGCGCGAGCGACACCGGCACGATCTCCACGTATTCGGCCAACTCGAGATCGCGCGCCGAGATCGCGCGCCCTTCCGACATCACGATGGCGCGCCGCACGCGATTGATCAACTCGCGCACGTTGCCTGGCCAGCCGTAGTTATGCAGCGCCGCGATGGCGTCGGGCGCGAAGCCGCGCAAACGGCGGCTAGCATCTTTCTTGAAACGTTCCAGCATGTGCCGCGCAAGCAGTTCGATATCCTTACCACGCGCACGCAACGGCGGTTCGTCGATTTGCAGCACGCACAGGCGGTGATACAGGTCGGAGCGGAACCGTCCTTCGATCATCGCGGCTGTCATATCCACGTGCGTCGCCGAGATGATGCGCACGTCGACGTCGATCGAACCGTGGCCGCCCAGCCGCTCCACTTTACGTTCCTGCAGGAAGCGCAAGAGGCTCGCCTGGCTTTCGAGCGGCAGATCGCCGATTTCGTCGAGAAACAGCGTGCCGCCGTTGGCCGCTTCCACGCGGCCGATCTTGCGTTGATTGGCGCCGGTGAACGCGCCGCGCTCATAGCCAAATAGTTCGGATTGCAATAGATGCGGCGGAATCGCGCCGCAGTTGATCGGCACAAAAGGCGCATTGCGGCGCGCCGAGCGTTCGTGGATCGCGACCGCGGTCAACTCCTTGCCGGTGCCCGATTCGCCCGAAATAAACACCGGCGCGTCGGTCATCGCCACTTTACGGATCGAACGGAACAGCGCAAGCATTGCGTCGCACGAACCGACCATTTCGCCTTCAGCACCTTGCGACCCATCGTTCGATGCCGGCTCGCCGAGCGAGATCATCCCGTATGCGTGACCGACCGAATCGACGATCCTGTCGCCCGAGTAAGGCACCGTTACGTAGTCGAAACAATAGTCCCGCACGAGCCGGCGCAAGGCCGCGTCCTGCAATTGTCCGTGCGTGGTGGCCGCAACCCAGCCGACGTTCGGGATGGTCAGACAGGACTCGAAGGCGGCGATTTCGTGTGGCTGAAATTCGCTAGACAGATCGAGCAAGCCGCCCGCCGCCATTCCGGCGCGAACAGCACGGCGCACGTCGCGCGCCGCCCCCACGACTTCGACATGCCAGCCGCGCTGATGAAAGCGTGTATTCAGTTCCGCGCTTGGATCGCGTGAAACGTAAATCAGTTGCCGCGTTGCGGGTTCCATTATTCAGATCCTCTCGTCAACGAACGTTAAGGATGACGCACGCACCTAAACCGAAGTTCAGACACGCTGACTCGTTCGGGATTCGCGAAATAGCAAAAACCGAACGGCCATTCCATTCCGTGCGGACAGCTGATCCCCAAGAAAGCGGCGTGTGTGTTTGAGACGGCCCGTTAGCGGGCTTTTTTAAATCTGAAGCTGTTTTCGAGAGCTTACTATACGCGCGCCACTTGGAAAACAATTATGCGAATTTAATCGAATGCTCCTTGCCCAGAAAGGCCAGGCGGGCGATCACTATTTATTCAGCTTACGAATAAAAGCATTGTGGAAGCGCTTTACTGGCGCTCACCGCAAGCTGGTTCATAACATCAGATTTAACGAATTACAGGTATTTTCTGCCTGCCGTTTCAGCGCTGAAACGTTTTTACCCGATTTTTCAGTGGTTACTCCGAGGTATGCAGGTCACATCCAGACGCATCACTGGATTGCGACTCATGGCACACGTTTCGCTAAAAGCCGTGCATCAAGGAGACACATCATGCGACTCGTTTTCCGCATCGACCTGAGCAGCATTGCACCTTGCGCCGCACTGTGCGCCGCCTCGGTGGCCTTGCTCGTGCTGCCGGTTGGCGCCAATGCGCAGGAATTCGCACTGCCTCAATCCGTCACGATGACCGAAACCGCCGATGCCGGTTCCGCCACCCTCTCGAACACGACGCTCGCAGCGGTGGCCTCGCCGAACACGCCGGCCATGCCGGCCACCGATACGACGAACGCCGCTGCGGTGAACAACCCATCGACCAGCACGGACACCAACGCCGCGTCCCGCAGCGAGCTGACCGACAACGCGCTGAGCATTCCCGCCGACCCCGCCTCCGTGAACGATTTCGTACTGGACGATCAGGCGTTGTCCCGCCAGCGCGGCGGCTTCAGCGGCATGTTGATGGTCGCTGCAACGCCGCAACTGATGCGCGGCTTTAACAACGGTGGCAACGGCGTGACGCTGTGGGACGAAATCGCCCCGCCGTCGCAATTGCCGGTTCCCGTCGACGTCGCCCGCTCCGCACAGGGCAACGTTACGAGCTACCAGAGAAATTAGCGGAAAGACGCCCGCTCGACGCCATAAGCCGCACCGGCCGATCGTCTGTCTGCAAGGAACCGACATGAACGCCTCAACCCAGATGCCGCATACCCGCAGCCCCCGCGCAGCCCTGCTGTCCGTGCTGTTCGGCGTGCTCGCTGCCGGCTCCGCGGCAAGTGCCGCCGCGCAGCAGTTGACCGTGCCGGGCAACCTCGTCATCGAGCGCGACATCACGCCGCGCGATGCGTTCGTCCCGGTGCCGCAGAGCCAGGACCCGATTGCCGTGCAGATCCAAACCTTCCCGAAGGCGACCTTCGATGGCGCGCTCGGCACGATGGCGAGCGATCTCGACCTGAACAGCACGCACGGCACCACCGGCATCGCCGGCAACGGCTTTATGCCGGCGCCGGGCGGCACAAACGGCATCCAGCACATGCTTGCGGGCAACGGCAATACCGTTCCGGTCGGCACCGGCGCCAGCTTCGGTGGCGCCGGCGGAATCGGCAGTTCGATCGCCCAGTCGGTCAATGGCGCCCTCGCCCCCTTGGGTGCCGCTCTAGGAGCCATGAAATGACTACCTCACGCGCACCGGCCGGGCGCCTTCCGTCACGCAAGCCATCGCGCTGGTCCCTGCTCGCCTGGGCATTGCTCGGCTGTGCAAGCCTTACGGCGCACGCTCAAACGCCACCCGCGCTGGTCGACGCGCTGTCGGTGATCGGCAACGGGGTAGCCGCCGGCGCGACGGGTGTCGTTGCCATCAACGAGGCAGCGGGTCTCGACAACGCGCAAGCGAACCAGGGCGTGATCACCAACGGACAAGTCCCTCTCAATCTGATCGGAAGCTCGCAGAGCGCGGACACGAACGCCAAGGCGATGGCCGCAAAAAGCACGATCAGCAGTGATGCATTTTCAAACACCTCTGGCCTTATCGAACTGAATCAGTCGGCGGGTGTAGGGAATCTTCAGCGGAACAGCGCCGTAATTGGTTCTGGACCGATTGGAGCGGAGCTCGTAGCGGATGGGGTGCTATCCGCTACGACCGCCAAAGGCGGGGGTCTGGGAAGGTCTGGCGACAACCACGACGTACGCGAGGTGTCCATCGGTGCGGACGCGCTCAAAAACGTCAGTGGGATCGTCCAGATCAACCAGGCAGCCGGCTCAGGTAACGTCAGTTCAAACAGTTTTGTGCTCCGTCCCCCGGCGGGCACCTTTTTCTAACGAGCCACACTCTTTATCGGAGCGTCATCATGAAGCGCACTCTCATTGCAGCGGCTGTCCTGTCGACGATGGCAGCAGGTTCGGCTTACGCCGGATGCACGGCCGGCTGCGGCCCGGCTGAGCTCTTTACGGCAACGAACATCTATACCGACATCGGCGAATTCGGCTTCATTACGCTGCGCGGCAAGGTGGACGTGTCGAGCAATTCCGGCGCCACGGTCAACAACACGCAAACCGTGAACATCAGCGGCGTCGACATGAAAACGCCGCCGCAGAGTTACACCAGCGGCAAGGTGACCACGACCACCGATGCGACCAAAGTCTGGTTCAACGGCAGCGGCAGCGGCTCGAACTACTCGGTTCACTCGTCGTACAGCGCGGGCTCGTTTGCCGAAGGCTCGCAAGAGCAGTCGGCCGCAGCTTATGCACAAGGCCAGAGCTTCGGCGAAAGCAGCGGCTTCAAGCAAGGCTTTGAAGGGTCGTATACCGGCGGCAACCACGTCAACACCCACAACAGCGCAAACGGCACGCTGGCAGCCGGCTTCATCGCCGGCATCGGCGGCGGTCGTGGCGTGATCGTCGGCGGGGTAGCGGCAGGCTTCGCCGCTGCGCTGAACACGCACTCCTCGAATAACTACGGCGGCTACTTCGCCGAACAGTCTTCGGGCCACCAGGCCGCATGGGGACAAGAACATTCGTCCGGCTACTTCGCACAAGCTGCGGAACAAAGCGCTTCCGGCCACTACACGAGTAGCCAGGTCTCCGCGAACGCCAACGCATGGGGCTGGAGCGCGCATGACAACATCAGCGCAGGCTCGGTGAATGTCTCCGGCACCATTACCCAGCACATCAACACCGAAAAACCGACGACGATGTCCGCCGGCATCGGCGACACAGCGCTGGATACCGCGAACGGCAACATTGGCGTCAACATCGCCAGCGGCGTAGACAACGCCCAGTCCAATGATGCCGCCCTGTCGAACATGGACGTCGGCCCCGTGTTCGGTAGCGCGCAGATCTTCTCGACTCAATCGTCGGGCGGCTCGGCGAAAGTGGGAGACTTCAACTTCGTTGCCTCCGTCGGCGCAGGCGCCCTGGCACATGCGACGGGCAATATCGGCGTGAACGTGGCCTCGGGTGTGGGCAACGTGCAAAACAACAGCCTGGCAGCATCGGCTACGACTGACAGCGCCAGTAGCAGCAGCGGTATGGGCTGGGAGCATGACAGGGGCAGCAGCACGCAAGGTGGCGAAGTCATTGCCAGCGACCAGAACGTCCAGACCGCAGACGCAGGCGTCAGTGGCCAGTTCACCGGCTCGTCCATGCTCGGCATGGGTGCGCTCGCCAATGCTAACGGCAACATCGGGGTGAATATCGCGTCGGGGGCAGGCAACCTGCAACACAACGGCCTTGCAGTCGCCAGCGTGTCGCATCAGTAACTAAAGCGGTATCGCAGGAAGACACCGGTCAGCCTTCGTGCTGACCGGCTGTCTGCCCGGGGGGGATAGACCATGTTCGGGGTGAGCAGGGGAACGCGTGGCTTTTTTCTGGCACTCTTTGCTGGACTCGTGCTATCGCAGACGGGTCACGCGCAGAGTGCCCTTTCGATGAACGCTGCAGCGGGCGTGCCGTTCGACGTGAACGTGCGTTCGATCCGCGAGCTACGCTACAACCACATCGTTTCGCAGCGTTACGACTATAGCTGCGGCTCGGCCGCTCTGGCCACGTTGCTGAAGTACGGCTACGGCATCGACATTCCCGAAACCGAAATGATCCAACGCATGATGGTGTTTTCGACACCAGAGGTGGTGGTGAAGAACGGCTTCTCGATGCTCGACATGAAGAAGTTCGTCGAAACGATCGGCCTGCGCGGCCGTGGTTTCCGCGTCACCTCCGAAGCGCTCTATCACCTGCAGATTCCTGTACTCGTGCTGATGAACAGCGACGGCTACGAGCACTTCGTGATCGTCAAGCACGCGGAAGACGGCCGCATCTTCATTGCCGACCCAGCGCTCGGCAACCGCATCGTCATGGAAGACGACTTCGTCAAGAAATGGAACGGCCTCGTATTCGCGGTCGTCGGCAAGCCATTTATGGAGGATTCTCCGCTGTTGCAAGGCAACGAGTCGCTCGCGCTAAAGCTGCGCGAACGTGCGCTGGAAAACGGTACGGCAGCGACTCCCTTTGTTGAATACGGTTTGATCAAGGCAGAGTTGTTCTGACTCATCATGGACCGAAACTTCCTCATTATTGGCTGTGCGTTGTGTTTCACAACGTGTGGCCTTGCTTCAGTCGCGCATGCTGCCGAGCAGACGCCGACTGTGTTTGAAGACGTCAGCGCCCTCAAGCTGCAACCCGTCGACGATGCCGTCCTCGCCAAACAGACCGGCAAAGGTATTGCCGGGGACATCATTTCGGGCGTCGTCGTCACCCTGCTGTCGCAATGGCAGTTGCCGAACGGCGCCACCGCTGTCGCCTCGGGCGCGCTCGCCATCGGTACAAACACGCCCAACCAGCCGAGCGTCCAATTCAATTCATCGGCCTCCGTGACCGGGCCAAACGGATCATGGGGCAGCGGCGCCAACCGCAACGCCAGCGCGAGCGGCGGGCAGAACGTCAACGTCAACGGCGTCTCGCAGATCGCCCAGCTGGCCGGCAACGGCAACCTCGGCACCAATCAGGCGCTGATCGATTTCGATGCCTCGCCAGGCAGCCTGACGGGAGGGTCCTATAACAACGCAACGGCGGCTGCCGCAAGCAATGCGAACGGCTCCGTGAAAGCCTCCGTCAGTCTCGCCCACGGCGGCATTGCAATCGCGTTGCAAACGCCGGCCGGTATCGCCACCCAAACCATCGCGCCGGCCAGTACGCAACAGGCCGGCGCGATTGCCCAACTCTTGCAGATTGCAGGCAATAACCAGCAAGTCGCCAATCAGTTGCAACTGCATTTGCAGATGCAGCCGATGTCGGCCTCGATGCTGCGCCAGATTGGCGTCCTACAAGCCCTGCAAAACAGCGTAAGGAGATAACACGGGCCGCCACCCGATCAGGAAGGAGACCAAGCACTAAAAGCGACCGCGCGCTGCCAGGGACACATGCGACGCGCAGTCAGAATACCGGCGGAACAAAATGATCAGATTCGCAAGGACCGGTGTGCCGCGCATGGCGCTCGCGGCCATTCCGGCCGCAGCCATGCTGTTTGCGCTATCGCAAGGGGCCAGCGCGCAGGCGCTCTCCGATCAATCGGTTGAAGAACGGCTGAACACGCTCATGCGCGTCGTCAGCGAGCAGCAAAAGCAGATCGTCTCGCTCGAGCGGCAGGTCACGAACCTCGAAATGTCGCAGCGCGGCCGTGGCGCACCGGGTTACGGCGAGCCGGCTGGCAGCGCCGCGATCGCCGAACAGCCCGGCGCCGACGGCCTGCCTGTGCCGCTGCCGCCGCTGGCCCAGGTGAATCCGGGCACACCCGCGCCGGGCAGCGGCACGGGCACAGCGACTGGGGTGCCGGTCAATCCGCCGGTACCTGAAAACAGCAGCGGGGGCGGCCTGCCGGCAGCAACCGACGGCAGCGGCGCGGTCGGCCAGACGCAGAAGGCCGCGCAACCGGTGCGCACGCAATCGGAAGATGCGGTGGTGCAGAACCAGCAGCACACGCCGCTGTTCGAGCACAAGCTGACCCTCGACTGGGGTATCAACGATACCTACTACGACCGTCGCCAGTTGCAACTGTCCGGCTTCCTCGCGCTCGATGCGATTTTCCTCGGCAACATCAACCTCGGCGAAACCAAGTCGCACCAGGTGATGGCCGACCTCGACACGCGTTACGGTCTGACCGACCGCATAAGCGTCGACGTCGACGTGCCCTATATCTACCGGCACAGCAACTTCATCGTCGGCGGGGCCGGCGGGGCCGCGAATACGGTCTCGGACGCCTCGGCAAATTCGAGCAACATTGGCGACGTCAACTTCGGGATCTACTACCAGTTCCTGAAGGAAACCAACAATCTGCCGGACATGGTCGGCAGTCTGCGCATCAAGGCGCCGACCGGTTCGTCGCCGTTCGGCATCAAGCTGCAGCAGGTCGACGCCGACAACACCAACCTCGTCGCCCCCTCCAAGCTGCCCACCGGCACCGGCTTCTGGAACATCACGGCGGGCCTGTCGGTGTTGAAGACCTACGATCCGGTCGTGCTGTTCGGCAGCGTCTCGTACACCTACAACATTGCCCGCTCGTTTTCGGACATCTCGTCGGTCGTCGGCCAGACCGAACCGGCGACGGTCAAGATCGGCGACGTCGTGCAGTTCGGCGGCGGCGCAGCACTGGCGTTCTCGGACAAGGACTCAGCCAGCATCTCGTACACGATGGCGCTGGAACCCGAGTCCGAGACCAAAGCGCCAGGCGGAAGCTATTCGAAGGTGCCGGGCAGCGAGACCACCGCTGCCGCCCTGACCTTCGGCTTGAATCACGTAGTGAACAAGCACTTGACGATCAACGGTTCGGTGTCTGTCGGCCTCACGCCCGACACGCCGAACTTCGTGATCGGCGTGCGCTTTCCCTACACTTTTTGACGTGTCAACGATACGAGGTTGATCGTGCGCGAATCGCCCCATCTGAGCAGCGTTACACCGCCGTCCGGCGCTCATCTGTCGATTGCCCGAACGCAGGACGTTCCTGTGACGCGAGCAACGGAAGGCCTCGCGGGGCGCCCGTCGGAAGTCTCGTTGGCGCATCCTCAGGAGGCCGCTGCAGAGCGCTTGCACGCGCCCTCCACCGCCGCGAAAGAGAGCGGCCTGCTGCACGAGCGGACCGAACGGGCACTGCTGTATGTCGCGCGCACGCCGGATGAGACGCTGAGCGCCCATCTGAAGAGCCGCGGCTGGCACGTGATGATCGCCCGCTCGGCGCATGAGCTCGCGCGCCTGCTCAAACCTGACGTGATATGCGCCGGCATCGTCGACCTGGCCAGCTTTGCGTTGCGCGACCTTGGCGGCCTCGAAGCGAGCCTGCGTCAACAGCAGATCGGCTGGATTGCACTCGCCACTTCGGACCGCCTCGCCGACCCCGGCGTGCGGCGCCTGATCCGCCACTACTGCTTCGACTACGTCAAGACGCCGGTAGCCAACGCCACGATCGACTACCTCGCCAATCATGCATTCGGCATGGTGACCCTGTGCGATGCCGATGAGAACCCGCCTGCCGCGCCCGCCACCGACGACGAAATGGTCGGTACCTGCGAAGCGATGCAGCAACTCTTCCGCACCATCCGCAAAGTCGCCAATACCGACGCCAGCGTGTTCATCTCGGGTGAATCCGGCACCGGCAAGGAACTCACCGCACTGGCGATCCACGAACGCTCGCCGCGCCGCAAGGCGCCGTTCGTCGCCATCAACTGCGGCGCCATTCCGCACCATCTATTGCAGTCCGAACTATTCGGTTACGAACGCGGCGCGTTTACCGGCGCGAACCAGCGCAAGATCGGCCGGGTCGAGGCCGCGGACGGGGGCACCTTGCTGCTCGACGAAATCGGCGACCTGCCGATGGAAAGCCAGGCAAGCCTGCTGCGCTTTTTGCAGGAAGGCAAGATCGAGCGGCTCGGCGGCCGCGAATCGATCCCGGTGGATGTGCGAATCATCTCGGCGACCCACGTGGATCTCGAGTTCGCGATGCGCGACGGACGGTTCCGCGCCGACCTGTTCCACCGGTTGTGCGTGCTGCGTGTCGACGAGCCGCCGCTGCGCGCCCGCGGCAAGGACATTGAGATTCTTGCGCATCACATCATGCACAAGTTCAAGACCGACAGTGCGCGCAAGATCCGCGGCTTTGCGCCGTCGGCGATCGAGGCGATGTACAACTACAACTGGCCCGGCAATGTGCGCGAGCTGATCAACCGGGTGCGCCGCGCGATCGTGATGGCGGAGAACAAGCTGATTTCCGCCGACGACCTCGACCTCGCGCAGTTCACCGAGCAACAGACCATGAGCCTCGCGCAAGCGCGCGAAGCCGCCGAGAAGCGCGCAATCGAAGCGGCGCTGCTGCGGCATCGCCACCGGCTGAACGAGGCGGCGACCGATCTGAATATTTCGCGCGTCACGCTATACCGGCTGATGGGTCAGCACGGGTTGCGGGATCTGAGCGCGGCCGACGAGAAAGCGTCGCTTGAAGCGTTCGCCGCCGGAGAGCCTTCGCACAAGTGACGGGGGCGCCTAGCCGGGGGCGCCTGGCCGGGGCGCTTAGCCACGGTTGCCTGCCCAGGGTTGCCTGGCGGGGAGCGTCGGCTGACATAGCGGCGCCTTCCTGCGCCTCAGGTAGAATCATCCTGGTTACGTTCCCCTTTCCATTCGATGACGACGCTCACCCTGATCGTCGCTCGCGCCAATAACGGCGTGATCGGCCGCGACAACCAGTTGCCCTGGCGACTTCCCGAAGACCTCGCGTTCTTCAAGCGCACCACGATGGGCGCGCCCATCATCATGGGCCGCAAGACGCATGAATCGATCGGCCGGCCGTTGCCGGGGCGCCGCAACATTGTCGTGACACGGGATGCCACGCGGCGCTTTCAGGGCTGCGACGCGGCCACCACCCTCGAGGACGCGCTGAAGCTCGCCGCCCAGGACCAGGCGCCGGAGGCGTTTCTGATCGGCGGCGCGCAGCTGTATGCGGAAGGTTTGCGTCAGGCGGACAAGCTGATCATCACCGAGATTTCCGCCGACTTCGAAGGCGACGCCACCTTCCCCGAACTTGATGAAAGCGAATGGGAAGAAGTCGCGCACGAAACGCATCGCGCGGACGCGCCGAATGACTTCGATTACGCGTTTGTGACTTATAAGCGTAAGGGTGCTTGAGGTTTTGCGCCGCGCCTGACGCTTCACACTTTACGGTTTGCGCCCGGGCTTCAGACGGCCAGCTTCGCGCCTCGAGCATTTGCCGCGCGCCGCAACGCGGGCATAAAAAAACGCCACGCAATCGCCTGCGTGGCGTTTTTTGTTTGCAGCCTTCCTGCACGGCCGGACTAAGGCAAGCCGCCGCCGGTTAAGCAGAACCGCTTATTGCCCGGCGATCGTCATCCGCTCGATCAGCACCGAGCCCGTTTCCTTGGTGCCGCGCGTGATCGTATCCGCGCCGATCGCGACGATATGGCGGAACATTTCCTGCAATGTGCTCGCCACCGTGATTTCCTCGACCGGGTACTGGATCTTGCCATTCTCGACCCAGAACCCCGACGCGCCGCGCGAATAGTCGCCCGTCACGTAGTTCACGCCCTGCCCCATCAGTTCCGTCAGCAACAGGCCTGTGCCGAGCTTCTTCAGCATTTCCTCGAAGTCGTCTTCCGGACGTGTCTTCGAGCTGCGCAGCGACAGATTGTGCGAGCCGCCGGCGTTGCCGGTGGTCTGCATGCCGAGCTTGCGCGCCGAGTAGGTGGACAGGAAGTAGCCTTCCACCACACCGTCCTTCACCACCGAACGCTGTTTGGTGCGCACGCCTTCTTCGTCGAACGGTGCGCTGCCCATCGCGCGCGCGACGTGCGGATCTTCGACCACCTGGATGTGCGGCGCGAACACCGGCTTGCCGAGGCTGTCGACCAGGAACGAGGTCTTGCGGTACAGCGCGCCGCCGCTCGTCGCCTGCACGAACGCGCCGAGAATGCCGGCGGCGAGCGGCGCTTCGAACAGCACCGGCACCTTGCGCGTGTCGAGCCCGCGCGCGCCGATGCGCGACAGCGCACGTTGCGCCGCGTAACGGCCCACCGCTTCCGGATCGGCGAGGTCTGCGGCGCTGCGGGTCGACGTGTACCAGTCGTCGCGCTGCATGTTGCGGCCGCTGCCGGCGATCGGCGCGCACGCGATGTAGTGGCGCGAGTACGGATAGCCGGCGAGGAAGCCGCGCGAGGTGGCCAGCACGAACTGCGAGTGCTGCGCCGAGACGCTCGCGCCTTCCGAGTTCTTGATCTGCGGATCGGTTGCGAAAGCGGCGTCTTCCGAGCGGCGGGCGATTTCCACCGCTTCGTCCGCGGAAAGATTCCACGGGTGATACAGATCGAGATCGCGCGGGGCGGTTTCGAGCAATTCTGCTTCGGCGAGACCCGCGCAGTCGTCTTCAGCCGTGAAGCGGGCGATGTTGTACGCGGCCGCCACCGTGTCTTTCAAAGCTTGCGACGAAAAGTCCGAGGTGCTTGCGTTGCCGCGCTTGTTGCCGATGAACACCGTCACGCCGACCATCTTGTCGCGGTTGTGTTCGATCGTCTCGACTTCGCCGCGCCGCACGGAGACGGACAGGCCGTCGCCTTCGGAGATCTCGGTCGCCGCGTCGGTACCGCCGAGCGACTTCGCGTGACGAAGGATGTCCGAGGCGATTTCCTTCAGTTCATCCTGGGTATGCGGAAAAAAGCGCTGCTTGACGTCCATGTCTGCTGCCATTGTCGTTGCCGTCCTGTTCGGGGCCGAGCGGCCCTGTGTGTTCGCCCATGCCACGCACTTGCGTACGCGCTTTACGCGCGCCATTTGCGTGCTCACTTGCATGCTCTTTTGCGTTGGCACGCATCCCGCGATCATAGCAAGGTACGCGAAGCTGTACCTGGCATTCGCTGAGCCTGACTTTGCCTCGGCGCTGTCCCGGCGCTGTCCCGGCGCTCTCCCGGTGTTGTCCCGGTGTTGTCCCGGTGTTGTCCCGGTGTTGTCCCGGTGTTGTCCCGGTGTTGTCCCGCTGCGGTCCCGCTGCGGTCGCGGTGCGGTCGTGCCGTTGTCCCGACTTTCTACCGGCCCGCCGCGTTTGCCGCGATCCTCAAAAACCCACTCGCGAAGCCTTGTGCGCTAGCAGCACGGCGGGTTCCGCGCGCGCGGCACGTTACAATATCGGTATGACACGCAAAACCCGCATTCAACCCATCGAATCCGCCGAGCCGGAAGTCGACGAGAACGGCTACGACCGTCCCAGCAAGTCCCAGCTCAAGCGCGAAATGCACGAGCTGCAGGAACTGGGCTCGGCGCTGATCGCCCTGCCGAAAGACGCGCTCAAGCGCATGCCGATGCCCGAAAAGCTCGACGACGCCGTGCGCGAAGCGCGCCGCATCACCGACCACGAAGGCAAGCGCCGTCAGGTGCAGTACGTCGGGCGCGTCATGCGCTCGCTGCTGGACGAGGAAACCGCCGCGCTGCGCACCGCGCTCGACACCTACAACGGCGTCAACAAAGCGGAAACTGCCAAGCTGCACTGGATCGAGCGCACCCGCGAGAAACTGCTCGCCGACGACGCCGCGCTGACCGAATTCATCCGCCAGCACCCGAACGCCGATCCGCAGCAGGGCCGCACGCTGATCCGCAACGCCCGTAAGGAAGCGCAGCAAAGCAAGCCGCCGCGCTACTTCCGCGAGCTGTTCCAGTGGATCAAGAACGCCGACGGCCCGTCGGCCGGCACCGATTCCGAAACGGAAGACGCCCTGGAAGACGACGATGACGACCGCGACGCGTAAGCCAACGCGCGGACATCCGGATGAAATCGTGATCGGCCTCGTGTCGGTCAGCGACCGCGCGTCCACCGGTGTCTACGAGGACAAGGGCATTCCGGCGCTGCAGGAATGGCTCGGCGCCGCCCTGACCTCGCCGTTTCAAGTGGTCACGCGCCTGATTCAGGATGACGCGCCCACGATCTCCGCCACGCTGATCGAACTGGTCGACGAAGTGGACTGCGATCTGGTGCTGACCACCGGCGGCACCGGCCCGTCGCGCCGCGACGTCACGCCAGAAGCGACCCTGGCGGTCGCGACGAAGGAAATGCCGGGTTTCGGCGAGCAGATGCGGCAGATCAGCCTGAATTTCGTGCCGACGGCGATTCTGTCGCGCCAGGTGGCGGTCATCCGCGAAACTGCAACACACGCAGCGCTGATCATCAATCTGCCCGGCCAGCCGAAGTCGATCAAGGAAACGCTGGAAGGCTTGCGTGACGCCGAAGCGGGCGGCGCGGTGAAGGTGCCGGGCATTTTCGCCGCGGTGCCCTATTGCATCGACCTGATCGGCGGCCCGTATGTGGAAACGAACGCCGACGTGGTGAAGGCGTTCCGGCCGAAGAACGCGCAGCGCGCGCCCCGGCAGGGTTGAAACTGAAACGGCCGCTTACTGGTTATTCCGCGGCGGGCGTTTCCGGGACCTGCGAGGCCGCCGGAATCAGGAAGTGTTCGCGGTAGTACTTCAGTTCGTCGATCGATTCGTGGATATCGGCCAGCGCCGTGTGCATCGCGCGTTTCTGGAAACCCTTGTAGATCGCCGGCTGCCAGCGGCGGCACAGTTCCTTCAGCGTGCTGACGTCGAGATTGCGGTAATGGAAGAAACGTTCCAGATCCGGCATCCAGCGCGCCATGAAGCGGCGGTCCTGGCAGATCGAATTGCCGCACATCGGCGATTTGCCCGGCGGCACGTATTGCGCGAGAAAGTCGCGAATCTGTTCTGTGGCGTCGGCTTCACTCACCGTCGACGCCTTCACGCGATCGATCAGGCCCGAGCGGCCATGCGTGTTCTGGTTCCACTGATCCATTTTGGCGAGCGTCTCGTCGCTCTGATGAATCGCCAGCACCGGGCCTTCGACCAACCGGTCGAGCGTCGAATTCGTCACCACCACCGCGATTTCGATGATGCGGTCAGTGTCCGGTTCGAGCCCGGTCATTTCCATGTCCAGCCAGACGAGATTCATGTCGCTGCGCACGAGCGACGGCGGTTCGGTGGATGCGAGGATGTCAGTCATGAAGGCAACCCTGATGGCCGGGTAAACGGCTTCGCTGGAAGCACGCTTGCCGCGGCGATTGTTCGTAATAGATTGGTTTGAGCCGGCTTGGACCTGCCTGGGCCTGCCTGGGCCGGGTTTAAGCCGGGTTTAAGCCGGGTTTAAGCCGGGTTTAAGCCGGGTTTAAGCCGGGTTTAAGCTTATCGCCCCGCCGCCAGGCGGGAAGAAACATATAATTCTCGCATAGATACCACGGAATCCCCGGATGCCTACCCTGTACTTCACCGTTCTGTTCGTCGTCGCCGTCGTGGCGATGGTCGGCACCAAACTGTGGCTCGCGTCGCGGCAGATCCGCTTCGTCGCCGGCCATCGCGAGCAGGTGCCGAGCCAGTTTGCCGGCACCATCGCGCTCACCGCGCACCAGCGCGCCGCCGACTACACCGTCGAACGCACGCGGCTGACGATGATCGAGATCGTCGTCGGCGCGGCTGTGCTGATCGGGCTGACGCTGCTGGGCGGCGTGCAGGCGCTCGACCTGGCGATCTCCGATTGGCTCGGCCGCGGCTACGCCGGCCAGATCGCACTGGTCGCGGCGGTGATCGCGATCACCAGCGCGATCGATCTGCCGTTCGAGTACTACCGGCAATTCGTGGTCGAGCAACGTTTCGGCTTCAACCGGATGAGCAAGGGTATTTTCTTCCTCGACCGTCTCAAGGGCGTTCTGCTCGGCGCCGCGTTCGGCCTGCCGCTGCTGTTCGTCGTGCTGTGGCTAATGAGCCAGGCCGGCACCCTGTGGTGGCTGTGGACGTGGATCGTCTGGGTCGCGTTCCAGATGCTTGTGCTGGTGCTGTATCCGTCGTTTATCGCACCGCTCTTCAACAAGTTCGAGCCGCTCAAGGACGAAGCACTGAAAAGCCGCATCGAAGCGCTGATGCAGCGCTGCGGTTTCGCCGCCAAGGGCCTGTTCGTGATGGACGGCAGCCGCCGTTCGGCACATGGCAACGCCTATTTCACCGGCTTTGGCGCGGCCAAGCGGATCGTGTTCTTCGACACGTTGCTCGCGCGCCTGTCGGGCAACGAGATCGAAGCGGTGCTCGCGCACGAACTCGGCCACTTCAAGCGCCGTCACGTGATCAAGCGGATGATCGTCACGTTCGCGATCAGCCTCGTGATGCTCGCGCTGCTCGGCTGGCTCACGCAATGCGTGTGGTTCTATGAAGGACTGGGCGTGCGGCCGTCGCTGATCGGCGGCAATAGCGGCCTCGCGCTGGTGCTGTTCTTCCTCGCGCTGCCGGTGTTCCTGTTCTTCGTCACGCCGCTCGGCAGCCTCAGCTCGCGCAAGCACGAGTTCGAAGCCGACGCGTTCGCCGCCACGCAAACCGATGCGCAAGACCTCGTCAACGCGCTCGTCAAGCTGTATGAGGACAACGCGTCGACCCTGACGCCAGATCCGCTCTACACCGCGTTCTATTACTCGCATCCGCCGGCGTCGCAGCGGATCGACCGCCTGTTGCGGCACGCATGAGCGCGCGCTCCCCGAAAGCGCCGCGCGCGCCGTCCAGCACGCGCGTGGGCGGGCTCGTCATTGCCGCTCATGGGCGCCACTACCTGGTTGCACCGGAAGACGGCAGCCCGATGCTCCAGTGCTTCCCGCGCGGCAAGCGCAGCGAAGTCGCGGTCGGCGATCGTGTGATTTACGAGCCGACCTCGGCGGATCAGGGCGTGATCGTCGAGATCGGCGAACGGCGCAATCTGCTGTATCGCTCGGATCAGTACAAGTCGAAGCTGTTTGCCGCGAATCTCGATCAGTTGCTGATCGTGCTCGCGACCGAGCCGCATTTCAGCGAGGATCTGCTCGGCCGCGCGCTAGTCGCCGCCGAGGCGAACGAGCTGAAGCCGTTGATCGTGCTGAACAAGATCGACGTGACCGGCGCGCTCGAAGGCGCGCGCAAGCGGCTCGAACCGTATCGCGCGCTCGGCTATACCGTGGTCGAAGTGTCGATCAAGACGCAGCCTGACGCCGCGCGACCCGCTTTGCTCGAACACCTGCAAGGTCACTCGACGCTGCTGCTCGGCCAGTCGGGCATGGGCAAATCAACGTTGGTGAATCTGCTGATTCCGGATGCCGAGGTAGCCACACGTGAGATCTCGACCGCGCTGAACAGCGGGCGGCATACCACGACCTTCACGCGGCTCTACCCTTTGCCGGGTGGCGACGGCGGTGCGTTGATCGATTCACCGGGGTTCCAGGAATTCGGTCTGCATCACCTGACCGAGGGCCGGCTCGAACGCGCGTTTCCCGAGTTCCGGTCAATGCTGCCGAACTGCCGCTTCTATAACTGCCATCACTTGCAGGAACCGGGCTGCGCGATTCTCGAAGCGGTCGCCGACGGCGGGATCCGGCGTGAACGGCATGCCCTGTATGCGCAACTGGTGCACGAAGCTAGCCAGATCGTGCGCTAACGCGCGTCGCTATCAACCCATGGACTCACGATGAAATTGATGCGCGCGCCTAATCTGATCATCGGACAGCATTGGGTCAACGTGCTGGAGACGGCGGGCATCGCTTGCGAGTTGCATAACCGTTATCTGAATGGCGCGCTCGGCGATATTCCGGCGGATCAGTGCGCGCCGGAGCTATGGCTCGTCGATGAACGCGACGAGGCGATGGCGCTGCGCCTGATCGATGCGGCTTCGCATGGGCCGGCGGCGGGCTCGCCTTCGTGGCAATGCCGTCAGTGCGGGGAGACGCTCGAGGCGCAGTTCACGGTGTGCTGGCAGTGTGGGACGGCGCGCGATCCGCTGGACGGTTGAAGCGGTTAGACGCGGCTCATGGAGGGTGAAGCGACCAGGCCTCCGGTACTAATCGGTCATGTAATCGTGGCGTGAGCAATGAAAAAGCCGGGTTCTATGAACTGACCCCGCAAAGTTGGACATCGATCCAACCTTTGGGGTGCAGTTCACTACCCGGCTTTTTTCTGCGGTGCGTGAGTCACGCGCTGACTCAAACGAGCGGCCTCAGGCCAGCCACACCGCGATCGTCAACATCAGCAGCAGAATCATCCACAGCACCACCGCGCGCCACACGAGACCCACCGCCGATTGCAGCGTACGCGGCGTGCAGTCGTCGCCGACCTGCATCGGGCCGCCGTCGCCGGTGGCCAACGCGTCGAGGCTCGACGGCTCGGCGAGCGGGCCGCTCAGACGCGCACCCAGCGCCCCACTGCCCGCGGCCAGCAACACGCCGTCATTCGCATCCGGCCACTGACGCGCGTGGTTGCGCCACGCATAAATCGCGTCTTCAAAATTACCGACGATCGCAAAGCCCAGCGACGTGAGCCGCGCCGGCACCCAGTCGATCACGAAAAAGGCGCGCTGCGCGAAACTCGAAAACGCCACCGTGCGATCGTCGACCGGCCGCGCCCATGCACGCGCCAGATACTCGGCAATCCGATACAGCACCGCGCCCGCCGGCCCAACCGGAATCAGAAACCAGAAGAACACGCCAAACACATGCCGATGCGATGCGACCACCGCGTGAATCAGCGTATGACGCACAATCTCGCTGACGGGCATGTCGACGGTGTCGAGCCCGGTCCATTCATTCAGGATTTCACGCGCACGCGGCACATCGTCGTTGTTCAACGCGAGGTGGATGTCGGTGAAGTAATGGCTGAACTGCCGGAAGCCGAGCGTGAAGTACAGCACCGCGACGTTCCACAGGAAGGCCAGCGCAAAGTGAATGTGATAAAGCACGTAGTAGACGAGCGCGACGGCCAGCGTCCAGGGCACCACCACCACCAGCCATGCGAGCAGGCCATGCTTGGGCTTGCCGGCATCGAATCCGTGCGCCGCCGACTCCGCATGGTATTGAAGCAACGCGGACACCGGATTGTTCGGCGACAGCGCGCGTACCTGTTCAATGATCAGAGCCAGCAATACGGAGAAAAAAGTCATGCGGTGCGCCGTGCTTTTCGAGTTTTTACGATTGTTTTATAACGATAGCACAGGGTCGGATGCGACTGAGCGCGGACGTTGACAAACACCCAACAACTGCACAGACCGACGCAGCTTATGCCGCTAGAAAGCGATAGAAGTTGCGCAGCATCGCCGCCGTTGCGCCCCAGATGAAATGATGGCCACCCACCTGATCCTCGCGATCTTCGGACGCCGACGCGGTTCGCGGATAGGGCATGGCGAAGAAGCGCCGCTCGCCGCCCTCGTAACGAAACACACGTTCTTCGTGATTCGCGGGATCCATCAGAAAAGCGAGCGGCACTTCGAAGACTTCGGCCACTTCGAGTGCATCCACTTTCAACGTGAAAGGCGGGTGCACAAGACCGATCACGGGCGACACGCGAAACCCGGTGCCCGTCAAATAGTCGGGCAACGCACCGAGAATTTCAACCCGCGACGGCTCGAGTCCGACTTCTTCCTGCGCCTCGCGCAATGCCGTGGCGGTCGAATCTGCGTCGAAGGGTTCATGACGGCCGCCGGGAAAGCTTACCTGGCCGGCGTGGTCGTTCAGATGGTCGGCACGTTGGGTCAGCAGCACGGTGAGACCGTTGTCGCGCACGACCAGTGGCACCAGCACGGCGGCAACGCGCGGATCGGCGCGCACGTCACGCCAGGGCACTTCGATAATGGGTTCAGGCGTCCAGCTAAGACGCTGCGCGAAACGCCCACGCAGACCGTCGGGCGTCAGGCGCCCGGCAACGACCGGTGGCAGATCGGCACCTGTCGCTTCGACAGGCAGAGTTTCAGGCTCAAAGGCGGGGCGGATCAACGGGTCTCTCGGAATGAGCGGATAGGGGACATGCCGCTATTTTGACCTGGCAAACAAAAAAGCACCCGCGAGGGGTGCTTTTTCTTACAGCTTTTACGCTTCCGGAGCAGCGCGGTCTTTCTTCGCGACCAGCTTTTCCTTGATCCGAGCCGACTTGCCCGAACGGTCGCGCAGGTAGTACAGCTTCGCACGACGCACATCGCCACGACGCTTCACGACGATGCTTGCCAGCAGCGGCGAGTACGTCTGGAACGTACGCTCGACGCCTTCGCCCGACGAAATCTTGCGGACGATGAACGACGAATTCAGACCACGGTTACGCTTGGCGATCACGACGCCTTCGTAAGCCTGAACACGCTTACGCGTACCTTCAACCACGTTCACGCTGACGATCACCGTGTCGCCGGGGGCGAATTCGGGGATGGTCTTCTCGCCGAGGGCGCGCGCGATTTCTTCCTGCTCGAGTTTTGCAATCAGATTCATCACTGACTCCTAAGTCCATCTTGTCGACGTTCGTACCTGCCTCGCGCTGGTTTTACCTGGTGCGTCTGGCTACGGCCCCGATAGAGGATGGGTTCACATCTGGCGCCGTACACGCATGTGCGGCGCCGCCTATGTCCGCTCGAAAGACCGAGGCTTTACGCCTTCGACGCTTCCTTCGCGAGACTCGTAAGCCATGCCTCGTCGGCACGGCTCAACATCTTGTACTTTCTGGCCTTCACGATCAGATCGGGCCGCTTGTTCAGCGTATTGCGCAAGGCCTCACGCCGACGCCATGCCTCGATTTCCGCATGATGGCCGCCGAGCAGCACATCGGGCACACGCACGCCGTTGTATTCCTCCGGACGCGTGTAATGCGGACAATCCAGCAGCACGTCGACGAAACTGTCCTGCACCGCCGATTGTGAATCGTTCAGCACGCCGGGCAACTGGCGCACCACGGCATCCATCAACGCCATGGCCGGCAATTCCCCGCCGGACAGCACGAAGTCGCCGAGACTGACTTCTTCGTCGACAACACGGTCGAGCAAACGCTGATCGATCGCTTCATAGCGCCCGCACAACATGATCAGACCGGGCTCGGCCGCGAACTGCATGACACGATCGTGATTCAGCGTGGCGCCTTGCGGCGACATCATCACGACGCGCGACGCGCCGATGCCCTGCTCCGCCTGCGCCGCTTTCGCCGCGCCGATCGCGTCTTCGAGGGGCTTGGCCAGCATGACCATGCCGGGGCCGCCGCCGTAAGGACGATCGTCGATTGTGCGGTAGTTGTCCGTGGTGAAATCACGTGGATTCCACGTACGCAACCCGTAGCGCTCCTGCTTCGCCGCACGGCTGGTGATACCCCAGTCGGTCAGCGCACGAAACATGTCAGGAAAGAGCGTCACGACATCGAACTGCATCGCTCTCTCCAGTCAGCGAGTTATTTAGTAATCGGCTTCCCAGTCGACGATGATCTGCTTCGCCGCCTGATCCACCGTTTTGACAAAGACGCCGACGAACGGGATCAAGCGCTCGCCGGTGACCGGCTTACCGCTTTTGTCGGTATCCGGGTATTCGATGCGCAACACCGAGTGCGCACCGTTGTCGATCATGTCTGCAACCTTGCCGAGGTTGACCCCGGCAACGTTCACCACATCCAGGCCGAGCAGGTCGACCCAGTAGAATTCATCGGCCCCGAGGGCCGGAAATTCGCTGCGGCTGATATAAACGCGCGTGCCGCGCAGTGCCAGTGCCACATCGCGGTCAGTTACGCCGCCCAGATGGGCAACGACACTGTCGCTATGCGTTTTTGCCTGTAACGACGGCGCCGATTTGCGCTCGTGGCCTTTCAGCAACCACCAGCGCTTCGCGCTTAGCAACGCGTCGCCGCCGTGTCCGGCATCCGCGTGCGCGGCTACCTTGACCCAGCCTTTGAGGCCGTAAGCGTCGACAATTGCACCGACCTCGACCGCATCGGCCGGCCAGCTCTCCGCCGTTTCCGCGCGCATGCCTGCTGCGTTGGAACCGGCGCTTGCAACTTCGGCTTTCGCCTTGCCTTCGGCCCGTTCGACCGGCTTGCGGACGAATGCTCCGAACGGCGCCTGATCAGACGTCTTCGCGCGCGGGGCTGCCACTTTTGCCTTCGCGCGGCCTGAACCGCCGGAATCACGCTCAGACATAAGGGAACCTCGAAGAGAACCTCGCTGCCAACTTCGACGTCTGCTTCAGCAAAACTCGCGCATCGGACTGCTCACGCAAGCTGCGCGAGCCGCCGGCCGAACCGACGACGATACGCATGCTAGCTGCCATTAAGCAGCCGGCTGCGCCTTTTGCGCTTCTTTCACGAGACGCTCGACGGTCGGCGACAGTTGTGCGCCAACGCCTTGCCAGTACGTCAGGCGGTCTTGAGCGATACGCAGCGACTCACCCTTCGTAGCGACCGGGTTGTAGAAGCCAACGCGCTCGATGAAGCGGCCGTCACGACGGTTACGCGAATCGGTTGCGACGATGTTGTAGAACGGGCGCTTCTTGGAGCCGCCACGAGCCAAGCGGATGATGACCATACTAGAATCCTTGAAAACCGGGGTTCGGAACGACTGAAACACGCGATTATAGCGGGAAACCGACGCCATAACAAACACTTACCGGGATAAACTGAGTGGCCGGGTTGCGCCGGCCATCCAGGCGAGGAGCCCGGACCACGCCCAAACGCCCGAATTGCCTGACGGAGCGCCCGTGAAACTCCTGCTGCCGCCTGCGTTTTTTTTCGCTTCATTCGCCGCCTTTCGGCGAATCGCCGGCTTTGCGCTGCTTGCCGGCTTTTCGAGCGCCGTCCGCGTTCAGGCCCTGCGAGCCGGCGTAATGTTGTTGCTCGCCGCCACTGCCCTGCCGGCGCTGGCCGCGCTGCCGGTCGAGCGCATCAAACTGCCACCGGGCTTCCATATCGAGGTCCTGTCGGACGCGGTACCCAGCGCGCGGGGCATGGCGCTCTCGCCGAAAGGCATTCTTTATATAGGCAGCCTTGACGGCCACGTCTACGCGCTCGAATTGCAGAATGGGCGCGTGACGGCTCGCCACGTGATTGGCTCCGGATTGGAAGCGCCGGCCGGTGTGGCGTGGCGGGATGGCGCGCTGTATGTGTCCGCAGTGTCGGAAATTCTACGCTTCGACGCGATCGACGCCCATCTGAATGACCCGCCCAAGCCAGCCGTCGTCACCGACACACTGCCGACAGAAACGCATCATGGCTGGAAATTCATTGCGTTCGGGCCGGATGGCAAGCTGTACGTGCCGCAAGGCGCGCCCTGCAACGTCTGCCTGAAAGACCGCGACCGCTTTGGGCTGATCGGCCGCATGGACCCGGACGGCAGCCATTATGAAGTCGTGGCGCGCGGCGTTCGCAATACGGTCGGCTTCGCGTGGCACCCGGTGACGCATGAGCTGTGGTTCACCGACAACGGCCGCGACATGATGGGCGACGACGTACCGGACGACAAACTCAACCGCGCACCGCGCGTCGGCATGGATTTCGGTTTTCCGTACTGCCATGGCGGCGACACGCCCGACCCCGAGTTCGGCAAAGACCACCCGTGCAGCGCCTTCACGCCGCCGGTTGTCAAACTCGGTGCACACGTCGCCTCGCTCGGCATGCGCTTTTACAGCGGCTCGATGTTTCCGGCCGCCTATCGAGACAATATTTTTATCGCCGAACACGGTTCGTGGAATCGCAGCAAGAAGGTTGGTTACCGCGTCGTACGGGTGATCACCAACCCTGACGGCAGCAACGCGCATCAGGAAGTCTTCGCCGTTGGCTGGCTCCAACCGGGCGAAGCGGTATGGGGCCGCCCAGCCGACGTGCAACCGATGCCCGACGGTTCGCTCCTGATCAGCGACGACTACGCCGGCGCGGTCTACCGCGTGACCTACTCCGCGCCTTAGCCTTAACCGCTGCGCAACTGCGCGCCGAGGCCGCCGACGCGGCCCGCACGCACCCAACCCACGACGGACACAAGCAGCCGCGGCGTCCATACGGTCGTACACCACGTGACCGCCACCACACAGCGTGGCGTAGAATGCGCGTCGGTCCGTGCCTACCGGCGCCCCGCTCCTTTCGACCGCCTGTCACTCTGCTCTCGCCCACATGTCCACGCTTGCTTCGACTTCCTCGCATTTCAGATCCAAGACGATTACCGCCGCGCTGGCATTCTTCTTCGGCAGTCTCGGCGCCCACCGCTTCTATCTGTATGGCATGCGCGACATTTACGGCTGGGCTCATCTGCTTGGCACGCTGATCGGGATTCCGGGCGCCATGCTGGTGGTGGCCAGCGAGCGGGCCTCGATGCCCGGTTGGGTGCTAGCGTTTTTCGGTGCCGTTTCCCTGCTCTCCGCGTTTCTGGCTGCGATCGTCTACGGCCTGCGTCCGGATGAAAAGTGGGATGCGCAGTTCAACGCGCAAACCCAGCGCAAAAGCCACTCTGGCTGGACCGTCATTTTCATCGTGATCTTTTCGCTGCTGATCGGCGCGTTCCTGCTGATGACGGGCCTTGCGATCTCGTTCCAGACTTACTTCGAAGGTCAGGTAGAGGCCGCCAAAGCGCTATCGCAATGACCTCCCGCGCGCCGCGCTAAAAGAGGTTCAACTGCGGATCGTGGCGTGGCGGCGGTTCAGCACGCACCGGTTCGACCCGGCGAAAGTGCGACATGTCCAGAATGCCGCGATCGCGCCGGTTTAACCCGAGCCGGCGCACGGCCTTGTAGAAGCGTTGCTTCAACAGGTCCGCCCACAACCCTTCCCCCTTCATTCGAGTGGAAAAGCTCGAGTCGTAGTCTTTCCCGCCCCGCATATCGCGCACGCGACTCATCACCCGGTCAGCACGATCGGGAAAATGCGCCGCGAGCCAATCCTTGAAAAGCGGCGCGACTTCCCACGGCAAGCGCAGCACGATGTAACTCGCATTGCATGCACCGGCTTGCGCACAAGCCTCCAGCACGCGCTCCATGTCCGGCTCGGTGACGAATGGAATCACCGGCGCGATGCTCACGCCAACGGGAATACCCGCTTCGCTCAACGTACGGATCGTGCGCAATCGACGCGACGGCGTGGCCGCACGCGGCTCCAGCGTGCGCGCGATATCCGCATCCAGCGTGGTGATCGTGATGGCCGCCATGAACTGCCCGCGCGCCGCCATAGGCGCGAGCAGATCGAGATCGCGCTCGATCAGCGACGATTTGGTGATCGCCGCGAAGGGATGGCTCCGCTCGCTGAGCACTTCTATCACCCGCCGAGTAAGCCGCAAATCGCGCTCGGCGGGTTGCCAGGCGTCCGTATTGACGCCCAGCGCGATCGGCTCGGGCACATAGGACTTCTTCGACAACTCGCGCTCGAGCAATTCCGGCGCATTGATCTTTGCATAGATGCGGCTTTCGAAGTCGAGCCCCGGCGACAACCCCAGATAACTATGGGTAGGCCGCGCAAAGCAGTAGATACAGCCATGCTCACAGCCCCGATACGGGTTCAGCGACACGCTGAACGGAATATCCGGCGATGCATTGCGCGTGAGAATGGTTTTGGCCCGCTCTTCGAAAACCTGCGTGCGTAAGACCTTGGGCTCGCCGCCTTCCTCCGGCGACGAAAGCCAGCCGTCGTCCACCACTTCGCGCTGGTCGACTTCATAACGGCCTTGCAGGTTCGTCACCGCGCCGCGCCCCTTGCGAGGCGCGGGCGGAGCGATCGGAAATTCGCTAGCGGAGTGGATGTCGGAATCGGTCACGGCTGGAGCACGCAAAAACAAAAACGGCGCAAAACACCTGTATAAATATACAGTGTTTACGCCGTTTGTCGAGCCCAGCCAGGCACCTTTCTCGCGAACTAATCACCAACTGCAATCGTCAGCGTTTCCTTGATTTCTTCCATCACCACGTAGCTCTTCGACTGCACCGCGCCGGGCAGTTGCAGCAGGATGTCACCCAGCAGTTTGCGGTAGTCGGCCATTTCACCGATGCGCGCCTTGATCAGGTAGTCGAAGTCGCCGGAGACGAGGTGGCACTCCAGCACCTCGGGGATCTTCTGCACCTCGCGGCGGAACTGGTCGAACATGTTGCCGCTTTTGTGATCGAGCGTGATCTCGACGAATACCAGCAGCGCCGCGCCCAGCTCAGCCGGGTTCACCCTTGCATGATAGCCGGTGATCACGCCGTCACGCTCCATCCGCTTGACCCGCTCGATGCAAGGCGTAACGGACAGCCCGACCTGTTCGGCAAGGTCTTTCATTGCCATCCGGCCGTCCTGTTGCAGGAGCCGCAGGATCTTGTGATCGAGTTTGTCGAGGGCCCGGACCGGTTGGCGTTGTGTACGCATAGTGTTTTTGCTGAAAATCTTGAAAATACGATAACAAAACCTACCTGACTGTTAATAGTATAGCGGTTAACACTGGGCGATCAGCGTTACACCTCGTTAATCGAATGAATTCCAACGAATCGACGAGCGCACCGCCCTCAGACCTTTCTCTGGAGCAGCTATGCGAGTCGTCGTTTTGGGCAGTGGCGTCGTCGGGGTGACGAGTGCTTATTATCTGGCGCGTGCCGGTCATGAAGTCACGGTGATCGATCGCGAGGCCGGCCCGGCGCTCGAAACCAGCTTTGCCAATGCCGGCCAGATTTCGCCGGGCTACGCGTCGCCGTGGGCGGCGCCGGGCGTGCCGCTGAAGGCCGTCAAATGGATGTTCCAGAAGCATGCGCCGCTGGCGATCCGCCTCGACGGCACGCAATTCCAGTTGCAATGGATGTGGCAGATGCTGCAAAACTGCACGTCGTCGCGTTATGCGGTGAACAAGGGCCGCATGGTCCGCCTCGCCGAATACAGCCGCGATTGTTTGCAAGCGCTGCGCGCCGAAACCAGCATCCAGTACGAAGGCCGCACCGGCGGCACGCTGCAGGTGTTCCGCACGCAACAGCAGTTCGACGGCGCCGCGAAAGACATCGCCGTGCTGCGGGATGCCAACGTGCCGTATGAACTGCTGTCGCCGGCCGAGCTCGCAAAAGCCGAACCGGCGCTCGCCGCGGTCTCGCACAAGCTGACGGGCGGCCTGCGCCTGCCGGGCGACGAAACCGGCGACTGCCAGATGTTCACCACGCGCCTCGCCGCGCTGGCCGAGCAACTGGGCGTCAAGTTCCGCTACAACACGCCGATCGACTCATTCGCCATGGCGGGCGAGCGCATCGCCGGCGTGCAATGCGGTAATGAACTGATACGCGCGGATTCGTTTGTCGTGGCGCTCGGTTCGTACTCAACGAAATTCCTGTCCGGCCTCGTGAAGATTCCGGTCTACCCGCTCAAGGGGTATTCGATCACCGCGCCGATCGTCAACGAAGCGTCCGCGCCGATTTCGACCGTACTCGACGAGACCTACAAGATCGCGATCACGCGCTTCGACGACCGGATTCGCGTCGGCGGCATGGCGGAGATCGTCGGCTTCGACAAATCGTTGCGCCAGGCGCGCCGCGAAACGCTGGAACTATGCGTGAACGATCTGTTCCCGGGCGGCGGCGATACGTCGAAGGCCACCTTCTGGACTGGCCTGCGTCCGATGACACCGGACGGCACGCCGATCGTCGGCCGCACGCCGGTGCCGAACCTGTTCCTGAATACGGGTCACGGCACGCTGGGCTGGACGATGTCGTGCGGCTCGGGGCAACTGCTGGCCGACGTGATGTCGGGCAAGCAACCCGCGATCAAGGCGGACGATCTGTCGGTGCATCGCTATCTCGGCGAGACCGGCGGTGCGCATCGCCCGGCTTATGCTTGAGGTTTAGGGATTAACGATTAACGCTTCGCGAGCGGTTGCGCCGGTTCGTCATCGCAGACAAACCGGCCTGACAAAGACAAACGGCGCCTCACAGGGCGCCGTTTGTCTTTTCGCACGAGCTTTCGCTACATAGCTCGAGAGAAGAAGTGCAGCATCAGAACTGATCTTCCGACAACGCCAGCACACTCTCCCCGCCCTTCGCGGTAACGATCGACGCTTCGAGCGCCGACGCCTGCGGCAGCACATGCTCGGCATAGAACTGCGCGGTCGCGATCTTCGCGCCGTAGAACGACGGATCTTCGGCGCGCTTTTCAGCCGCCACGAGCAGCGCACGCGCCATCTGCCAGCCGCCCAGCACGACGCCCGCGAGCTTCAGATACGGCACGCTGCCGGCGAACACCGCGTTCGGATCGTTCTTCGTGTTGGCAACAACGAAATCGACCGCCGCAGTGAGCGAGCGATGACCTTGCGCCAGATATTTCTTCATCGATTCGAACGCCGCACCCTGCTGCGTGCCGAGCGCCTCGATCGTTTCTGCTACGCCGGCCAGCAGCGATTTCGCCACCTTGCCGCCGTCGCGCACAGTCTTGCGGCCGATCAGGTCGTTGGCCTGGATCGCGGTCGTCCCTTCGTAGATCGGCAGAATGCGCGCGTCGCGGTAGTACTGCGCGGCGCCCGTTTCTTCGATGAAACCCATGCCGCCGTGCACCTGCACGCCGAGGCTCGTCACGTCGATCGACAGCTCCGTGCTCCAGCCCTTCACGATCGGCACGAGGTATTCGTAGATCGCCTGATGTCCGGCGCGTTTTGCTTCGTCAGGATGACGATGCGCGATATCGCAGTGAGCCGCGGCGACATACGCCAATGCGCGCGATGCTTCGGTGAGGCCACGCATCGTCGCGAGCATGCGGCGCACGTCCGGATGCTGGATGATTGCCACCGATTGCTTCGCCGAGCCGTCCACCGGGCGGCTTTGCACGCGATCCTTCGCGTACGCCACGGCCTTCTGATACGCCCGGTCCGAGACGCCCACGCCCTGCATGCCCACCGCGAAACGCGCCGCGTTCATCATGATGAACATGTACTCGAGGCCGCGATTTTCTTCGCCGATCAGATGACCGATCGCGCCGCCGTGGTCGCCGAACTGCAGCACCGCGGTGGGGCTCGCCTTGATGCCGAGCTTGTGCTCGATCGACACGCAATGCACATCGTTACGCTCGCCGAGCGAACCGTCTTCATTGACGAGAAACTTCGGCACGATGAAGAGCGAAATGCCCTTCACGCCTTCCGGTGCGTTCGGGATGCGCGCCAGCACGAGATGGGCGATGTTCTGCGCCATGTCATGCTCGCCCCATGTAATGAAGATCTTGGTGCCGAACAGCTTGAACGAACCATCGCCTTGCGGTTCGGCGCGCGTGCGCACCAGCGCGAGATCGGAACCGGCCTGCGGCTCGGTCAGGTTCATCGTGCCGGTCCACTCGCCGGAAATCAGCCTGGGCACGTAGGTCTGTTTTTGCGCTTCGGTGCCGGCGGTGAGCAGCGCTTCGATCGCGCCGTCGGTCAGCAGCGGACACAGCGCGAACGAGAGGTTCGACGCATTGAGCATTTCGATGCACGGCGTGGCGATCAGCTTCGGCAGGCCCTGGCCGTCGTAGTCGAGCGGATGCTGCACGCCTTGCCAGCCGCCTTCCACGAACTGGCGGAACGCCTCCTTGAAGCCGGGCGTCGCGGTAACCACGCCATCCTTCCAGCTGCTCGGATTGCGATCGCCTTCGACGTTCAGCGGCGCCAGCACTTCGCCGCACAGTTTCGCCGACTCTTCGAGCACGGCCTGAGCCGTATCGAGGTTTGCGTCTTCGAAGCCAGGCAAGGTCGCGATGTCTTCGAGCGCGGCCAATTCTTTCATCACGAACAGCATGTCCTTGATGGGTGCCGTATAGCTCATGCCAGTTCTCCTCCGGTCTTTCGATATAAAAAGGGCGCCGGACTTGTTAGGTCCCACGCCCTTTCGTGTGCTGCCAGACGCCTGTTAACCGGCGCTGCGGCGCTTAGCCGAGTTCGCTAACAAGTTCCGGCACGAGCGTGAACAGATCGCCCACCAAACCGTAATCGGCGACGCTGAAAATCGGCGCTTCCGGGTCCTTGTTGATCGCGACGATCACCTTCGAGTCTTTCATCCCGGCCAGATGCTGGATCGCACCCGAGATGCCGACGGCCACGTACAGTTGCGGCGCGACGATCTTGCCGGTCTGGCCGACCTGATAGTCGTTCGGCACGAAGCCCGCATCGACGGCTGCGCGTGATGCGCCCAGCGCTGCGTTCAGCTTGTCCGCCAGCGGTTCCAGAACCTTGGTGTAGTTCTCGCCGTTGCCCAGACCACGGCCGCCCGAGACGATGATCTTCGCCGAAGTCAGTTCCGGACGGTCCAGCTTCGTCACTTCACGGCTCACGAACTGCGACAGGCCGGTGTCGGCTGCGGCTTCGATCTTCTCGACCGCTGCGCTGCCGCCTTCGGCCGCCACGGCATCAAAACCGGTCGTGCGGACCGTGATGACCTTGATCGGGTCAGCCGATTGCACGGTGGCGATGGCGTTGCCGGCGTAGATCGGGCGCTCGAACGTGTCTGCGCTGTCCACTGCGGTGATGTCGCTGATCTGTGCGACATCCAGCTTCGCGGCAATACGCGGTGCGATGTTTTTACCGTAAGCAGTCGCCGGCGCGAGGATGTGCGTGTAGTCCTTCGCGATGTTCATCACCGTCGCTTCGACGTTTTCTGCCAGGCCCGCTGCCAGTTGCGGCGCGTCGGCCAGCAGCACCTTGCTCACGCCAGCGATCTTCGCTGCCGCATCCGCTGCGGCTTGTGCGTTGTGGCCTGCCACCAGCACGTGGATATCACCGCCAATCTTCTGCGCGGCTGCGATCGTGTTCAGCGTCGCGGCCTTGATCGATGCGTTATCGTGTTCTGCAATTACCAGATTCGTCATTTCGTCCGTCTCCTTACAGCACCTTGGCTTCGGTCTTCAGCTTCTCGACCAGCGTCTTCACATCCGGCACCATCACACCGGCAGAGCGCTTCGGCGGCTCGACGACCTTCAGCATCTTCAGGCGCGGCGTCACGTCAACGCCGAGATCTTCCGGCTTGATGACTTCCAGCGGCTTCTTCTTCGCCTTCATGATGTTCGGCAGCGTCACATAGCGCGGCTCGTTCAGGCGCAGGTCGGTCGTGACCACAGCGGGCAAGGTCAGCGACAGCGTTTCCGCGCCGCCGTCGACTTCGCGCGAAACCGTAGCTTTACCATCGGCAACGACAACCTTCGAGGCGAACGTCGCTTGCGGAAGATTCGCCAGCGCAGCGAGCATTTGGCCGGTCTGGTTCGAATCGTCGTCGATGGCCTGCTTGCCGAGAATCACCAGCCCAGGCTGTTCCTTGTCGACCAGCGCCTTGAGCAGCTTGGCGACGGCCAGCGGCTGCAGGTCTTCGTTCGACTCGATCAGGATCGCGCGGTCCGCGCCGATCGCCAGCGCCGTGCGCAGCGTTTCCTGCGCTTGCGTCACACCCGCCGACACGGCGATCACTTCGGTCGCCACGCCCGCTTCCCTCAGACGAACCGCTTCTTCAACCGCGATTTCGTCGAACGGATTCATCGACATCTTCACGTTCGCGATGTCGACGCCCGTGCCGTCCGATTTGACCCGGACTTTCACGTTGTAATCGACCACTCTCTTGACTGGCACCAGGATTTTCATGCACACGCTCCAAAGTTACGAATACGTCAGCCCAACGATCATTATAACGACTGCCCTTAGGGCAACCGCGTCGCGGGCGCTCTAGCAGAAGGATATCGCTCCTCAGCGGCGTGACGACAATATCGAACGATCGTTCTATTTTAATCTCGAAAAAACCCGGGCGACAACCCCGGGTTAAGACTTACGACTCTAATTTTACATTGCCGTCGTGTCTTGCTATGCCCACAGCCGGGGAAAACGGTCGAAAAGCCGGCCGTCACATCACCAGGCCGTGATCACCGCCCCGCCGAATTTGCTCTCGACGAACTGCTTCACTTCCGGCGAATGATACGCCGCGACCAGTTTCGCCACCCACGGCTTGTTTTTGTCAGCTTCGCGGATTGCGATGATATTCACGTACGGACCCTTCGGGTCTTCGATCGCGATGGCGTCCTGCCTGGGCTTCAGACCCGCTTCCATCGCAAAGTTCGTATTGATCGCGGCGGCGTCCACGTCGTTCAGCGAACGCGGAATTTGCGCGGCGTCGAGTTCGACTATCTTCAGCTTCTTCGGGTTGTCGACGATGTCGAGCGGCGTCGCCCTGAGACCTGCGTCCGCGCGCAGCTTCAGCAGACCCTGCTTTTGCAGCAACAGGAGTGCCCGGCCGCCATTGGTCGGATCGTTCGGCACCGCGATCTTCGCGCCCGGCTGCAATTCAGCCAGCGTCTTCACTTTCTTCGAGTAGAGGCCCATCGGGTACGTGACCGTATCGGCAACGCGGATCAGCTGGTAGCCGCGGTCCTTCACCTGGGCCTGCAAGTACGGGTCGTGCTGGTAGCTGTTCGCGTCCAGGTCGCCGCCGGCGAGCGCCGCGTTCGGCTGGACGTAGTCGGAAAACTCAACGATCTTGATGTTCAGGCCGTTCCTTGCCGCGACCGTCTTCACGACTTCCATGATCTGCGCGTGCGGGCCGCCGGTGACGCCGACCTTGATCGCGTCTTCGGCACGAGCCGCCGTGGCGGCAGCGAACAGCGACGCGGCGCCAAGCGTGGCGGCCAGCTTGAGAATGAAACGACGTTGCATGATGGACCTTTTCCGAATCTGGCAATTCTGTTGAGCGTGCCCCAAAACCTGTCGCTTCGCGGCCGCCTCCCCGAGGAGGCGATCCCCCAATCCCCCCAAGGGGCGGGGGACTTCCTTCGGAGCGGGGGCCTCCCTGCGGAGCGGAAAACTTGCGGCGCGCGGCGTTTTCTCGAAAGGCTCCGATAGCCTCTGTTTATTTATGGCTCAAACGACGCACGAGCCAATCCCCGAATGACTGCACCAGTTGCACGAAGACGATCAGGATCACCACGACCGTCACCATCACTTCCGGCAGGAAACGCTGATACCCGTAACGAATGCCCAGATCGCCGAGCCCGCCACCGCCGATCGCACCGGCCATCGCTGAATACCCGACCAGCGACACGAAGGTAATCGTCAACCCGGCGACCACGCCCGGCAGCGATTCCGGCAACAGCACCTTGAAGACGATCTGACTAGTGGTCGCGCCCATGGCCTGCGCCGCTTCGATCAGACCGCGATCGACTTCGCGCAAAGCTGTCTCAACCAGACGCGCGATAAACGGCGCTGCGGCGATCGTCAGCGGCACCACGGCCGCAGCCGTGCCGATCGACGAACCCACTACGAGGCGTGTGAACGGAATCACTGCGACCAGCAAAATGATGAACGGCGTCGAGCGCACCGCGTTGACGATTCCCCCTATCACGCGATTCACCGCGATATTCTGCAGCACGCCCTGACGGTCGGTCAGATACAGCAGCACGCCGAGCGGCAGGCCGACCGCTGCGCCGACCAGTCCGGAGATGCCCACCATCACGAGCGTTTCCCAGAACGACTGGACGAACATATCGAACATTTCACTCAACATACGACAGCTCCTCGACCACCACACCCTGTTCGCGCAGATACGTCAGCGCCTCTGCCACCTTTGCCGGTTCGCCGCCCGCCAACACCGCGAGCGAGCCGAACGCCTGCCCCTGGATCTCGTCGATCTGGCCGTGCAGGATGTTGAAGTCGAGTTCGTAGCGGCGAATCGTTTCCGACAGGATCGGCTGATCGACACCCGACCCGGTGAACGCGAGGCGCAGCAAATGTCCGCTGCCGGTCTTCAGGCGTTCGGCCACGCGCGCCTTCATCGCGGGCGGCAGCTCCTGCGCGATCACGTCGCCGATCAGCGCGCGCGTGACTTCGTGATGCGGTTGCAGGAACACGTCGATGACCTTGCCCTGTTCGACCACACGGCCCGCATCCAGCACCGCGACGCGGTCGCAGACCTGCTTGATCACGTCCATCTGGTGCGTAATCAGCACGATCGTCAGGTTAAGTTCGCGATTGATACGCTTGAGCAGTTCGAGGATCGCGCGCGTGGTTTCGGGATCGAGCGCCGAAGTCGCTTCGTCGGAGAGCAGCACCTTCGGCTTGCTCGCCAACGCACGCGCGATGCCGACGCGCTGCTTCTGCCCGCCGCTGATCTGCGCCGGATAACGATCCTTCTGCGCCGACAGGCCGACCAGTTCGAGTAGCGGCAGCACGTTCGCCTCGATCTCGTCGCGCTTCATGCCGGCGAGTTCTAGCGGCAAGGCCACGTTCTCGTACACCGTGCGCGACGACAGCAGGTTGAAGTGCTGGAAAATCATGCCGATCTCGCGACGCGCCTCGCGCAATTGCGCGGCGGGCAGCGTCGTCAGATCGCGGCCGTTGACGACGATGTTGCCTTCGCTCGGGCGCGTCAGCAGGTTGAGGGTGCGCACGAGCGTACTCTTGCCCGCGCCGCTGCGGCCAATGATGCCGAACACCTCACCCGCCGGAATCGACAGATTGACGTTGTGCAACGCCTCGACCCAGCCCCGGGGCCCGGCGAACCGCTGAGAAATATTGCGTATTTCGATCATGGAAAAACGAAACGGCGGAGTTCGCCAACGAGCGTTGTGCGCTCCTGACAAGCGGCCGCCGTTGCTTTTATTAGGATTTGAGCGCGCAATTCTACCGCAGCACCGTCATTCTCTTTAATAATCAATTACGATCTTTTCATAACCACAGGGCATTAGAGGCCGGCCCGGCGCGAGATGCTCGCGCGTGCGCACCCGCTGCGACTATGATCGGGCAAATCAGAATCGGGACCAGTTCAGGACAAACGGTGGCTAAGGAAACAACTCGACCAGGCAATGTGCGTCCCGCAGCAGCCGCCCGGAAAGGCGGCGCGGCGCGGCGCTCGACGGTCATGACGAGCGACGGCATCGACCTGCCGTTGTACCGCTGGCCCGCCACGACACCATTGCGCGGCACCGTCGCGCTGGTGCACGGGCTAGCGGAGCACGCGGGGCGTTACGCGGCGCTGGCGGATCGGCTGAATCCGGCCGGCATTGAACTCGTCGCCATCGACTTGCGCGGACATGGGCATGCGCCGGGCAAACGCGTGTGGGTGAAGCGCTTCGACGAGTATCTGCTCGATGCTCAGGCCTTGCTCGATGAAGCGGCGACCAGTTGCGCACCACTGTTCCTGATGGGCCATAGCATGGGCGGCGCGGTCGCGGCGCTGTACGCGATCGAACGGCTCGCGGCAAGCGAGCGCCGGCTCAGCGGCCTGATCCTGTCGAGCCCCGCGCTCGCGCCGGGCCGTGATGTGCCGCGCTGGATGCTAAAGGTGAGCCAGGTGATCAGCCGCTTCTGGCCGACCTTCCCGGCGATGAAAATCGACGCGGCTTTGCTGTCGCGGCTTCAGCCCGTGGTGAACGCCAATCGTAACGATCCGCTGGTTCATCACGGCGCGATTCCGGCGCGTACGGGCGCGGAGTTGTTGCTGGCGATGGCGCGCATCGAACGCGGCCGTGCGGAACTACGCGTGCCGCTGCTGGTGTATCACGGCACCGCCGACAAGCTGACCGAACCCGAAGGCAGCCGCGATTTCGGCGCGCACGCGGGCTCGCCGGACAAAACGCTCACGATGCACGAAGACAGCTATCACGAGACGATGAACGATCTCGACCGGGATCGGGTGATTGGCGCGCTGATCGACTGGATCGAGAAGCGGCTGCCCCAAGCGTGAGCACTTGACGGCATGGCGGAGCCTCGGACCTCCGCCGACCTGAGTGCCGGACCCGGCCCCGCCAGGAACGGCCCAACCCGGCTAGCGCTTCCAGTCGGGTGGTCGCTTGTCGATAAACGCCTGCACGCCTTCGAGCGCCGAGTCATCCATCATGTTGCAGGCCATGGCCTGGCCGGCTAGCTGATACGCCGCTTCGATGCCCATTTCGAGCTGGCGATAGAAAAGGCCTTTGCCGGCGCTCACCGCTTCGACGGGTTTCGCGCAGATGCTTTTCGCGAGCCGCGCGACCTCTGAATCGAGCGCATCTGCCGGAACCACACGATTCACGAGGCCTTGCTGCTTCGCCTGCGCGGCGTCGATGAAATCGCCGGTGAGCAGCATTTCAAGCGCCGCCTTACGCGACAGATTGCGCGACAGCGGCACCGAAGGTGTAGCGCAGAAAAGCCCCAGATTGACACCCGAGACGGCAAAGCGCGCAGTATCGGCAGCGACTGCCAGATCGCACATTGCGACCAACTGGCAGCCGGCTGCAGTGGCGATGCCATGCACGCGCGCAATCACCGGTTGCGGCAAGCGCTGGATCGTCAGCATCAGCTTCGTGCAGCGCGCGAACAAGGCCTGGTAATAAGCCAGCGACGGCGCCGCTCGCATTTCCTTCAGATCGTGCCCCGCGCAGAACGCGCGGCCGGCGCCGGCGATCACCACCACCCGCGCGTTGGACGCTGCCAGCGCCGTTAGCGTCGACTGCAACGCGTCGAGCAGGGCTTCGGAGAGCGCGTTAAAGGCGTCGGGCCGGTTCATCGTCAATCGGACGACGCCCGGCACGCCGTACGCGTCGTGTTCGATTTCGACCAGCGGAGCACTGCGCACCTCGGCATTCATAGCTCGCTCCTCGTTGAATTCATGCGGTTCGCGACGCTCGCGCAACGCCTGCGGCGTGGCCGCTTAGATCCCGGCCAGCGAGCGCACGTGCGCGACCACGCTGCGCCCGAGCGCCGACAGGTTGTACCCGCCTTCGAGACAGCTGACGATCCGCCCACGCGCATAGCGCTTCGCGATCTCGCGCATCTGGTCGGTGATCCAGGCGTAGTCGTCTTCGACGAGACCCATGTTGCCGAGATCGTCTTCGCGATGCGCATCGAAGCCGGCCGAGATGAAGATCATCTCCGGCTTGAAATCATGCAGGCGCGGCAGCCACATCATGTCGACCGCCTCGCGTACCGCGGTGCCTTTCGAGCGCGCCGGCATCGGCACGTTGCACATGTTGGGCGCCTGATTGTCGGCGCCGGTGAACGGATAGAACGGATGCTGGAAGATGCTGCACATCAGCACCCGCGAATCGCCCGAAAAGGCCGCTTCGGTGCCGTTGCCGTGATGAACGTCGAAATCGACGATCGCGACGCGCTGCATGCCGTGTACCTCGAGTGCATGACGCGCGGCGATCGCGACGTTGTTGAAGAAGCAGAAGCCCATCGCGCGCGCCGGCTCCGCATGGTGGCCAGGCGGGCGCACGCTGCAGAACGCGTTCTCATAGCGGCCTTCGATCACGGCGTCGGTCGCGGCCACCGCGGCGCCGGCTGCGCGCAACGCGGCCTGCAAAGTGTGCGGGTTCATCGACGTGTCGGGATCGATTTCGGCGAGCCCCTCCGTGGGTGACCGGCTGCGGATGTAATCGACGTGGGCTTGCGTATGCACGCGCAACAGCGCGGCTTCATCGGCGAGCGGCGGCGATTCGCGCTCGATCAGCGAGTCGATGCGGCTCGCGATCAATTGATCTTCGATTGCCTGCAGGCGCGCCGGGCATTCGGGATGCCATTGCCCCATATCGTGCAGCAAACAATCGGCGTGGGAATAAAAGCCAGTTGCCATGATTCTCGTCCGCGGCGCGGCGCTTTCAAAGCGCGCGCGGCGTGTCTCCGTCCAGGGGCGCGCACACTGGGCGCACCAACATTTGCCAAGTTACCACACCATGCGACTGCGACGCGCCGGGCACAGTTTTGCGGAAGGCGTCGGGTATACTGCCCCGATCCGTTTTCCCCTGTCTCTTTCGCACTGCGCCCCTAGCTCACTATGACCGTCAAGCTTGCTCTGTCTGCACGAAACCGGCTACGCATGAAGACCGTGGCCGCCGCACTGTCCGTCGCATCGTGCATGTTCATGGCAACCAGTCCGGCGATCGCGCAAAGCGCCGCGAAAAAACCGCTGCTGCTCGCGCAAAGCCAACCGCAACCGGCGGTGCCGCAAGGGCAAACCTTCGAAGAAGAGATCATTCCGCAGCGCTATGCGAACAATCCGAACGTGGACGCGTTCATCAGCGACATGTCGGCGCGCTATGACTTCGACGAAGCCGCATTGCATGCCCTCTTCGCGCGCGTGAGCTATTCGGCTACCGCAGTCAAGCTCGTCACGCCGTCACCTTCGCCGACGATCAAGAACTGGCGCGTGTATCAGTCGCGCTTTCTCGACCAGGTGCGCATCAACGCCGGCGTGAGTTTCTGGCGCGCCAACCAGGCCACGCTGCAACGCGCCTATGAAGAGTTCGGCGTGCCGCCGGAAGTGATCGTCGGCATCATTGGCGTGGAGACGATCTACGGACGCTTCATGGGCAACTTCCGTGTGCTCGACGCGCTGACCACGCTCAGCTTCGACTACCCGAATACCGCCAATCGCGCGGATCGCCAGGCGACCTTCCGCAAGAATCTTGAAGACTACCTGGTGTGGACACGCGATTCGCAAATCGACCCGACCACCGTGCTCGGCTCCTACACCGGCGCGATCGGGATTCCCCAGTTCCTGCCGAGCAGCATCGTGCAATACGCGGTGAGCTACGACGGTAACAAGCAGATCGATCTGCGCACGAGCGAGGCGGATGCGATCGGCAGCGTGGCGAATTATCTGCGCCAGAATGGCTGGGAAAACGGCCGGCCCGTGGTGTGGAAGATCGGCATGGACGCCGGCAGCCTGGGCGTGGCGCAAGCGGCCGCCGACGGTAAGCCGGAGCCGCATTGGCCGCTGGACCAATTGCTCCGGGCCGGGCTGCTGCTGGACGAGCCGGGCGTCGATATCGCGTCGGAGGCCGCCACGTCGGTGACGGTGGTGGATCTGCCGTCGCCGGGCCGTGGTACGGAGTACATGCTGGGCTTGAAGAACTTCTATGTGCTGACGCGCTATAACCGCAGTTTCTTCTACGCACTGGCGGTTTATCAATTGGGCCAGCGGGTCAAAGCGCAGATGGTGGCGAGCGACGCGGCGAACGCCAGCAGCAATGCGGCGGCGCCAGGCGCGGCTTCGCAATAAGCTGAGCGGCGGGCGTCAGACACTCCGTTGCCAGACACTCACCGCGTCACGAACGGGTAGCATGCGACACAAAAAAGCGCCGGGTCGACCGGCGCTTTTTTATTGGCCACCCAAGATTGAGGGCCGCTCAACTCGCCGAAGCGCAATCAAGCCGGGAATACACCCGTCGACAGATACCGGTCGCCCCGATCGCAGACGATAAATACGATCGTCGCGTTCTCGACCTGACGCGCGACGCGCAGCGCCACCTCACAGGCCCCGCCCGACGAGATGCCGGCGAAGATCCCTTCGACCGAGGCCATGCGCCGCGCCATTGCTTCGGCCGCGGCCTGGCTCACGTTCTCGACGCGGTCCACGCGGCTACGATCGAAAATCTTCGGCAAATAGGCTTCCGGCCATTTGCGGATGCCCGGAATGCGCGAACCCTCTTCCGGCTGCGCGCCGATGATCTCGATCGCCTGATTCTGTTCCTTCAGATAGGTGGACACGCCCATGATCGTGCCGGTTGTACCCATCGACGAGACGAAGTGCGTGATGCGCCCTTCGGTGTCGCGCCAGATTTCCGGACCGGTGCCTTCGACGTGGGCGGCCGGATTGTCCGGATTCGCGAACTGGTCGAGGATGATGCCCTTGCCTTCGCGCTGCATCTGTTCGGCCAGATCGCGCGCGTATTCCATGCCGCCCGTCACCGGCGTCAGCACGATCTGCGCGCCATAGGCGGCCATGCTCTGACGGCGCTCTACCGACAGGTCCTCTGGCATGATCAGCACCATCTTGTAGCCGCGGATCGCCGCCGCCATCGCCAACGCGATGCCTGTGTTGCCGCTGGTCGATTCGATCAGCGTGTCGCCCGGCTTGATACGCCCGCGCGCTTCCGCTTTCTTGATCATCGACAGCGCCGGGCGGTCCTTCACCGAACCCGCGGGATTGTTGCCCTCGAGCTTCGCAAGGATCACGTTATTGCGGCTGCGGATCTCGTCGTCAGGGAGCCGGACGAGTTGCACGAGCGGCGTATTGCCGATCGTGTCTTCAATCGTTTTGTAAGCCATGTCGGTTCTGGTGCTGTCGGTGCGCGGAGTCTTTAATCTATCGATTCTAAACCACCGTGCGCGCGGCTGCCGTGCGGCCCTTCTGTCCGCATGGATGCAGCGATGCCAGGTGGCTAAGTGCATAGCGCTCATCGGGCCCGCAGATACAGCGCAAATAACCACGCAAAAAGCCCGCGGCTGAGAACCGCGGGAGCCAGTCATCTGCATGACAGCTGAAGGAGTGTTCTTACCCACTCCGACCATGAAGGGGAACGACGGTAACGGACCAGGCGCGCGAGACGTGACCCGCCTCGCGCGCACGGCCCGCGTCAGGCTATTTCTTCACCGCCACAGTGGCGTTGCTCTTTGGGGTAGTGGCCGCGTTGCTCGAGTTGGCCGGATTGGCGCCATTGCCCGCAGCGGCCGCGCCTTTGGTCTGTGCAGACGCCGCAGCCTGCGGGTTAGCAGCCGCGCCAGCCGGACCGACAGCGAGACCCTCCGCCTGCAGGCGCTCGACGGTATGCCCGCCCATGCCTTTGACGCGCTTGCCGAGATCGGCCGGGTCCTTGAATGGACCATGCGCTGCACGCTCTTCGAGAATGGCTTTCGCTTTGGCAGGGCCGATGCCCTTGATGCCGCGCAGCGCGTCCTCATTAGCCGTGTTGACGTCGACCGCCGCATAGGCGTGGCCGAAAGCGGCCAGCATGGCCGCGGTAACCAGCATTTTTCGAAACATATGGAATCTCCCTCGTACAACCGGTTGGCGACCATCACCAACCGGGAGATTCCAGTTTAAAGAGGTATCCGAAAGATTTACACCTGGCCGAATAGCCAACGTACGTAGCGATCGACACCTTCCTGCACGCTCAGGAACGGCGCGTCGTAGCCGGCAGCACGTAGCTTCGTGAGGTCGGCTTGGGTGAAGCACTGGTACTTGCCGCGCAATGCATCGGGGAACGGAATGTATTCGATCAACCCGCGCTGCACCTGATCCGCGAGCGACAACGGCGGCTCGTTGTTCAACGCACGCAGCGTGTTGACCACCGTGCTCGCGATGTCGTTGAACGGCTGGGCGCGGCCACTGCCCAGGTTGAAGATGCCCGACTTGTCCGGATTGTCGAAGAAAAACAGGTTCACGTTGACCACGTCTTCGACGGAGACGAAGTCGCGCGTCTGCTCGCCGGCGGCATAGCCGTTGTATTCGCCGAACAGCTTGACCTTGCCTTCCGCGCGAAACTGGTTGAAGTTGTGAAACGCCACCGACGCCATGCGCGCCTTGTGCGTCTCGCGCGGCCCGTACACGTTGAAATAGCGGAAGCCGGCAATCTGGCTCTTCGCGGTGGGCAGGACACGGCGAATCACCTGGTCGAACAGGAATTTCGAATAGCCGTACACGTTCAGCGGCTGCTCGACTTCGCGCTCTTCAACAAAGCGGCTCGAACCGCCATACGTTGCCGCCGAGGACGCATACAGAAACTGGATGTTCTGCGCGAGACAGACGTCGAGCACTTCACGGCTATAGCGGAAGTTGTTGTCCATCATGTAGCGGCCATCGGTTTCCATCGTGTCCGAGCAGGCCCCTTCGTGGAAAATCGCCCGCACTTTGCCGAAGTCGCCCCGCTTGAAGCGTTCGACGAATTCGGTCTTGTCGAGATAATCGTGGATCTCGCAGTCGACGAGATTCTTGAACTTGTCCGCGCGCGTGAGGTTATCAACCGCGATGATGCGTTGTTCACCGCGCTCGTTGAGCGCCTTCACGAGATTGCTGCCGATAAAGCCGGCTGCGCCGGTGACGATGAGGGTCATGATGATCCTGCGGTAATGAGCTTTGCATGGGACCGGAGTAAGTGCTAAAGCGCTAACTCCAGTCGACAGCTTTGCATGGGACCGGAGTAAGCGCTAAAGCGCTAACTCCGGTCGACAAATTCAGGTGGCGCCTCGCGGGTTCCGGTTTTGCGCTGCTGAACCGGACGCGCGCAAAGCAGGGAACCCGGCGGGCTGCATCAATGAAAAAGTTCGTCGTAGTTGACGGTGGCAGTGCCGAGCTTGCCGACCACGATGCCGGCCGCGCGATTCGCGAGTCCTACCGCCTCGACCAGCGTCAGGCCCGCGCCGAGCATGGCGGCAAGCGTGGCGATCACAGTGTCGCCCGCGCCCGAGACATCATACACTTCACGTGCGACAGCCGACGCGTGCAGCAAGCCGTCGTCGGAGAAGAGCGTCATGCCCTCTTCCGAACGCGTCAGCAGCAACGCCTTGAACTCGAGATCGGCGCGCAGTTTGGTCACACGCGCGATCAGATCTTCTTCGGATTTCCACTGTCCGACCACCTCGCGCAACTCGGCGCGATTCGGCGTGATCAGCGTGGCGCCGCGATAGCGCTCCCAGTCGTCGCCCTTCGGATCGACCAGCACCGGCTTGCCCGCAGCACGCGCTTTCGCGATCATCTGCGTGACGTGCGTGAGACCGCCCTTCGCGTAATCGGACATCAGGATCACGTCGTGCGAGGACAGCAGGTCGTCGAAACGCGCGAGACCCGCGAGCAACACTTCGTGAGCCGGCGAGTTTTCGAAGTCGACGCGCAGCAACTGCTGCTGGCGCGACAGCACGCGCAGCTTGATTGTGGTGAGCAAATCCGGATCGCGCTCCAGATGCAGCGCCACCCCGCTTTCGCCGAGCAGTTGCACGATGCGCTCGCCGGGCTCGTCGTGGCCGACCACGCACAGCAAACCCGCCTGCGCGCCGAGTGCAACCGCATTGCGCGCCACGTTCGCCGCGCCGCCGAGACGGTCTTCCTGACGCTGCACATGCACGACCGGCACCGGCGCTTCCGGCGAAATACGGTTCACGTCGCCGAACCAGTAGCGATCGAGCATGACGTCGCCGACCACCAGCACGCGCGCCGCGCCGAGGCGTTCGCGCGGCACCACGGTAAGTGCCGCCGTGGGTACGGACTGAGCAGCCTCAGGCATTGCTGGAGACATCGGCCGGAAATTCAGAGGGTTGGGCATAAGGCCGTCCGATCGAGTGATAGTCGATGCCGAACTCGGTCATGGCGTCCGGCTCGTACAGATTGCGGCCGTCGAAAATCAGCGGTGACTTCAGCACCGATTTCAGATGCACGAAATCCGGGCTCTTGAATTCTTTCCATTCGGTGACGACCACCAGCGCGTCGGCGCCGGTGAGCGTTTCGTCCTGAGTGCTCGTGAACGTGAGCCGCGCTTGCTGTTCCGGCGCATCGTGCAGATCGATGGCGAACACGCGGCGCGCTTCGGCCACCGCGACCGGATCGTAGGCGCGCACGTGGGCGCCACGCGCCAGCAATTCGGCGATCACGCGACGGCTCGGCGCCTCGCGCATGTCGTCGGTATTCGGCTTGAACGCGAGGCCCCACACGGCGAACGTGCGGCCGCTCAGGTCTTCACCGAGCTTGCCCGTGATCTTCTGCACCAGCACGTCTTTCTGCTTGTAGTTCACTTCCTCGACCGCTTCGAGGATGCGCAGATTGTGGCCGCTTTCGCTAGCGGCGCGGATCAGCGCCTGCACGTCCTTCGGGAAGCACGAGCCGCCGTAACCGCAACCGGCATACAGGAAGTGATAACCGATACGTGGGTCCGAGCCGATGCCGCGACGCACCGCTTCGATATCCGCGCCGACCCGGTCCGCCAGATTCGACATCTCGTTCATGAACGAGATGCGCGTGGCAAGCATCGCATTGGCTGCGTATTTCGTGAATTCAGCCGAGCGCACATCCATGTACAGCGTGCGTTCGTGGTTGCGGTTGAACGGCGCGTACAGACGCTTCATCAGTTCGCGCGCGCGCATGCCGGCTTCGTCTTCGTCGCTGCCGAGCACGATGCGATCGGGGCGCATGAAGTCGTCGACGGCCGCGCCTTCCTTCAGAAACTCAGGGTTCGACACCACCGAGAAGCGGTGCTGCTCGCTATCGGCGAGCCCGCGTTTGGCCAGTTCCTCTTCGACCACCGCGCGCACGCGTTGGGCGGTGCCGACCGGCACCGTCGATTTGTCGACGATCACCTTGAAGCCGTTCATCGTGCGGCCGATGTTGCGCGCCGCTTCGAGCACATATTGCAGATCGGCCGAGCCGTCTTCGTCGGGCGGCGTGCCGACGGCGATGAACTGCACCTCGCCGTGCGCCACGCTGGCTTCGATATCCGTCGAAAACGTGATGCGGCGCGCCTTGCGCGTGCGGGCGATCATCTCGAGCAAACCCGGCTCGTGGATCGGCACGCCCCCGTTGTTGAGGATTTCGATCTTGCGCGGATCGACGTCGAGACAGAAGACGTCATGGCCGATTTCGGCGAGGCACGCGCCGGTGACGAGTCCAACATAGCCCGTGCCGATAATGGTGATTTTCATACGCTTTCCGGTAGAGGGTTCCGGTGAGGGTTTCTCGTAGTGAACAAGGCCGCCATGATCCCGCCCGGCCTAATCCGCCCGACGGGCCACCGTCGTTGCGGCGCAGCTATACGATTGCATTCGCGATCAATTCGACGCCGTGATCGGTTCGACGCGACGCGGCGCATAGGTTTCCCAACCGCTGCAACCCGGACACTGCCAGTAGAACAGCCGCGCCCTGAAACCACAATTCTGGCACGTATACCGTGGCAGATTTTTGGTGCGCTGACGGATTAGCGTACGCATCAGTTCAAGCTCGCTACGCCGCGGCTCTTCCGCGACAGCCTCCTGGGCTTCCAGAAGACGCGTCATGCCCGCCAGATTCGGCGACTTCTGCATCTGCGAGCGCGCCAGCGCATGCGCGGCGTCGGGCCCGCGTACCGCCGCAATGTGCTGATAGGTCACGTCGAGCAGATCGTTCGACGGATAGCGGTCTACCCACGTGATGAGCAGATCGGCGCCATCCTGCGGACGGCCGAGCGCCTCATAGGCCTTCATCAGCTTTTCCGCGACGAGCGGCAGATAGGCGGGATTCTGTTCCTCGACGCGCCGCCATTGGGCGATCGCTGCCTCTTGCGAACCGGCCGTCGCGTCGACGTCGCCGAACAGGATCGTGGCGCGGACATTGGTCGGGTTCGCCTTCAACGCAAAACCTAGCTGACGGCGCGCCTCATCTGCGTTTTTCTGCTGCAGCGCTTCCTGGGCTAGCTCGCAATAGAACTGCGCGATGTCCTTGTCGAGCGACTCGGCGCCCATTGTTTCCAGGTGGCGCGCGATGTCGATCGACTTAACCCAGTCTTTCTCGATCTGGTAGATGGTCAGCAGCGCCCGCTGCGCACCCAGCGCGTAATTGCCGGTTTCGAGCAAGCGGAAAGTCTCCTCCGCGCGATCGAGCAAACCGGCTTTCAGGAAGTCCTGGCCTAGTTCGTAGAGCGCGTGATCGCGCTCGGTAACGGGCAGATCGGTGCGGCTCAGCAGGTTCTGATGCACGCGGATCGCGCGGTCCGTCTCACCGCGGCGGCGGAACAGATTCCCCAGCGCAAAGTGCAGCTCGATCGTTTCCGGGTCCAGCTTGACGACTTCGATAAACGCGTCGATCGCCTGGTCAGGCTGCTCATTGAGCAGAAAATTCAGGCCGCGGAAGTACGACCGCGGCAGGTTGGCGCTTTCGGACAGCAGCGTCTTGAGGTCGTAGCGCGCGGCCATCCAGCCGAACGCAAAAGCGACGGGTATGACAAGCAGCCACCAGAAGTCTAGATCCATGCGATTAATGCAAATATGCGAGACGGCGGGAACGGAAAGCCGCGCTTCAGAAACACGGCAGAAGACAATTTAGATCAGCGGCGGCATGGGCGGTTGTTCAACCACTACCGGGGTTTCGCGCGCCACACGCAACTCGCGCTTGAGCCGGCCATTCTCCATGCGCAGCCGCACCATGGCTGGCATTGACGACACCAGCCCGGCTAGCAGCCCCACCACGAAGAACGCGAGGCCGATCAGGATCAAAGGCGCCGGCCACGCGTAGCCAGCGAGGAAATTCAGCGTAGCGGGTTGTGTATTGGAGAGCGCGAGCACCAGCAGGAGCACGAACACCAACACACGGATCAGCCAGACGATAAATTTCATGAATAGGTCTCTTGACGGCAGTTGCGGGGTGACGCCGGCCTGATGACGCGTCGCGCCACGGTGTTGCCCGCGCCGAAGTGACCCGTATTGTAATGGATGCCCTCGCGGCTGGGCAGGAACTGGCTGATAGCGGAACTTACAACGACAATGAACGAAAAGTACGGACGAAAAACCGACGAAAAAAAAGCGCCCGAAGGCGCTTTTTCTGGTCTTTTGCCGTCTGGCTTTGGCCGCTGACGCTAACCATGCCATGCTGCGAACCGCACAGCGAAGCATTTACAGGTCTTCGTCATCCGGCTCATCGGCCTTCAGCGGCTCGCCCGAACGTCGATCTACCCGCTCGCGCAATTCCTTGCCCGGCTTGAAATGCGGTACGTACTTCTCAGGTACCAGCACCTTCTCGCCCGACTTCGGATTACGCCCGACGCGGGAGGGACGACGATTAAGGCCGAAGCTGCCGAAGCCGCGAATTTCAATGCGATGACCATTGGCAAGCGCCTCGGACATCGCATCAAGCATCGTCTTCACCGCGAAATCCGCATCTTTAAGTACAAGCTGCGGAAATCGCGTAGCCAGCTGGGCGACCAATTCCGATTTGGTCATACTGCAGCAGACCTCTCAAGAAAACTCAAGGCTTACTGGTTCTGGCCGTCGAGCTTGGCCTTCAGCAGCGCACCGAGGTTCGTCGTGCCGGTAGCAGCCGAACTCGAATCCGACGAAGCCAGGCCGCGGATCGCTTCCTGTTGCTCAGCCGAATCCTTGGCCTTGACCGACAGGTTGATGCCACGCGACTTGCGATCGATGTTGATGATCATCGCGTTGACCTTGTCGCCTTCCTTCAGCACGTTGCGAGCATCTTCCACGCGGTCTTGTGCGATTTCCGAAGCACGCAGGTAGCCTTCGACTTCCGCCGACAGCGTAACCACAGCACCCTTCGCATCTACCGTCTTGACCACGCCGTCGACGATCGAACCCTTGTCGTTCATTGCAACGAAGTTGCTGAACGGGTCGCCTTCGAGCTGCTTGATGCCCAGCGAAATGCGTTCCTTCTCGACGTCGATGCCGAGAACGATCGCTTCCACTTCGTCGCCCTTCTTGTACTTGCGAACCGCTTCTTCGCCCGTTTCCGACCACGACAGGTCCGACAGGTGAACCAGACCGTCGATGCCGCCCGGCAGACCGATGAAGACGCCGAAGTCGGTGATCGACTTGATTGCGCCTTGCAGCTTGTCGCCCTTCTTGAAGTTGCGGCTGAAGTCGTCCCACGGGTTCGGCTTGCATTGCTTCATGCCGAGGCTGATACGGCGGCGGTCTTCGTCGATTTCGAGAACCATGACTTCGACTTCGTCGCCCAACTGAACAACCTTCGACGGTGCAACGTTCTTGTTCGTCCAGTCCATTTCCGACACGTGAACCAGGCCTTCGATGCCCGATTCCACTTCGACGAATGCGCCGTAGTCGGTGATGTTGGTGACCTTACCGAACAGGCGCGTGCCCGACGGGTAGCGGCGGGAAATGCCTTCCCACGGATCGTCGCCCAGTTGCTTGATGCCCAGCGAAACGCGGTTCTTCTCTTGATCGAACTTGAGGATCTTCGCGGTGACTTCCTGGCCAACCGACAGAACTTCGCTCGGGTGACGCACACGACGCCATGCGATGTCGGTGATGTGCAGCAGGCCGTCGATACCGCCGAGGTCCACGAACGCGCCGTAATCGGTGATGTTCTTCACCACGCCTTCCACGATCGCGCCTTCCTTCAGCGTTTCGAGCAGCTTTGCGCGCTCTTCGCCCTGGGTCGCTTCGATCACGGCACGGCGCGACAGCACGACGTTGTTACGCTTGCGGTCGAGCTTGATGACGCGGAATTCCAGCGTCTTGCCTTCGTACGGGGTCGTGTCCTTGACCGGACGCGTGTCAACCAGCGAACCCGGCAGGAACGCCCGGATGCCGTTGACCATGACGGTCATGCCGCCCTTGACCTTGCCCGTGATCGTGCCGGTCACGAGTTCGTTGTTGTCGAGAGCCTTTTCCAGCGACAGCCACGAAGCGAGGCGCTTCGCCTTGTCGCGCGACAGGATCGTGTCGCCATAGCCGTTTTCCAGCGCGTCGATCGCGACGGAAACGAAGTCGCCCGCCTGCACTTCTACCTCGCCCGCGTCGTTCAGGAACTCTTCGAGCGGGATGTAGGCTTCGGACTTGAGACCAGCGTTGACGACCACGAAGTTGTGGTCAACACGCACGACTTCGGCGGAGATCACCTCGCCAGCGCGCATGTCTTGCTTGGTCAGCGACTCTTCGAACAGAGCCGCAAAAGATTCGGTATTCGGGTTGGAAGTTTGCAGGTCGGACATAAAAATCAAAATTTGCATGGTTCTCGCGGTGCCCGGCTGGCCGGATGGTCAGCAACAACGGCCAAGAAAGCGAATGCCACGCGGGGTTAAGGGGTTAATACACGCTCCACGACACACGCGGAGCACCTACTGACAACACTACTTCTACTGCGCCCGCCACTTAAATTTCAAGCATGCGGAACCCATGCTTCATACCACTGCACCACCTGTTCGACCGCCTGGTCGATGGACAATGCGGAGGTATCAAGCAGCTTTGCATCCGCTGCGGGCTTGAGCGGCGCGGCCGCGCGCTGACTGTCACGCTCGTCGCGCTCACGCAAATCCCGGAGCAAGTCATCTATATTAGCAGAAAATCCTTTTTGGATCAATTGCTTATGCCGGCGCGCCGCACGAGCCTCGACGCTGGCGGTCATGAACACCTTCAACACGGCGTCCTGGAAGATCACCGTGCCCATATCGCGGCCGTCGGCAACCAGCCCCGGTTCCTTACGGAAAGCTCGCTGACGGGCCACCAGCGCGGTTCGCACGGGCGCGTGCACGGCAATCGCCGAGGCGCGGCTGCCGACCTCCTCGGCGCGAATGTCGGCGGATACGTCGGCGCCGTCCAACTGCGCCAGCCCCTCGCGAAAGGTGATGTGCAGATCGTCGATCAGTTTGACTAGCGCGTCGACGTCATCCGCCGCGATGCTGTAGCGCATGCTGGCGAGCGCAGCGAGCCGGTACAGCGCGCCGCTGTCCAGCAAATGGAAGCCGAGATTCGCGGCAACCAGCGCGGCCACGGTGCCTTTGCCCGAGGCGCTGGGGCCGTCGATCGCAATGACGGGCGTTTGGTGAAAGGGACGGATCGGTTTCATCGAAAAAGTCGCGCGTCAGTCGATTCAGAAGCGAATCAGGGTTGAGCGAGCGCGGTGAAGCGCTCGAAATAATCGGGGAACGTCTTGCCGACGCACTTCGGGTCGTTGATCCGGATCGGCACGCCGCCCAGGCTCACGAGCGAGAAGCACATCGCCATACGGTGATCGTCGTAGGTGTCGATCGAGGCGTTCGGAATCAGTTCTTCAGGCGGCGTGACGACGAGGAAATCCTCGCCTTCCTGCACCTTTGCGCCGACCTTGCGCAGTTCGGTGGCCATGGCGGCGATCCGGTCGGTTTCCTTCACACGCCAGCTCGCGATGTTGCGCAGTGTGGTCGTGCCGTCCGCGAACAGCGCGGCGACGGCAATCGTCATCGCAGCATCGGGAATCAGGTTGAAGTCCATGTCGATCGGATCGAGCTTGCCGCTGTCGTTGCCGACGCCGCGCACTTCGATCCAGTCGTCGCCCATCTGCAGGTTCGCGCCCATCTTGATGAGCGCATCGGCAAAGCCGACGTCGCCCTGAATGCTGGCGCGGCCCACGCCCTCCACCCGCAACGGGCCGCCGCCGAGTGCGCCCGCAGCGAGGAAATACGACGCCGACGACGCATCGCCCTCCACCATGATGGTGCCCGGCGATTGATAGCGCTGCCCCGCCGGCACGACGAACTGATGCCAGCCGTTGCGCTCGACCTTGATGCCGAAGCGCTCCATCAGCTTGATCGTGATCTCGATGTACGGCTTCGAGATCAGCTCGCCGTCCACCTGCACGGTGGTCACGCCGCTTTCCGTGCGCAACAGCGGCAACGTCATCAGCAGCGAAGTCAGGAATTGGCTCGACACGTCGCCACGCACGCGGATCGGTGCGTCGGCCGCGATTTGCGCCGGGCGAATCCGCAGCGGTGGATAGCCTTCATTCTCTTCGTAGTCGATCTTCGCGCCGATCTGCCGCAAGCCGTCGACCAGGTCCCCGATCGGCCGCTCGTGCATGCGCGGCACGCCGTGAATGCGATAGTCGCCGCCATTCACCGCGAGCGCCGCGGTTAGCGGGCGCACCGCCGTGCCGGCATTGCCGAGGAACAGATCGGCCGTGCGCGCCGTGAAGGCACCACGCGTGCCGGTCACGACACAGCTGTCGCCCTCGCGCGTCAAGCGCACACCAAGCTTTTCGAGCGCGTCGAGCATTACGCGGGTGTCGTCGGAGTCGAGCAGATTCGTGATCGTCGTTTCGCCTTCGGCTAGCGCCGCGAGCAGCAGTACGCGGTTCGAAATGCTTTTCGAACCGGGCAAACGAACCGTGCCGGACGCACGAGAAAATGGTCCGAGATCGAGGAATTCCATGATTGAGTCCAGTTCCGGTTATGTCGAGGCGTCGCCGAGTGCGGATCCGGCAGCGCGCTGTTCCTGCCATTCGCTGCGCGCGACGCGCGAGCGCGCGAACACGGCTTCGAGCGCGGCGCCGTCGCCAGTGTCGATCGCCGCTCGCAGGCGTGCGAGCACCGCCGTATACGCATCGAGTTCGTCGAGCAACGCGGCGCGATTCGCCACACACACGTCACGCCACATTTCCGGGCTCGACGCAGCGATGCGCGTGAAGTCGCGGAAGCCGCCGGCGGCGAATGAGAATTTCAGCGCAGCGTCGGGCGAGTTGAGAATCTGCTCGACCAGCGCGAACGACAAAACGTGCGGCAAATGGCTGACCGATGCGAGTACGCGGTCATGCTGCTCGGGCGTCATCTCCCGCACACAAGCGCCGGTAGCGCGCCACATCGCGGCAACACGCTCGACCGCTTCCGGCGCGTTCTCCGGCAGCGGGCACAACACGACGTTGCGATTCACGTACAGATCGGGCAAGGCCGCATCCGGGCCGCTCGCCTCACGGCCGGCAATCGGATGCCCCGGCACGAACTGGCCGATGCGCGCGCCGAGCGCCGCACGCGCGGATGCGACCACATCGGACTTGGTGCTGCCGGCATCGGTGACGATCGTGCCTGCGTCGAGAAACGGCGCAATGCGCTCCAGCAGCGGCTGTGTCTGCGCAACCGGCGCGGCAAGCACCACGATATCCGCGCCGGATAGCGCAGCACGCAGCGCGGCGGCGTCGTTCAGTGCCGCGGATCCGTCGATCACGCCCAATTCCAGCGCGCGCGCCGTCGACGCGAACGAACGCCCGACACCGATCACTGCGCGCGCGCCTGCCGCCTCACCTCGCTCGCGCAATGCACGCGCGAGCGATCCGCCGATCAGGCCGACACCGAAAATCACCAGCTTGTTAAAAGAGAACGCGGCCACGTCGGTCACAGAAAAAGCGCGCCTTCCGTAAAGTGAGGCGCGCGGGTCAAGGTCAATCGCTTATGCGGTAGCGAGCGTCTTTTCGAGCGCCACGAGGAACGCTTCGTTTTCTGCCGGCAGGCCGATCGTGATGCGCAGCCATTGCGGCAAACCGTAGTTGCCGACCGGGCGAACGATCACGCCCTGCTTCAGCAACTCCACATTGACGCGGTTGCCCGCTGCATCGTCGTTGCCGACACGCACCAGCACGAAGTTACCGTCCGACGGCACATATTCGAGGCCGAGTTTGTCGAACGCTTCGGTCAAAAGACGATAGCCTTGCGCATTCAGGGCCGCGCTCTTTTCCAGAAACGCCTTGTCGCTCAGCGCCGCGACCGCCGCAGCTTGCGCCAGCGTGTTCACGTTGAACGGCTGACGCAGACGGTTCAGCAGGTCGGTCAACCCGGGCTGCGCGATGGCGAAGCCGACACGCAAGCCCGCGAGGCCGAACGCCTTCGAGAACGTGCGCGACACCAGCAGATTCGGGTAACGGCGCACCCACGCGATCGAATCGTAGCGCTTTTCTTCCGGCAGATATTCCGTGTACGCCTCGTCGAGCACGACGACCACGTGAGGCGGCACCTTGTCGAGAAACGCTTCGAGCTTCGCGCCTTCGATGAACGTGCCGGTCGGGTTGTTCGGGTTTGCAACGAAGATCAGGCGGGTGTCGTCCGTGATCGCAGCGAGCATCGCGTCAAGATCGTGGCCGTACTTGACGGCCGGCACGACGATCGCCCGCGCACCCACACCTTGCGTGGCGAGCGCGTAGACCGCGAACGAGTATTGGGCGTAGACGATCGATTGGCCCTTCTCGACGAACGCATGCGCGGCGATTTCGAGAATGTCGTTGCTGCCGTTGCCGAGCGTGACCCAGTCGGCCAGCACGCCGTAGCGCTCGCTCAGCGCCGCCTTCAGCTCGAATGCATTCGCGTCCGGATAGCGGCCGAGTTCGCTGGCCGCTTGCGCCATGGCGCGTTGCGCCGATTCCGGCATGCCGAGCGGATTTTCGTTCGACGCGAGCTTCACGATGGTCGCTTCGTCGAGGCCAAACTCGCGGGCCACTTCCGAAATCGGCTTACCGGCGATGTAAGGCGCAATCGCGCGCACATAGGAAGGGCCGAAGGACGTTGTCATGAAAATCTCCGAACGACTAATTAGTAGTAGATGAATATGCGGCAGGCGCGCCAGAGCGGCGTGAGCGCGCCTCGACAGCCATTAGCGGGCGCGCGGATACGAGCCGAGTATCTTCAGGAACGCGGCCTTCTGGCCGAGTTCGGCTAACGCGGCAGCGACCGCCGGCTCGTCGCGATGGCCTTCGACGTCGATATAGAAGTAATACTCCCACGTGCCGACGCGCGCCGGACGCGACTCGAAACGGGTCATGGATACGCTATGACGCGCCAAAGGCTCCAGCAACTTGAACACCGCGCCCGGCTCGTTCGCGACCGAAACGATCAACGAGGTCTGGTCGTGTCCGCTGACGCCGGTGCGTTCCTTGCCGATCATCACGAAACGCGTGCGGTTGTGCGGATCGTCCTGGATCAGGGCGTAAGCGACCTGCAGACCGTAATGCGTCGCGGCGCGATCGCCGGCGATGGCGGCGACGGTCGGATCTTCCGCCGCCATGCGCGCGGCTTCGGCATTGCTCGACACCGCCTGGCGCTCGAGATGCGGCGCGTTGGTCGCGAGCCAGCGCTGGCACTGCGCGAGCGCCTGCGCGTGCGCACACACTCGCTTCACGCCGGCGAGGGCACCATTCAGCGTCAGGAGGTTGTGGTGAATCGGCAAGGCCAGTTCGCCGCCGATCGTGAGCTGGGTTTGCAGCAGCAGATCGAGCGTGCGCGACACCGCGCCTTCAGTCGAATTCTCGACCGGCACAACGCCGAATTCGGCGGCGCCGGCTTCGACCGAGCGAAATACTTCGTCGATCGAAGGGCACGGCAGACCCTCGATCGACTGACCGAAGTACTCGTGCATCGCCTGTTCGCTATACGTGCCGACCGGGCCGAGATACGCGGCCTTGATGGTCTTTTCGAGCGCGCGGCTCGCGGCCATGATCTCGCGCCAGATCGCGCTGATATGCTCGCTGGCCAGCGGGCCGTCGCTCATATCCTGCAAGCGCGCGATCACCTGCTGCTCGCGCTCGGGGCGGAACACCGGCGCATTGAAATGCTTCTTCACCTCGCCCACTTCGAGCGCCACTGCGGCGCGCTGATTGAGGAGCGCGATCAGCTGCGCGTCGAGCGCGTCGATGCGTTCGCGAAGGGGTTTGAGTCGGGTATTGAGTTCGTCGTCCATGCGTGAAAACGGCCCTGCCGGTAGCTGCTGCACAAATGCGTGCTGGAAAGGATGCGCGTGCCTGAATATCGAAGACGATCAGGCACTGCGCTGTTCGAATTCCTTCATGTATTCGACAAGCGCTTTGACGCCTTCGAGCGGGACGGCGTTATAAATCGACGCCCGCATGCCGCCGACGGACTTGTGGCCCTTTAGCTGCACCATTCCCCGCGCTTTCGCGCCGGCCAGGAAATCTTCGTTGCGCGACTCGTCGGCGAGGAAAAACGGTACGTTCATCCGCGAGCGCGAGCCACGCTCGACCTTGTTCAGATAGAAGCTGCTCGAATCGATCGCGTCGTACAACAGCTTCGCTTTTTCGAGATTACGCGCTTCCATCATGGCAAGGCCACCCTGCTTCTTCAACCACTTGAACACCAGCCCTGCGATGTAAATCGCGTACGTGGGCGGCGTGTTGTACATCGAATTGTTCTCGGCGACGGTTTTCCATTCGAACGCCGACGGGCAGATCGCTTGCGCGCGGCCCAGCATGTCTTCGCGCACGATCACGACCGTCACACCCGCCATGCCGATGTTCTTCTGCGCGCCACCGAACAGCACGCCGTATTTGGCGATGTCCATCGGACGCGACAGGATGTGCGACGAGGCGTCCGCCACCAGCGGAATATCGCCGAGGTCCGGAATCTCGAACGTCTCGACGCCGTGAATAGTCTCGTTCGTGCACAGATGCACGTACGCGGGATCGTCCGACAGTTGCCATTCCGAGCGTGCCGGCGCGCGCGTGAAGCCTTCGGCCGTCTGACCGCTCGCCGCAAGATGCACCGTGCCGTACTTTTGCGCCTCCTTGAACGACTTCTGCGACCACGAACCCGTCACGACGAAATCCGCACGCGCCTTGGCACCCATCAGATTCATCGGCACGATCGCGTTTTCGCCCAAGCCACCGCCCTGCAGAAACAGGATGCGATGGCTAGCGGGCACGTCGAGCAAGTCACGCAGATCGACGAGTGCTTTCTCATGGATCGACATGAATTCTTTGCCGCGATGGCTCATTTCCATCACGCTCATGCCACTGCCCTGCCAATTGAGCATCTCGTCGGCTGCCTGACGCAGCACTTCTTCGGGCATGGCAGCCGGGCCAGCAGAGAAATTAAAAACGCGCATCGTGAGATCCTGGAAGCTGGCGCGAAAAACGAACAGATCGCGCAAAAATCGGCGAAGTTGGCAGCCGTAAAGGCTGCCGCTGCAACGGCAGCCGCTGCAAAGGCAGCCGCTGCAAAGGCAGCCTCTGCAAAGTTAGCGCCGCGAACTCGGCAATGCGAGTTTGACGACGCGCGTTTGACAGCACGTATTTAGCAACACTTTCACGCCCAAAAAGAAAATGGCCGTCTGCGCGTGTGCGCAAACGGCCATTATCGCATTGTCACTGCCAACCCGCCAAACCCGGCCTGCCGCCCAGCACGCCGTATAGCTTGCCAAGCGGCGGCTAGCGCGATGTCAGCGCAGCCTTTTGACTTTTGGCTAACTAGCTGGCTTACTTAGCCGGCTTGACCGAAGCGACTTCCTTGTCAGCCTGGTCGCGCGTTGCCTTGATCGATTGCGGCATGTACTTTTGCATCAAGCCATTCACGACGTCGCGGCCAACCTGGTCTTGCACCTGGATGAACTTGCGGCCGGTCGGGCTCTTGTAGAACGCGGTCAGATCCTTAATTTCCGACGTGCTGTAGTACTTCGCGTAAGCGTCGTACTGAGCTTGCATTGCGTCTTGACGGAAGGAGTCAGTTGCGAACACCTGGCCTGCGCCATCAACCAGCTTCGGCACTGCATTCTTTTGCAGCGTCGGGACGGAAGCCTGCTTCTGCTTGTCCGTCATCGTCTTGTTTTCGCTCAGGGCGTCCGACAGGATAGCCGGAACCAGCTGCTTGGCTTGCATCTGGGCGCTGTTGCCGATTGCGCCGACGAGCTTTTGCGCGTCGATTGCGTCCAGCAGATCCTTGATTGCAGCCTGCTTGGCCGGATCAACCGGTGCCGCGGCAGCAGCCGGAGCCGCCGGTGCCGAGCTCTGCAGAGCTTGAGCCATAGCGAAGGTCGGCACGAGAGCAGCCAGCAACATCAGTTGTTTGAATCGTTTTTGCATCATTACTCCCTAAGAGAAATTAACTTGAACTGCAAGCTGCGCGGGACGCGTATCGGCCCGACACGCCATTGTTCCCTGCGCAGCTTTCAACCAATAGCTGGGACTGAAAGCCGCCGACGCGGATCAGGCCGCACCACCATCCTCACCGCCGTTGTCGCCTTCGGCAGGACCTTCGGTGTCGCCTTCCACATCCACATCCACATCCGCTTCCGCTTCCGGCTCAGCAACCTGTTGCAGACCTGAAAGCTTGGTCCCTTCGTCAAGGCTGATGAGTGTAACACCTTGGGTTGCGCGCCCCATTTCGCGGATTTCCGATACGCGTGTACGAATCAGCACGCCCGTATCCGTGATCAGCATGATCTGCGCTTCCTGATCCACCAGCGTGGCGGCGACGACCTTGCCGTTACGCTCCGACGTCTGGATCGCAATCATCCCCTTCGTACCGCGCCCGTGCCGCGTGTACTCGGTGATCGGCGTGCGTTTGCCATAGCCGTTTTCGGTTGCGGTGAGCACCGACTGTTGCTCGTCGCCGGCCACCAGCAACGCGATCACGCTTTGGCCGTCTTCGAGTTGCATGCCGCGCACACCACGTGCCTCACGGCCCATCGGACGAACGTCGTTCTCGTCGAAACGCACTGCCTTGCCGGAATCCGAGAACAGCATCACGTCATGCTGGCCGTCCGTAATGGCAGCGCCAATCAGGTAGTCCCCGTCATCCAGACCGACCGCAATAATACCCTTGCGCAACGGCCGGCTGAAGGCTTCCAGCGGCGTCTTCTTTACCGTTCCTAACGCGGTGGCCATGAACACGAATTTGTCTGCCGTGAATTCCTTGACCGGCAGCACGACCGTGATCTTTTCGCCGTCCTGCAACGGGAACATATTGACGATCGGACGGCCGCGCGAGTTCCGCGACCCCTGCGGCACTTCATAAACCTTGACCCAGTAGACGCGGCCGCGATTCGAGAAGCACAGGATGTGATCGTGCGTGTTGGCGATGAAGAGCGTGTCGATCCAGTCGTCTTCCTTCATGGAAGTCGCCTGTTTGCCGCGACCGCCGCGCTTCTGGGCGCGATATTCGGACAACGGCTGCGATTTCACATAACCGGCGTGCGACATGGTCACGACCATCTCTTGCGGCGTGATCAGGTCTTCGGTGTTCAGTTCGGTTGCGTTCAGCTCGATCTTCGAGCGGCGCGCGTCGCCGAATTCGGCTTTGATCGACGTGAGTTCGTCGACGATGATCGCCGTAATGCGTTCCGGGCGAGCCAGAATGTCCAGCAGGTCGGCGATTTGCGCCATCACTTCGCGGTACTCGCCGATGATCTTGTCCTGCTCCAGACCCGTCAGGCGTTGCAGACGCATCTGCAAGATTTCCTGAGCCTGGGTGTCGGACAAGCGGTAGAGGCCGTCGGACTGCATGCCGAAGGACGGGTTCAACCCCTCCGGACGATAGGCCTCACGGCCGCCAGCCGACGCGTTTTCCGTCTCGGCGCGCGCCAACATTTCGCGCACCAGCGACGAATCCCACGGACGCGCCATCAATTCCTGCTTGGCGATCGGCGGCGTAGGCGCGGCCTTGATGATCGCGATGAACTCGTCGATGTTCGCGAGGGCGACTGCCAGACCTTCGAGCACGTGACCGCGTTCGCGCGCCTTGCGCAGTTCGTATACAGTGCGCCGCGTCAGCACTTCCCGGCGATGCGACAGGAAGCACGACAGCATTTCCTTCAGGTTCAGCAGCTTCGGCTGGCCGTCGACCAGCGCGACCATGTTCATGCCGAAGGTGTCCTGAAGCTGGGTCGCCTTATATAGATTATTGAGAACGACTTCCGGCACTTCGCCGCGCTTCAGTTCGATCACGACGCGCATGCCGCTCTTGTCGGATTCGTCACGGATGTCCGAGATGCCTTCGAGCTTCTTCTCGTTGACCAGCTCGGCGATGCGCTCCAGAAGTGAGCGCTTGTTCACCTGGTACGGCAACTCGTCGACGATGATCGACATGCGCTGACCGCGGTCGATTTCTTCGAAGTGCGTTAGCGCGCGCATCACCACCCGGCCGCGGCCGGTGCGGTAACCATCGCGCACGCCAGCCACGCCGTAGATGATGCCGGCGGTCGGGAAGTCCGGCGCCGGAATGATCTCGATCAGTTCGTCGATCGTGGCTTCCGGATTTTTCAGCAGATGCTGACATGCATCAACAACCTCGTTGAGGTTGTGCGGCGGGATATTGGTCGCCATGCCGACCGCAATACCGGACGAGCCATTGATCAGCAGATTGGGAATACGCGCCGGCAAGATGGCCGGTTCGTTTTCGCTGCCGTCGTAGTTCGGCGTGAAGTCGACCGTTTCCTTGTCGATGTCGGCCAACAGTTCGTGGCCGATCTTTGCCATGCGGATTTCGGTGTACCGCATCGCCGCGGCGTTGTCGCCGTCGACCGAACCGAAGTTGCCCTGACCGTCCACCAGCATGTAGCGCAACGAGAAATCCTGCGCCATGCGGACAATCGTGTCGTAGACAGCCGTGTCGCCGTGGGGGTGATATTTACCGATGACGTCGCCGACAATACGCGCCGACTTCTTGTAAGCCCGGTTCCAGTCGTTGTTCAGTTCGTGCATCGCGTACAGCACACGCCGGTGCACCGGCTTCAGGCCATCGCGAACATCGGGAAGCGCACGCCCCACGATCACGCTCATCGCGTAATCGAGATACGAACGGCGCATTTCCTCCTCTAGGGAGATTGGCAGAGTCTCTTTGGCGAATTGATCCATTATCCGTATCTTTTACGTGCCAAGGCGACGGCGTTAATTTAACCGCGCCTTTGCGTAAGCATTGCAGGCGCAACGCATCACGCGATTCTAACATGTCGCGCATCCGCCCCCCGGCGGGGGTACGTATACCTATTAGCAGGCGAGCGGGAACGGCGCCCTGGACCCCCGCTATCGACCCAGGGCAGGCTCGATTCGTGCATGGGGCAATTCGCCGCTCAGCCATGACTGGCGGTGCCTGCAGCGGATTGCTTTTGTTGCGCATGCACCACATTTGGAGGGCGATTTGATCGGGGGCAGATTTTTTTATCGTTGGAAGGGAACGATATGGCAAAATGCCAACGCACAAAGAGTCAGACACTGCTCGAAGTCTACACAGCGCGTTTTTTGTTCTACACCGATGTTATACTTCGAGCAATGTATGACTTGTCTTCGTCAACAGGCTCGCAGTAAACCTGCGGTAATCTCAATTTCGAGAGGAGAAATATGAATAAACTTTCAAAGCTCGCGTTCATTGCAGCTACCGCAGTTATGGCTGCATCCGCCATGGCACAATCGGTGCCGGCGTCGCGACAAGCCACGAACGACAACTGGGTGAATGGTACCGGCGAATACGTGTGGATGAACGGCACGAACGAGCTTTGCTGGCGCGATGCATTCTGGACGCCGGCAACGGCCAACGCAAAGTGCGATGGCGCCCTGGTTGCCCAGGCTCCGACCCCGCCGGCTCCGGTCGCACCTGCACCGGCTATTACGAGCCAAAAGATTACGTATCAAGCTGACGCTCTGTTTGACTTCGACAAGGCTATCCTGAAGCCGGCTGGCAAGGAAAAGCTGGACGACCTGGCATCGAAGGTCGGCGCGCTGAACCTGGAAGTCATCGTCGCAACGGGTTACACGGACCGTATCGGTTCGGACAAGTACAACGACCGTCTGTCGCTGCGCCGCGCTCAAGCTGTGAAGTCGTACCTCGTCAGCAAGGGCATCGAATCCAACCGTATCTATACGGAAGGCAAGGGCAAGCGCAACCCGGTCACGACCGGCTGCAACCAGAAGAACCACAAGCAACTCGTCGCTTGCCTCGCACCGGATCGTCGCGTGGAAGTCGAAGTTGTCGGCACTTCGAAGCAGTAAGCTCCAAATTACCGCAGTATCAAAGCCCCGCTTCGGCGGGGCTTTTTTTATGCCACGGCTGCGGGCGCCACTCGCTTTCTCCTCCGAGTCCGCGCCCGAACTGCCGGAACAGGACGCGCCAGCCACCGCGCGGCATTTTGCCGCCCTGTCGCTCGGCCTATATACTCAGGGTTTATCCTCGAGCGCCCGCTCAACGCTCTCATCGAGGCAGCTTCCGCTATGACCAACGCCGATCCCCACGAACTGCAGAAATTTAGCGACCTCGCGCATCGTTGGTGGGACCCGAATGCCGAATTCAAACCGCTGCATGAACTCAATCCGATTCGCCTAAGCTGGATCGACGCGCACGCGCATCTCGCCGGTAAAACCGTGTTGGACATCGGTTGCGGCGGAGGCATTCTGTCGGAGTCGATGGCGGGATTGGGGGCACACGTGAAGGGAATCGACCTGTCGAGCCAGGCGCTCGGCGTGGCGGATCTTCACAGCCTTGAAAGCGGCGTAACCGTTAGTTACGAAGAAATCGCCGCTGAGGCACTGGCTGCCCGTGAACCGGGCACTTACGACGCCGTCACCTGCATGGAAATGCTTGAGCACGTGCCCGAACCAGCCGCCATTGTCGAGGCCTGCAAGACGCTGGTAAAACCGGGCGGCTGGGTGTTCTTCTCCACGCTGAACCGCAATGTGAAGTCGTATCTGTTCGCGGTGATCGGCGCCGAATATATCGCGCGGATGCTGCCCAAGGGCACGCACGACTATGCGCGCTTCATCCGTCCGTCGGAATTGGCGAGCTTTGTGCGCGCCGCCAGCCTGCGCACAGTCGATATCAAAGGCATCGTTTATAACCCGCTCAGCAAGCATTTCACGCTGTCCGCCGACTCGAGCGTGAACTACATGCTCGCCTGCCGCCGCGACGTCTGATCCGCCCCGACCTGCCGGACTCAATCTAATCAATGAGCGATCCCACGCCCCTGCCCCAACGCGAAGACAACGACGACGCGCTCGGTCTTTGCCATGCAGTCCTGTTCGACCTCGACGGCACGCTGGCCGACACCGCGCCCGATCTCGCGGCCGCCGTCAACAAAATGCGCCATGATCGCAGGCTCGAGATGGTGCCGCTCGAAGATCTGCGACCGCTCGCGTCGGCGGGCGCGCGCGGGCTGATTGGCGGGGCCTTCGGCATCGGCCCCGAGCATCGCGAGTTCACGTCGATGCGTGAGGAGTTTCTCGCCAACTACGAAGCAGACTTGTGCATCGAGACCACGCTGTTTCCCGGCATCCCCGAATTGCTCGACGATCTCGACGCACGGGGCGTGCGCTGGGGTATCGTGACGAACAAGGCGGCACGGCTCACCGAGCCGCTGATCGCGCTACTCGGCCTCGAAGAGCGCGCGGGCTGCGTGGTGAGCGGCGACACGACGCCGCATTCGAAGCCGCACCCCGCGCCCCTGTTGCACGCCGCGCGCGAACTGGATGTGGTGCCGGAGCACATCGTCTACGTCGGCGACGACCTGCGCGATGTGCAGGCGGGTTTCGCGGCCGGCATGAAAACCATCGCGGCCGCCTACGGCTACTGCGGCAACGACATTCCGCCGACGCAATGGCACGCGCAACATGTCGTGCAATCGCCTGCTGAATTGCAGAAGCTGCTTCGCGACATCGGCTAAGCGCATAAGCGAACACGGCAGACATGGCGCACGCAACACAATGCTGCACCACTGCATTGCCGCTTCGCCGCGACACTACGACACTACGACACTGCGGCAGTACGGCAGTACGGCAGTACGGCAGTGCGCTGCGCCGGTAAGACAACGAGGCAATCAGCCAGGACGTGGCCGTCAAACTATTGTAAAATCTACGCTGGCCCAGACGTTTGGGGCAACGAACCGCGGGGGCGACCTGGTTTCGACAGGGGTTGCGAAGCGGCTAGGGCATACCGAGGACCCGTCACCTCGTTAATCAATGGGAAAAACGTAACTGCAAACGACGAAACGTTCGCACTGGCAGCCTAAGGGCCGCCGTCCTCTGCCTAGTTCACTGACGGGCTAGAGTCGCAAGACCGGTAGCAATACCGACAGAGGTCATATACGTCAGTTAAGCCTTGGCGGCGTCACGACGCCCGGGTCGAAAATCTAGTGAATCGCCGTCACGCAGCGTGTTCGTCCGCGTCGTGGTGGTTAAATCAAATGACAGAACTAAGTATGTAGAACTAGTCGTAGAGTGCTTCTGGACGCGGGTTCGATTCCCGCCGCCTCCACCAATTACTGTCCAAACGTTCACAACGTTTCACAACAAAACCCCGCTCAGCGGGGTATTTTGTTGCAAACCACCGCAAACAACCCCTAGTGACAGCAACATGTCGTCGGGGGTTTTTCCGGGGGCTCTTTGCAAACCCCAAAACCAAGAACCCCCACGGCAGGAGCCCCAGCACGAGAGCGCACATGGCCCTGACCGATATTGTGCGATCCGCAACGCCAAGCCAGTTGAGAAGCAGCAGAAGCGATTCGATGGCGGCGGCCTGTTCGTACTCATCACGCCGGCCGGTGGCAAGCGCTGGGTGCTCACTCAAGTACCGATTCGAGAGCAAGGAAAAGAGTCTGGCGCTCGGCATCTATCCCGAGGTTTCACTTGTGTCGGGAGTCGCTATTCGTGCTGCCCGGAAACGATCCGGGGAAGAAGATAGGGTTGCCGGTTTCCTGCATCGAATCGGCGCTGCCCGCAGTGCTCCTATCCGACCGTCAGTTGCCCGGCAGGCCGGCGGCTTTGCTGCGCACCGGTGCCGTCGGGATTACCTCCAGCTTAAGCAACGATAGAACCGGCCTGAGATGCTAGTCGTTACGTCCACCGAAGGCGCACCCAAAAAAATAGCCTGCCAGCGGGTGTGCGGCAGGCTAAAACTCCGAGGGGTACAAGGACCGAATCGCCCCCCTAGAAGCCGATTCACCCCCCCTCGAAGGGCCAGCAAAAATAGTAGGCCTAAGGGAAGCATTGCTCGTGAATATGGCCGAACACGCCAACACTTTGACTAAACGGTAGGAGCGGCGATGTGCTGTTCGCCGCGCACAAGGGCCGTGTTGATCGCCCCTAAAGGTTGCGAATCAGATTCGCAGTCCAGTCTCCGATCTACTCCCGCCGCCCAACCCTAGCCGCGGTAAGAAGTGTGCAACTGATTAAAGTAACCACGGGCAGTTCGGGCGAGGCCGCGGTATGAACACCGCATTCATCCTGTTGGCCCAATACGGCGCCAAGGCGATCGTTCCCATCGACGTCGTGTGCCGGGACTATTTCGCACCACTCACGGTGCCGACGCTGGTTAGAAAGATATCCGCTGGTGAGATTGCGCTTCCGCTCGTTCGCATGGAGACGTCGCAGAAGGGCGCCAAGGGCGTGCACGTTGCCGATCTGGCTGCTTACATCGATGCTCGGCGAGCAACTGCAGTGGGGATTCTTGCAGCGACCAGACAGGCCTTCGTGAGAGATGCCGACCGATCGTCGGCGGGTCGTCGGCGGCCTTTTACGACTACGCGTGTGACACAGAGGTCTGCGAGCGCAGATCTCTAACCCTGAGGCGACGGGGAGGATCAAACGTTCGGAACGAAGGAAGTCCCGTCTGTAACGGGGAAGACGTCGAGCACTTGCGATTCAAGCGCCACGATGGGGATTCTCGATGCGACCCGATGACCCTTCATGATTGAGATTGCCCAATTGGGTGTCGCGCGTCACCACCTCGGCTCGACGGAATTCGTCAATGTTTTGGCGGGTTCAATCACGCCAGACGTGGAACCCTCTTATCCTGAGAGTTCACGCTCTTAAGTCAGGTGTTGGTGGTAATGCGTTACGTGCCGCCTTTGCGACCAGGGTGGCCGCCTTTCTCGACGTGCTATACCGGGCAACACAATGCCCTGTGCACACGACGATAGAACTCCGTCAGATGACTCAGCCAATTGACTTCAGCCTACTAGCACCGGCAGAGATGCTGACCTATCTCGTTGTGTCTCAATTGACCGCACGTCATGGGACTGGTGAATGGCTCAAGGTCGAGGATTTGGTCGAATGTGCACAGATCTGGCTGCGATTCAACGATGGCGAGGTCAATTCGCTAAAGCGCATGGCGCTGTGTCGCCGGGCGCAAGATCTGGCAACACATGCGGAACAGTTCTCGGAAACAACGTTTGACACGAAAGCCGTAGCAGGCATGTTCTTCGACGGCCTGCGCCTGGACTTCCGGTCTCCAGCGGTCGTCGAGATCTATATCATCTGCCTCGCCCATCTCCTCGCCGACTAGTACGTGTTGTCGGTCCGGTGGACCGCTCCCCCCACGGCTTCCAGCGCCGGACTGCCTCTGCCTGCTTTTGCCGTCGTTCCAAACTCCAACCGTTCGCGACATCGGTTTGTTTTACGAAGGCCACCTGGCGCGGGTTCTTCAATTCACCAATGGCGCGTATGGTCGAGACGCACTGACTTTGGGCCTTTAAGGCGTGCCGAAGGTAGAAGTCCATCTGTTCCTTGCCGGCGCATTTCGGTGTCTCATCCAGCCAGATCAATGTTGCGGGCGCCACTATCACCGCCGCCGACTCTTTCCGATCTATGATCGCCACCGATCACCTCGGAGGGTATCAACCTCAGGGTGATATCAGGGGCTTATGATTTAAGTGCCTCTAAATCCGATTTTAAAAAATATTTTGTTGTTATTGCACAACAGCCATGCGATTACCAGGCTCTGCGTCACGAAGCCGCGCAAAGCCAAGGGAATAAGCGAATCCGTTCAATCGTTTATTCGCCACGCGCGCCCGCACGCCGCGTTCCGCGCAAGACCAACATTAAAATCAGGAGCCGACACCATGCGCAAGACTCTCTTCTGCCTCTCCACGCTGACTCTCCTCGCACTGCAACAGACCGCGCTTGCCGAAGCCCCGAAGATCGTCGACGGCCGCTTCGTCACCGCGGACGGCATGACGCTCTATACCTTCGACAAAGACACCACACCCGGCGTGAGCGCCTGCACCGGCGGCTGCACGAGCAACTGGCCCGCGGCCATGGCGAGCCCGTCGGACAAGCCGTCAGGCGACTGGACGCTGATCCCTTCCGCGGACGGCAAGCAGCAATGGGCATACAAAGGCCATCCCCTGTACCGCTACGCGGCAGACAAGCAGGCGGGAGAAATGAAGGGGGACGGTTTTAAGGACATGTGGCACACAGCGAAGCCATAGCCGATAGCCGATAGTCGCTGAACGACGGACCAGAGCCGCGAGCCTTGATAAAACGCCTTAAACGACAACGCCGGCAGCATGCCGGCGTCTCGATGAAACACAAAAGCAGAACTCGAAAGCGCTGACTTGCTCGCTTATTCGTCTTTAGGACACTGCAAATTACACCCGTTCGGATCGCCGTTGTCGCCGCGTTTGCGCATGGCTGACTTTTTACCGGACTGGTATTTGTCCGAGGGCGCCGACGCCGCAAACGGCATCTGCGGATGTTCGGCAAGACGGAACTGATCTTGCAGGATACCGCCCGGCACACCCGGCGAATTCTGTGCGAAGGCAACCGAAACGGAGGCGAGGAGCACTCCGGCCGTCGCTGCTGCAGCACATGCGTGAAGAAGAGCTTTCATATCGATTCAGCGCGGCATAGCGCGCGGTTAAGGCGTAAGCGGAAGGTTAGAGATTATCCCAAACAAACGCCCCGCGCAGCGGCGCCAGCACCATTTTGTTTACAGTCGCTTACAGCACAGCTGGGCCAAGCCCAACATCGAGATCGAGCAGGTTGCCGCAGTCGTGCGGATCGTAACCTTCGAGCTGTTCGACGCTATGCCGAAACGCGGCGCCGCGCAGCAAGCCGATCACCGTTGCAAGCGGCGTGCGCTCCAGCCGGGCGCGATCGCAGGCGAAGTAATAGTCTTCGTCGACGATCGGAATGAAATCGAGCCCGAAGTGATGCGCCGCCGGCTCGACGCCAAAACCCACATCCGCCATGCCGCTTGCCACGAATGCCGCAATCGCCGAATGCGAGAGTTCTGCCGACGCGTAACCGTTGACCCGGTCCGGATCGACCCCGACTTTTCGTAGCGCGAGGTCGAGCAGCATGCGTGTGCCGGAACCGGGCTGACGATTGACGAAGCGAATGTCGTCGCGCGCGAGGTCGCTCAGGCCGCCGATTCCCTTTGGATTGCCCTTGCCGAGAAAGAGGCCCTGCTTGCGCCTGGTCAGATGCACGAGCACGTGACGCTGCGGATCGAGCCAGCGTCGATAGGTATCGGCACATGCCGCGCGAAATTCGCCTAGCGGCAAGTGAAACCCAGCCAGATCACATTCGCCACGGGCGAGCGCGCTAACCGAGTCCGCGCTGTCGCGGTATTTGATATCGACCGGCACATCATTCGCGACCAGCGCTGTCACCAGCGCCGCGACGGCATAACCGTGCGACGCGTAGATCCGCACATCGTCGGCGGCTGGCGCGAGCCAGCGGTTCAGATCGCTGGCGACTTCGCTCGCGAGTGCCTGCATGTTGCCATCGAGCCGCTCGCCGCATAGACGCTGCGCGCGCAACACGGCCTGCCCGAGCTCGGACAGCACTGATCCGCGCCCACGCTCCTTCGCGATCAGCGGACCACCCAAGCGCTCCTCAATGCTGCGCAACACCCCCCACGCGTGACGGTAGGACAAACCCTTAAGCGTCGCTGCCTGCGCGATGCTGCCGGATTCGTCCACCAGCGCGAGCAGCGGCACCACATCCGACAGGCTTGCCTCGCGTCCATCCGGGCCCTTCACAACCAGTTGCGCCTGGCACTCGATCCTGATCATATATGCTCGACTATTTCCTATTGCACGACGCGTATCAGCCGCCTATTGTTCCGCTATCCCATATCGAATATACGAAGCATAGGTGCACGCATTATGAATGACAAATGCATATATGACTTTGGAGGAGCCCCCACTTGGACGATTCCATCGCCATCGCGCCGGAGCATCTCGTGCAGCGTCACGCGCAGCCGGGCATGTCGCTGCTAGCGGTACTGCACGCGATTCAGGACGAACTCGGCTACGTGCCGCCCGACACGGTTGCGCCGCTCGCGCGCGCCATGAACCTGTCGCGTGCGGAAGTCCACGGTGTCATCACCTACTACCACCACTTCCGCACGCAGCCCGCGGCGCCCGTCACGGTGCAACTGTGCCGCGCCGAAGCGTGCCGCAGCATGGGCACCGAGGCGCTCGCGCAGCATATCGAGGCGCACACCGGCTGCCGTTTTGATGCGGAGCATCGGCATGGTGCGGCGGTCGAACTGGAATCGGTCTACTGCCTCGGCCAATGCGCGCTGTCACCGGCGCTAATGCTCAACGGCACGCTGCACGCGAAAGTCACGCCGCAAAAGTTCGATGCGCTCTTCGCCGCCGCCAACAAATGTGTGGGGGTAACGGCATGACGCGCATTTACGTTCCCTGCGATTCGTCGGCGCTCGCGCTCGGCGCCGATGCTCTCGCGCAAGCGATCGAATCCGAAGCCGCACGCCGCGGCGTTGAAATCGAACTGGTTCGCAACGGTTCGCGCGGTTTGCTGTGGCTCGAACCGCTCGTAGAAGTTGCGACCGCTGAAGGCCGCGTCGGCTATGCGAACGTCGAAGAGAGCGACGTTCCAGCGCTATTCGACGCCGGCTTTATCGAAGGCGGCGAGCACGCCCGCCGTGTCGGTGTGGTCGATGACATACCGTATCTGAAGAAGCAGCAGCGCCTGACCTTTGCACGGATCGGCCTTACCGATCCGCTTTCCGTCGACGATTACGTTGCCCACGGCGGCCTCGAGGGTCTCAAGCAAGCCCTGAAAACCGACGGCGACGCCGCCTGTGAAGCGCTGATCGAATCCGGCCTGCGCGGCCGCGGCGGCGCAGCCTTCCCCGCCGGCATCAAATGGCGCACGGTGCGCGGCGCCAAAGCGGCGCAGAAATACATCGTCTGCAATGCGGACGAAGGCGACTCCGGCACCTTCTCCGATCGCCTCGTGATGGAGAGCGACCCGTACATGCTGATCGAAGGGATGATCATCGCGGGCGTCGTGACGGGCGCGACGGTCGGCTATATCTACGTGCGCAGCGAATATCCGCACTCGATCGCGATGCTCGAAACCGCGCTCGCCAAAGCGCGCGCCGCCGGCTGGCTCGGCGACAGCGTGCTCGGCTCGGCGGCGCATCGCTTCGAACTTTTCGTGGCGAAAGGCGCGGGCGCTTATGTCTGCGGCGAGGAAACCGCGCTGCTCGAATCGCTCGAAGGCAAACGCGGCATCGTGCGCGCGAAGCCGCCCGTGCCGGCGCTCGTCGGCCTTTACGGCCAGCCGACCGTGATCAACAACGTCATCACGCTCGCGACGGTGCCGATCATCTTCGCGCGCGGTGCCGCGTTCTATAAAGACTTCGGCATGGGCCGCTCGCGCGGCACGCTGCCGTTCCAGCTTGCCGGCAATGTGAAGCAAGGCGGTTTGGTCGAGCTGGCGTTCGGCATCACGCTGCGTGAACTGCTGTACGACTACGGCGGCGGCACCGCAAGCGGGCGCCCGGCGCGCGCAGTGCAGGTCGGCGGCCCGCTCGGCACGTATCTGCCGGAAAGCCAGTGGGACTTCCCCATCGACTACGAAACGTACGCGGCAGTCGGCGCGGTCGTCGGCCACGGCGGCATCGTCGTACACGACGACACGTCGAATCTCGCCGAACTCGCGCAGTACGCGATGCACTTCTGCGCGCTCGAATCGTGCGGCAAATGCACGCCGTGCCGGATCGGCTCGACGCGCGGCGTCGAAGTGATCGGACGGATCCGCAACGGCGATACGTCCACGCGGCAAGTGCAGTTGTTGCGCGATCTGTGCGACACGATGGTGTCCGGTTCGCTCTGCGCGATGGGCGGCATGACACCGTTCCCGGTGTTGTCCGCGCTCGACCATTTCCCCGAAGACTTCGGTCTCGACAACGTGCACGACCACGCGCCCAAAGCGGCTGCGGCCTGATTCAGGAGCCTCACATGTCCGACGTGCTCAACTCCCCTGCCGGCGCCCCGCGGGAAGTCCCCCGCCCTGAAGGAAGTCCCCTTGGGGGATTGGGGGGCGGCTGCGGCTCCGGTAGCTGCGCGTGCAAATCGCAAGCGCAACAACGCGCCACGCGCTCACCCTTTGACGACACCGACTACGGCACGCCGCTACGCCATGCCGACGTCGACGTCACGCTGGAAATCGACGGCCAGGCGGTGACGGTTCCGGCCGGCACGTCAGTGATGCGCGCCGCCGTCGAAGCCGGCGTCAATGTGCCGAAGCTCTGCGCGACCGATTCGCTCGAACCGTTCGGCTCATGCCGTTTGTGTCTGGTCGAGATCGAAGGCAAGCGCGGCTATCCCGCTTCCTGCACGACGCCCGTCGAAGCCGGCATGAAGGTCCGCACGCAAACCGATCGTCTGCAGTCGCTGCGCCGTAACGTGATGGAGCTGTACATTTCCGATCACCCGCTCGACTGCCTGACCTGCCCCGCCAACGGCGACTGCGAATTGCAGGACATGGCAGGCGTCACCGGCTTGCGCGAAGTGCGCTACGGATTCGACGGTGCAAACCACCTGAAGGATAAGAAAGACGAATCGAATCCGTACTTCACGTATGACCCGTCGAAGTGCATCGTCTGCAATCGCTGCGTGCGCGCGTGCGAAGAAACGCAAGGCACGTTTGCGCTGACCATCGCCGGACGCGGTTTCGAATCGCGCGTGGCGGCGAGTGAAGACCAGCCGTTCATGGAATCGGAATGCGTGTCGTGCGGCGCGTGCGTCGCCGCGTGCCCGACCGCGACCTTGCAGGAAAAGACCGTCATCATGCTCGGCCAGGCCGGGCATTCGGTCGTCACCACATGCGCGTACTGCGGCGTGGGCTGCTCGTTCAAGGCCGAGATGAAGGGCAACGAGGTCGTGCGGATGGTGCCGCACAAGAACGGCCACGCCAACGAAGGCCACGCGTGCGTAAAGGGCCGCTTCGCATGGGGCTATGCGACGCACAAGGACCGCATCACCAAGCCGATGATCCGCGCGAAGATCACCGATCCGTGGCGCGAAGTCAGCTGGGAAGAAGCGCTCGGTTACGCGGCGTCGGAATTCCGCCGTATTCAGGAGAAGCACGGCCGCGATTCGATCGGCGGCATTACGTCGTCGCGTTGCACGAACGAAGAAACGTATCTGGTGCAGAAGCTCGTACGCGCCGCGTTCGGCAACAATAACGTCGACACCTGCGCGCGCGTGTGCCACTCGCCGACCGGCTACGGCCTGAAGGCCACGCTCGGCGAATCCGCCGGCACGCAGACGTTCGCCTCGGTCGACAAGGCCGACGTCATCATGGTGATCGGCGCGAATCCGACCGACGGCCACCCGGTGTTCGGCTCGCGGATGAAGCGCCGCATCCGCGAGGGCGCGAAGCTGATCGTCGTCGATCCGCGCCGCATCGATATCGTCGATACGCCGCACGTGAAGGCGTTGCATCATTTGCAATTGCGTCCGGGCACCAACGTCGCGGTGGTCAATGCCCTCGCGCATGTGATCGTGACCGAAGGGCTGCTGAACGAAGCGTTCATCGCCGAGCGCTGCGAAACGCGCGCGTTCGAGCAATGGCGTGCGTTCGTCGCCCTGCCCGAGAACGCGCCCGAAGCGACCGAGGAACTCACCGGCGTGCCCGCCGCATCCATCCGCGAAGCCGCCCGTATTTATGCCACCGGCGGCAACGCCGCGATCTATTACGGCCTCGGCGTCACCGAACACGCGCAAGGCTCGACAATGGTGATGGGCATCGCGAATCTGGCGATGGCGACCGGCAACATCGGCCGCGAAGGGGTCGGCGTGAACCCGTTGCGCGGTCAGAACAACGTGCAGGGTTCGTGCGACATGGGTTCGTTCCCGCACGAGCTGCCGGGCTATCGTCATATCGGCGATTCGATCACGCGCGCGCTGTTCGAAGAAGCATGGAACGTCACGCTGCAGCCGGAACCGGGCCTGCGCATTCCGAACATGTTCGACGCCGCCGTGCATGGCACCTTCAAGGGGCTGTATTGCCAGGGCGAAGATATCGTGCAGTCCGATCCGAACACGCATCACGTGTCGGCGGCACTGTCGTCGATGGAATGCATCGTCGTGCAGGACATTTTTCTCAATGAGACCGCGAAGTACGCACACGTGCTGCTGCCCGGTTCGTCGTTCCTCGAAAAGGACGGCACCTTCACCAACGCGGAGCGCCGCATCTCGCGCGTACGCAAGGTGATGCCGCCAGTGCCGGGTTACGCCGACTGGGAAGTCACGGTGATGCTCTCTCGCGCGCTCGGATATGAAATGGACTACTTGCACCCGTCTCAGATCATGGACGAGATCGCGCGTCTCACGCCGACTTTCCACGGCGTGTCGTACAGGAAACTCGACGAGCTCGGCAGTATCCAGTGGCCATGCAACGAGAACGCGCCCGACGGTACGCCGACCATGCACATCGACACCTTCGTGCGCGGCAAAGGCAAGTTCGTGATTACGAAGTTCATCGCAACGCCGGAAAAGGTCACGCGCAAGTTCCCGCTGCTGCTCACTACCGGCCGCATCCTGTCGCAGTACAACGTCGGCGCGCAAACGCGCCGCACAGAGAATTCGCGCTGGCATGATGAAGACCGGCTGGAGTTGCATCCGCACGATGCGGAAGAACGCGGCATCAAGACCGACGATTGGGTTGGTATCGAATCGCGCGCGGGTCAAACCGTGTTGCGCGCGAAAGTGACCGAGCGGATGCAGCCGGGCGTCGTCTACACGACGTTCCATTTCCCCGAATCGGGCGCGAACGTGATCACCACCGATAGCTCGGACTGGGCCACCAACTGTCCCGAGTACAAGGTGACCGCGGTGCAGGTAATGCCGGTCGAACAGCCGTCGCAATGGCAGCAGGACTATTCGCGCTTCAACACAGAGCAGCTCGATCTGCTGAAGCAGCGCGAGCTGGCCAACGCAACGTCGGGTAAGTGAGGCAAGCCATGGACAATCATAATCTGACCGACATGGCGAACCGGATCGGCGATTTTTTCGATTCGATGCCGGATCGCGAAGAAGCGCTCGCCGGCATCGCCGATCACATCCGCCGCTTCTGGGAGCCGCGCATGCGGCGCGCTTTGCTGGCGGCGCTCGATGAGCCGGATCCGAGCGGCATCGAGATGTCGGGCATCGTCAGGGAAGCGCTCGTCAAGCATCGCGACGGGCTGACGCCGCCTGCTCCGGTATCACCCCACCCACTGCGAACCACGCTTCACAGTGCCGCAGCAAGCCGTGCAGATCGGAGCCCGTGCGCCCGCGCGCGCTGATGTAGCCGTCCGGCCGCACCAGATAGAACGACGGCCGCGTGCGTCCATACGATTCGGAGAGCGCCGGGGCGCCCTCGCCGCTCGTATCGGTCACGCGCCAGATGCGTACTGCGCCCGGCAATAATTTTTCGATTTCGGCAGCCAGCCGTTCGAGTTCCGCATCCGGCGTTGGCGCGTGCTTCGCCGCGGGATCGAGCGGCGTGCCGTCGACGGGCAACGGCGGGACCAGCAGGAACAACGAGAAGAACGCCGGATCGTGCAGATCGAAAATGCAACCGACACCCGGCGCGCGGCCAAGCGGCCCATCCACCACATGCACCAGCGCATCCGGCGCACGCTCGCCGGCACGCGGACCGCCGTCGAGCACGCGCTCGAGCGTCAGCGGACTGCGCCGATACTGGATCGACAACTCGCTGATGGTCATCCGCGCCGCATCGCGCAGCGGACCGAGCGCGGCCAGCACCGGCATCACGCGTTCGCGCAGCAGTTTGAGCGGTCCGTGATCGGCCTCGGCCATATGCGTGATGAAACCGGTTTGCCGCAGCACGTCGCGCTCGATCGGATGCCGTTCGCGGTGGTACGTATCGAGCAGGCGGTCGGACGCCGCGCCTTTCAAAACGCGCGCGAGCTTCCAGCCGAGATTGAACGCTTCCTGAATACCCGTGTTCATCCCTTGCGCGCCGGCCGGGCTGTGTACGTGAGCCGCATCCCCCGCGAGGAAAATGCGCCCGACGCGCAGCCTCTCCACCATCCTGCTGTTCAGATGAAAATGCGACGACCATGCCAGCTCCGACACGTCGACGCGTTCCCGCACGCGCCGGGCAATCAGCGCCTTGCATTCGGCCAGCGACGGCGGCAAAACCTGGTTGAGCGGCGGCTCGCCGAGCACAGCGGGCGTCGCCGACGCCGGGACCGTGGCCGGTGCGACCGGATGATCCGCAATCAGACGATGGCGGCCATGGCCCATCGGAAACAGCGCGACGAGACCCTCGCCTGAAGCAAAGATATGGAATTCGTCCTCGGGCCAATCGGTTTCGGCATGCACATCGGCAAGCAGGAACGTCTGCTCGAAGGTATTACCCTCGAAGCTCAACCCGAGCCGGTGACGGATCATGCTGTGCGCACCGTCAGCGGCGATGATGTACGACGGGTGCATCGTCTCCGTATGACCGTCCGCGCGACGCAGCGTCGCCTGAATGCTGGCGGAACCCTGCGAGAACATCGTCAGCTCGACGCCGCGCTCGACCGTCACGCCGAGCGTCGCAAGATGCTCTGTCAGCAAACGTTCGGTCACGGATTGGCCGAGAAACAGCAGATACGGATAGCGGGTGTGCAGCGGATCGAAATCGAGGCGCGCGAGACGCATGCCATTGGAAAAAAGATTGGCGATCCGCGCACGGTGGCCGAGTTCGAGAAACGGCTCGATCAGCCGGTGCTGTTCAAACAGTTCGAGTGTGCGCGCCTGAATGCCGATGGCCCGCGAGTACGGGTTCGGTTGCAGCGCCTTGTCGACCAGACGCACGGGGATGTGGGCACGCGCCAGACTCATCGCCGCGGCGAGCCCGGTCGGACCCGCCCCGACGATCAACACCGGCGACGCATCGTGTGCGGCAGCGTCCATGCGGAACTCCGGAGACAACAGGACGTTCTAGTGTACGCCGCCGATAATCCGCTCAACGGTGCGCTGCATCAATCGCGGGGATGATCCATCGCGCATTGATGTTCGGTGGTGCCGAGGTCGACTTGCAGCGTGGCGTGCTGCATCGAAAAACGTTCGCGCAGTGTGATGACGATGCCGTCGAGCGACTCGTCGCCGGGATGGCCTGCCGGCATCACCAGATGTGCGCTGAGCGCATTGCCGGTGGTCGACAACGCCCATACGTGCAGGTCGTGCACGTCGGTGACACCAGGCTGCTCGGCGAGATAGTCGCGGATCGGCTGCAGGTCGACGCCAGGGGGCACGGCGTCGAGCGCCATGCGCACCGAATCGCGCAGCAGACCCCACGTGCCAACCACCACCACCGCGACCACGAGCAGGCTCATCACCGGGTCGAGCCACGTCCAGCGGGTATAGAGAATCACAAGGCCGCTGATCGCGACCGCGGCGGAGATGCCGGCATCCGCGGCCATATGCAGGAAAGCGCCGCGAATGTTCAGGTCTTTTTTCTGGCCGCGCATGAAGAGCCACGCCGAGAAGCCGTTCACGATCACGCCGACCGTCGCGACGACGAAGACCACCCGCCCTGCGACCGGGGCGGGGTTCATCAGGCGCCCGATCGCCTCGGCGACGATCACGCCGCACGCGAACAGCAAGAGTCCCGCGTTGGCAAGCGACGCCAGGATCGACGAACTGCCGTAGCCGAATGTATAGCGTGCCGACGGACGGCGCGTGGCGAGCCAGGCTGCGCCCCAGGCGAGCAACAGGCCGAGCACGTCGGAGAGATTGTGGCCGGCATCGGCGAGCAGCGCGGTGGAATGCGCGATCACGCCGTAGACGGCTTGAATCACCACGATCGCTACGTTCAGTGCGACGGCCAGTGCGAAGGCGCGGCCGTGGCCGGCGACAGGTGCGTGGACGTGGTGATGGCCGGCGTGGCTGTGGGCGTGGCCGGCGTGATCGTAAGCACCGTGCTCTTTTCCCTCGGCCTGCGCATCGTCGCCGTCGACCCCGTCGAATTCTCCATCGAACCACACCGGCGCGTGGTCGTCCTCGCGTTCTTCGGCGGCCCGCTTCGGGGTGGTGGTTTTCTTCATGACGGGTCCAGAGGAAATTCGCCGGCCGGCTCGGCCACATGCTCGAGCATGCCGGCCAGCATCGTGCTGATATGACGGTCGGCGGCAAGATAGAACACCTGCTTGCCCTGCCGTTCAGCGCGTACGATCCGCGCCGCGCGCAACAGCCGCAGATGGTGGCTCACCAGCGACGGCGACAAGCCCAACCCCTCTGCAATCGCGCCGACCGCGCGCCGCTCGTCGACGCACGCGAGCACGATGCGCAAGCGCGTCGGGTCGCCGAGCAGGCGAAACAGGTCGGCCAGCGGCACGATCGTCTCCACCGGGCGGTCTTCAACACTGACAGGCGATATAGCGGAAGCCATGGCAAGCGTCATCATCGACACACATATGAACATGTATTCATATGTTATAGATATCAAGACAACAGGTCAAATTGGAGGGCGGTCCGGCGAGTGTGGGAAAATGCGGCCTCTGCCTCACCCGAGTGTCATCCCTCCGTCATGCAACAAGTATTTGACCGCGCTTTCGCGGCGCATCGTGACGGCCGTCTCGACGACGCCGAACGCGGCTACCGCGCGACGCTCGACAGCAACCCGGTGCACGTCGATGCGTTGCACCTGCTGGGCGTCCTGCGCCATCAGCAGGGCCAGCACGCCGAAGCCGCCGAGCTCGTGCGGCGCGCGGTGAACCTGCGTCCGGAAGACGCCGCGCTGCAACTAAATCTCGGCAACGCGCTGAAGGCACTGGGCCAGATCGAGGACGCCATCGAACAGTTCCGCAATGCGCTCACGCTGGCGCCGTCTTTCCCGATGGCGCACTACAACCTGGGCAATGCGTACGCGTCGGTGGGCCGCCACGAAGACGCCGCCGACGCCTTCGAGAAGTCGCTGCGCCTGCAACCGAACGACGCCTCGTCGCATAACAATCTCGGCAACGCATTGCATGCGCTCGGCCGGCATACGGAAGCAATCGCATCGTTCCAGCGCGCGCTCGAACTGCGCCCGGGGCATGCCGGCGCGCTCAACAATAAGGGCATGTCGCTGAACGCGCTCGACCGCGCTGACGAAGCGATCCCGTGCTTTCAGGCGGCGCTGGCAGCCGAACCGCGTTTCGTCGCGGCGCACTTCAATCTCGCCAATACGCTCGACGCCACCGGCCGCCACGAAGAAGCGGTCGCCTCTTTCCAGGCGGCGCTCGCCTTGCAGCCGAACCTGCCGCCCACCATCTTCGGGCTCGGCAACGCGCTCGCGGCGCTGGGACGCCCTGCGCAGGCGCTGCCGTATCTCGAGCGCGCAGTCGGTCTCGATCCGCAATTCGCGCTCGCATGGCTGAGTCTTGGCACCGCGCATCAAGCGCTCGGCGCGCACGCCGCAGCAGTGCGCGCCTTCGATCAGACGCTGCGCTTGCGCCCCGATCTCGCGTCCGCGCATATGAACCGCGCGCTTGCCTGGCTCGCGTTGCGCGACTTCGCGCGCGGGCTGCCGGAATACGAATGGCGGCTGCAAACCACCGCGCAGCCGGTCATCCAGACCTTGCCGCGCTGGCACGGCGAGCCGATCGAACAACGCACGCTCCTCGTCCATGCCGAGCAGGGTTTCGGCGATACGTTGCAATTCGTCCGCTTCGTGCCGCTGGCCGCGCAGCGTGCTGCGCGCGTTGTACTCGAAGTACAGCCCCAGCTGCTGTCGCTGCTTGCACCGGCCGCGCAAGCCTGGCGCGTCACGCTGATCGCCCAGGGCACACCGCGTCCCGCGGCGGATCTGCACTGTCCCCTGCTGAGCCTGCCGCTCGCGCTCGGCACAACCTGCGACACGATTCCCGCCCGCACGCCCTATCTCAGCGCACCGCCGGCTTATGCCCGCAAATGGCGCGGTTCGCTCGGTGGTCACGCGAAGCGCAAGATCGGCATTGCGTGGTCAGGACGCATCCAGCAGAACGAAACCCGTTCGATGCCGCTCGCCGCGCTCGCGCCGCTGTTCGCGCTCGAAGGGATCGACTGGATCGTGCTGCAACCTGGCCTGAGCGCCGAAGAACGCGCGGCGCTCGACACGCATCCGCGCGCGGCGTCGATTCATCGCCTGGACAAACGGATCGGCGATTTTGCGGATACGGCGGCGATCATCGAACGGCTCGACGCGGTCGTGTCGATCGATACGTCGATTGCTCACCTCGCCGGCGCGCTGAAAAAACCGCTGTGGCTGATGCTGCCGTTTGCCGCGGATTGGCGCTGGTTCGTCGGCGAGACGCGCAGTCCGTGGTATCCGGGTGCAACGCTGCTGCGCCAACCGCAACCCGGCGCGTGGGGCGAGGTGGTCAAGGCGGTGGCAGAAGAATTGCGCCGCGGTTAGCGACACCCGGGCTCATCGCAACCCGTTGCGGATGCGACGCTCAAGAAAAAACCCCGCGCTCATGCTCGTGAGAACGCGGGGTTTTTGTTTGTCCGGATGAACGATAAACGGTGAACGGAGGTGAGCCTTGAGCTTACCGTTAAGCCGTCCGATACTGATCGCGCGACTCCGGCGTGCGATACAGCGCCAGCGTCGCGATCAGTCCGCAGATCGCCGCCACGCCCAGGAACAGGCCCGGCGCTGCCTTGTTGCCCGTGGTGTGAATCAGCAAAGTGGAGATGGCCGGGGTAAAGCCGCCGATCGTCGTAGCAAGGCTGTAGGCCAGCGAAAAACCGGCGGTCCGCACTTCGACCGGCATCACTTCGGTCAGCGCCACCACCATTGCTCCGTTGTAGCTGCCGTACAGGAACGACAACCACAGCTCGACCGCCAGAAGGCGAGCGAACGACGGCTCGGCAACCAGCCATTGCAGCGCCGGGTACGCGGTGACGATCGTCAGGATCGTGAAGGCCAGCAGCACCGGCCGGCGGCCGATACGGTCCGACAACGCGCCCGCGAGCGGCAGCCAGACCAGGTTCGACAAACCGATACAGACGGTAACGACGAGCGTATCGATCGACGACAGCTTCAGCACTTCTTTACCGAAAGTCGGCGTGTAGGCCGTGATCATGTAGAACGACACGGTGGTCATGATGACCATGCCCATACCGCCCAGCACGATGCCCCAGTTCGCGGCCATCGTCTTCATGATCTCGCCCATGCTCGGATGATGTTTGCGCGCCTTGAATTCCTCGGTTTCCTGCAACGAACGGCGGATCAGGAACAGGAACGGCACGATCAGGCAGCCGATCAGGAACGGCACGCGCCAGCCCCAGGCCGTCATCTGGTCAGCCGGCAACCACTTGTTCAGGAACACGCCAATCAGCGCGGCGAACACCACGGCGACCTGCTGGCTGCCCGACTGCCATGCGCAATAGAAGCCCTTGTTGCCCTTGGTGGCGATCTCGGACAGATAGACCGACACACCACCCAGTTCGACCCCGGCGGAGAACCCCTGCAGCAACCGGCCGAGCAGCACGAGCACCGGGGCAAGCACGCCGATGGTCGCATAACCTGGAATCGCGGCGACCGTCAGGGTGCCGAGCGCCATCAGGCCGAGGGTGAGGATCAGGCCTTTGCGACGGCCGTGATGGTCGATGTAGGCGCCCAGCACGATTGCGCCAAGCGGGCGCATCAGGAAGCCCGCGCCGAACACCGACAGCGACAGCATCAGCGAGGCGAATTCGTTGCCGCTGGGGAAATAGGTCTTGGCAATCGCGGAAGCGTAGTAGCCGTAGACCATAAAGTCGTACATCTCAAGAAAGTTGCCGCTGACCACGCGGAAAACTGTCTTGACCTTGGATTCTTTGGATGAGGAAGCGGCGTGTGACGCAGTAGACATGACATTCTCTGATTAGCCCGTCGCCACACAGACTGGCGGCGCTCGGGCAGTTGAAACGATCCACTGCGTTTGGCAAGCGGATGCCACGGGCAACTTATTAGAACGCGCCGGGGGCGCTGCATTCTCATGCCGAATACTTTCGCGCGGTATCAGGGTAAACGTTGTGAAATACCCGGAGCCCGCAACACGTAATGTTACCGTTCATGGCAATGTCGTGCATTTCATACGGTTTCATTACGGACAACGCCGGCTCGCCCTTGCGCTAAACTTTTTGCAGACAGGCCATTCCCGTTGACCACCATCCCGATGCAAACCTCCAGCGTACTTTCGCTGCGCCCTGCGACTCTCGCGGATGCAGCGCTGATCGCCTCGATTCATAGCGCCAGCTGGCAGGCTACCTATCGCGGCCTCCTGCCGGACGCATTCCTCGACGGCGAAGTGACGCCGGAACGCGCCGCCTATTGGGAAGCGCGCCTGCGCGCACCGGGCGGCGAGCGCCGTATCGTCCTGATCGCCGAACTCGCGGGCGAGCCGATCGGTTTCGTCTGCGTCGAACGGCAACCGGAGTCCGCGTGGGGTGTCCTGCTCGACAACCTGCATGCGCTGCCAGGGCACCAGGGCATCGGCGCAGGCAAGCTGTTGATGCGTGCAGCCGAAGACTGGGCTCGCGCGCAAGGCGAGACGCAGCTGTACCTGTACGTGCTCGAAGGCAACACAGCGGCGATCGGCTTTTATGAGCGACAAGGCTGGCAGTTCGCCGGCGCCGAACCGGATCATATGGGCGGCGTGGATATTACTGCATTGCGCTATGTGTACTGGCTCGATCGATGAAACAGGCGCGCCTCGCTTGATCGTCTCCCAAAACCGGTCCGACTCGGGACGAACCGGCGCATTTTTTTCGGAACAATCCGATCGTTAGTTCAGCCACTTCCAGGCATCATCTTCCACACCCCGATGGCTTCACTGTGACCGCTCGTGCGGCGGCGTACTCGACCTGAGTACGGCGTTTCCATATGGCGTTGTGTACAGCGTTTTCATACGCATCGCTCCGAAGCCAAAGCCCCCTGAGCCGCCTGCCCGCGGACCTTTTACGAGGCGCTGCGAAGAAACCGATGTCGACCACAATCCCCCTCACCCTGATCGAAGGCTCCATGGCGCTGCCGAGCCTGTCTCCGCTGTGCCGCGTGCTGCCCCCGCCATTCGGCCGCGATTGGGCGCTGCTGCCGCCAGCGCACAGTTTGCGCGCGGAACTCAAGGCGCTCTATGCGGCCGTGTTACGTACCTTTTGTCTGAATGCGGAAGCCATCCGCGCGCTCTGCCAGTGGGAATCGCGGCGCTTGCCGCCAGTTGCATCCTCGAGTTTGACCTCGCCTGCTGCCTCGACAACCGTGTTCGATGCACCGGTCGCCGAATCATTGCTAACGTCCGCCGAAGCCACACCTGTCTCGCCGGTTAGCGCTCCGGCGGTTCCGGTCTCGCCGCGCGGCGGGTCGATGCATTGGGGTGCGCTGGCGGGCGGCGCCTGTGCACTCGGCGGCGCCGCGATGCTTGCCTGGATTGCGTTCGGTCATCTGGCGCAGCGTCACACGATTGGCGACGTCAAACCAGCGGTAAAGGTCCCAGTCCGCGAGGAAGCCCAGTCGGCGAATCGTCGCCCCGCGAATCGTCGCCCGGCGAATCGTCACTCGCCTGATGCCGCCGTCACGCCCTACTCAGCGGCTAATAGTCGTCCAGCGGCACATGCGCCGAGCACCGCGTCGTCGCCGCTGCACGTGCCGGACGCATCGGGATCTGTACCCGCATCGCCTGAAAACTTGCAGACCGCATTTACCGCGGCTCCGTTACGCGATTTCACCGCAAGCGCCACAACGGAAATCACCGCGCCAGTCACGGCGACGGCGGCGCGCGCGATAGCCGGCAAAAACGTATCGCGCCGCCAGGAGAAGCAACGCAAAGGCGCCGCGAACCAGCACGAAAGAAGCGGCCGCGGTTCGCAGGCCACCATCGCGACACAGTTGTCATCGCGTTTGTCATCGCGGTTACCACCGCAGTTGCCACCGCAGTTGCCACTCATCTCGCCGATGGACTCCGAAGTGCCACAGATTGCGGTGTCGGCAAATGCACAACGAACGTCACCGAAACCCTCGTCGGCGGGTCCTTACTCGCCACTCGCGCCATCGCAACTCGGCACCGACGAATACGCGTCGACGACCCTGTCAGCCGGCACACACCTGCGCAGTATCGCGCCGGCATCGCGCCCCGCTTCGTCGATCAATCCGTCTGAAACCGGTGGGACGGAATGGATCAATCATATGTCGCAACGTCGCGTGACCGAGGTTCCCGATCAGTTCGCAAAGTAAGCGTGCCGTTATTGCAAAATCGCGGCACAAAAAAAGCCCGGCTTTTTGAACTGACCCCGCAAAGTTGGACACCGATCCAACCTTTGGGGTGCAGTTCATTTTGCCGGGCCTTTTTTGCGCTCACGCGCTTACTTCTGTGTTGGCAATCCGAACTCAGCCTGCCGCTGCAACTGCATCACTTCGCCCTGCACCTGACGCAACTGCGCCTGCGCCTTTTCCTTTGCCGCGCGCAGCGCAGCCGCCTCGCCTTGCGTTTGCCGTTGATAGTCGTTGACCTTGGCCTGCTGCGTGCGCGCGACGTCAAGATCGGCCTGCAACCGCTTGGCGCGATCTTCCGACAACGCGATGATGTCTTCGATATACGCCTTCTGCGCCTGCAACTGCGTGCGGCGAATCTCGACGTCAGCGAGTTGCACCGTCTGCTGGACGAAACCGGCGTAGACCGCTTCAGCACGGCCTACGTCTTCCGACTTGATCACGCGCCAGAAATGCTTGTCCTGAAAGAGCGCGACGTAATACGTCATTTCCTGCGGATAGAAAAACAGACTCGCGCCGTAACTGCCGTTATACGTGGTGCGCAATTCGCTCAGCTTCGCGTCGTGAATCATCTGCATCAGTTCGGCAACATTGCCTTGCGCATCGCTGGCGGTAGCCGGCGCGCTTGATGCCGCGCTGCGCAGCGCAGCGGCGACCGGTTGCGGCGTTAGCGTGTTCATGGCCGGCCGTGTGCCGACCAGAGGCGCGGCCTCGTCGGTTTGCGCGGCCAGCACGAAACCACCCTGCTGCAACAGCGCACACGAGGTCGCGAGCAGCATGGCGCGCCGTACAATTAAGGGGTACTTCATACGTGCATGCTCCATGCAAATCCAAAACAGCCTTGGATTATCGCGCGGATTAGCCGTTAAGCGAAGCATTCAGGTGTCGCACTGACCGACTTTAAATCGAGATAAATCGGTAACGAATGATTCGGCCGGATGGACACACCAGTCGCGAAATAAAAGATTTCAGATAAGACAAAAACGCAACAATCTGACTCATGCGGACATTTCCCAATCTGCATGACGTTCGCGCGAATCCAACATCAAGCAGAGCGACAATATGGAGATAAGCAGCTAGATAGCTAGATAGCTAGATAGCTAGATAGCTAGATCGCTTGCCGCCCAAGCACGGCGGCTGCGTCCCGCAAGAATCGGTCTTGACAGACCGGACTTGAAGTTGCGGCTCAAAGACGTGGCCTCAAGACCACGTCTCCGATACCACGTTTCTAGACACGCGTCCTTAAAACCGCGTTTCGCGCGCCACCCGCAGGAAGGTATCGAGCAACGGCGTGCAATCGAGCAGCTCCGGGCCGCCCGCGCGATGAAACTCCGGATGCCACTGCACGCCCATCACGAACGGCGCACGCCGATAGCGCACCGCCTCGATGATGCCGTCCGACGCCGACACCGCCTCGATATTCAGATCGCGGCCGAGCGTCTTGACCGCCTGATGGTGAATCGAGTTGACGATCGCATCACGCCGGCCCGGAAACATATTGGCCAGCGTCGAGCCGTCCGGAAAATGAATGCCGTGCCGATGCTGATCGTAGTTCTCGTTGACGTGCGCGCCGGCGGTCGGCACGTCGGTGGCGATGTCCTGGTACAGGGTGCCGCCGAACGCCACGTTGATCAGTTGGCAACCGCGGCAGACGCCGAGCACCGGCTTGCCCGACTCGACGAACTCATGCAGCAGTTCAAGCTCGTACATGTCGCGTACGCGGTCACCCGGCCACTCGTGGCTGGTCGCCTGTTCCGCGTATGACTGCGGCGAGACGTCCGCGCCGCCTTGCAGCAGCAGACCGTCGAGATGCTTCGCGTAGTCGCGCAAACGGATATTGCTCGGGTGCAGCATGCCCTGATGACCGACTGTCGGAATCATGAACACCAGCACGTCGCGCGACATCACCCAGTGCGCAATCGATTCCTCGAGGTATTGCAGCGTCTTGCCCCGCAGCCCCTTCGCGCCCGGCTCCGGGTGGAAGATGCGTGCCGACACGCCGATGCGCAGCGTGCGCTGCGTGATCCGTTGGCCGGCGCGATCGAACAGCTGACGCGCGCGCGCGGCGATGATGCGGCCGAACACGGTCCACGCCGAATCGCTTTGCTTCAGATAGCGCGGCGGCGACGGCGGCAACGCGTTCGGCGGTGGTGGGTTTGTCGCAGTGAAGTCTGGCGCGGCGCCGAAACCTGGCGGCGGCGAGCCGGGGGGGCGAGCCGCAGCGGCTGCTTGATCCGCTTTTTCCGCCTTTTCGGTGAGCGCAGCCTCGTCAGCCGGCACGCTCAATCCGCCGGCGAGCGGCTCGCGGCCTTCAGGCGTAGTCGGACGCGAGGCTTGAACTTTGGCGGCATATCCGGCCCTGGCTGCCTCGCGCTCATGAACCGCGGCTTCCTGCCGTGCGGTCGACGCAGCCGCCGAACTGCGCGCTTCGGCCGCGTCGCGTTGCTGCGCCGTTTGCGGAACGGCGGGGGTGACAGTGGAGGCGCTGTCGGGGTCGTCGGTCGACGACCTCACCGCGGCCTCCTCGGCGGCCGGCGTCACCACGTCCTTGATCGGAGACTGGATGGAATCTTCATGGGAGAGCGGCAGCGAGGCCGCCGGCTCAGGCGGCAAGATAGCCGGTTTCGACACGCCAGACGTTGCGCCAGACGTTGCGCCGGACGGCGTTGGCGGCGTTGGCGGCGTTGGCGGCGTTGGCGGCGTTGGCGGCGTTGGCGGCGTTGAGTGCGATGGCGTGCCCGAAGGCGACGATTGGCTGCCGGGCTCGCCGGCGTTTTCAGGTTTGTTTTCGCTCATGACAGTCAGACAGGCGCCTTCCACGCGAACGAATGAATATGCCCTGATTATCCGCTAGCGCGGCAAGCCCGGCAAACGCGCACACAATTACTCACATTGTTGCGGATCAAGCCGCAGGGATGCCTAACTTAGGGATCCGGCTGTTCTTCGAACGTTTCGCGCAGGGCGATCTGCATCGCCGCGTGGATTTTCACACACCAGCGCCAGACCAGCCCCAGCAACAGCGCGGCGCAAACCAGTACCGCGATCAGGAGGCCCGTCGGCGGCAAAATGCTGCTGGAGAGCGCCGCAACCAGCAAAAACACGCCGACCATCGAGACCACCGGCACCAGGTCGGAGATCGCGTAACGAATCGCACTGGTGAAGCGCCCCGCTGTCGCTGGCTGCACGCTCACCTCGGCGAGCAACAGCGCGAGCGACTTGGTCTTGCGATAGACCGCCACGAGGAACGGCATCGACAGCACCAGCGCGATGCTCCACAGCACCACACGCTGCATCGGCTCCGAAGCCAGCCAGTGCGCGAGCAAGGTACTGGTGTAAGGCGCGCTATACGACACGACCAGGAAGATCGCCGCGACCAGCGCGAGATTGACGGCAACCTGCAAAATGATCCGCCGCGTCATGCCGAACAGCGTCGGCTCGCCGGTTCCGGTGCTCAAACTGCGCAGCCACTGACCGTACATGCCGAACACGTTGGCGAACGTGCGCGGCATCGCCTGCCCGAGGCGTTGCGTCAATGGATCGGCGGCGCGAATCAGGTACGGCGTGAAAAGCGTGGTCAGGGCGGAGACAGCCACCGCGATCGGATACAGAAACGCACTCGTCACCTTCAAGGTCAAGCCGAGCGACGCGATGATGAATGAAAACTCGCCGATCTGGGAGACGGTCATACCGACCCGCATCGCCGTGCGCCCGTCCTTGCCGGCGAGAAAAGTGCCGAGTCCGCACGAAACGATCTTGCCGACGATCACCGCCACCGTAATCACCGCAATCGGCCATGCGTAGTCGACCAGCACGGCCGGGTTCAGCATCAAGCCGATCGTCACGAAGAAGATCGCGGAGAAGGCGTCGCGCAGCGGCGCGATCAGATGCTCGATCCGATGCAGATGGCGCGACTCGGCCATGATCGCGCCGATCAGGAACGCGCCAAGCGCAATGCTGTAATTGAGCTTCACCACCAGCAGACAGAAGCCGAAACAAAACCCGAGCACTGACACCAGCAGCATTTCGTCGCTTTTGGCGCGTGCGACGTAGTTCAACGCGCGCGGCACGACCAGAATGCCCACCACTAACGATACCGTCATGAAGAGCAGCAGCTTGCCAAGCGTCACCACGGCGACACCCGCGCTCAACTGCCCTGTCTGCGCAATGCCGGAGAGCAGCACCAGCATCGCGATGGCGAGAATGTCCTCGACGATCAGAATCCCGAACACCAGTTGCGCAAAGCTCTCGCGCTTGAGACCCAACTCGGAGAGCGCCTTGACGATGATGGTCGTCGACGAGATCGCCAGAATCGCGCCGAGAAACAGCGAGTCCATCGAACTCCAGCCAAACGCGCTGCCGATCTCGTAGCCGATCCACAGCATCAGCACGATTTCTGAAAGCGCCGCGACGATCGCCGTCGCGCCGACCTTGAACAGCTTGCGCAGGCTGAATTCGAGCCCGAGCGAAAACATCAGGAACACCACGCCGAGTTCGCCGAGCGTCTGGATGGTCTGCTCGTCGTGTATCAGCTGGAACGGCGGCGTGTACGGCCCGATGATCACGCCCGCGGCGATATAGCCCAGCACCACCGGCTGTTTCAGGCGATGGAACAGCACGGTGACGACGCCGGCGAGCGCCATCACGACCGCCAGATCCTGAATAAAGCCGATGCCATGATGCATGAATGCATTCCTTACAAAAAGTAATGTCTCAAAAACGCAGTGTAACGCACCCATGCGGCGCGCCGAATCGTGCAAACGCCGAAAGGACATGGGATTGGCTGGAGCACGAAGCGCTCGACGGGACCGCCGGCCCGAAACTTTTTTGACACGGTGGACATCTGTGAAATATCACAATAATATTTGCCGCATATCTTCTTGGGAGTCGAGTGATGCAGCAGGTGTCCTTCAACGTCGTAGATCGTTCAGGCGGCAGTCGCGCCGATATCGTCGAAGTGAATCGTCTGACGATCGCCGGCTGGGCCGGGCGCGATCAGGCGGCGATCGAGCATCACATCGCCGAACTGGCCGAGCTCGGCGTGAAGCGGCCGTCAACCACGCCCTGCTTCTACCGCCTCGGCGCAGAGTTGCTGACGCAGGCCGGGCAGATCGACGTGGTCGGCGTGAAGTCCAGCGGCGAAGCGGAGTGCGTGCTGGTCCGCTCGAAGACAGGACTGCTCGTCACCGTCGGCTCCGACCATACCGACCGCGAAGTCGAGGCCTACGGCGTCACCGTCTCCAAACAGGTCTGCCCGAAACCGGTCGCACGCGACGCCTGGCGTTTCGACGATGTGGCCGGCCACTGGGACCAGCTTGAACTGCGCGCTTTCGCTGTGACAAACGCTGGCGAGCGGCGCGTCTATCAGCAAGGCAGCGTCGCGTCGCTGCTGCCGGCCGCCGATCTGCTGGAACGCGCGCCCGTCGCAGAGGGTGCCGCAATGTTCTGCGGCACGCTGGCCGTACAAGGCGGCATCGTCGGCATGGCCGACGGCGAGGCACTCGAACTCGAACTGCACGACCCCATCCTGAACCGCACGCTGCGCCACGCCTACCGCGTGCACGCGCTACCTATCGTTGAATGAGGCATTCATGAGTTCCCCTTCGCTATCCGCCAGCACCGACGCGTCTTCCGACGCGTGGCTCGAGGCCGCCGCCCTGCGCAAGATCACCTGGCGCATCATGCCGTTCCTGTTTCTCGTCTACGTGTTGTCGTATCTGGACCGCGTCAACATCGGTTACGCGAAGCTGCAGTTCACCGGCGACCTCGGCCTTTCGAACGCGGCGTACGGACTCGGCGCGGGGATCTTTTTCTTCGGCTATTTTGTGTTCGAAGTGCCGAGCAATCTGCTGCTGAAGAAGTTCGGCGCCCGCGCGACCATCGCCCGCATCACAATGCTGTGGGGCCTGCTGTCGTGTCTGATGATGTTCGTGCGCTCGGAAACGATGTTCTACGTGCTGCGCTTTTTCCTCGGCGTCGCCGAGGCCGGTCTGGTGCCGGGCGTGGTGCTGTATCTGACTTTCTGGTTTCCGTCCGACCGGCGCGCGCGGATGGTCGCCGTGTTCATGGCGGCGATTCCGGTCGCGGGCATTATCGGCGCGCCCTTGTCGGGCTTTCTGATGTCGGCGCTGCATGAAGCGCACGGCTTGCGCGGCTGGCAATGGATGTTCCTGATCGAAGGCATTCCGTCGATCCTCGCCGGCTTCTGGGCGCTCGCCGTATTGCGCAACACGCCCGCCGAAGCCGCGTGGCTCACCGACGACGAAAAGCGCGTGATTCTCAGCCGCCTCTCGCGCGAAAACACGGCGGCTGCCGCGGCCGGCGCGGAGCAGAGTTTGGCGGTTGCATTGCGCTCGGGCCGCTTCTGGCTGCTGACGCTGATCTACTTTTGCCTCGTCACCGGCAATGCGGGCTTTTCGTTCTGGCTGCCGCAGATCGTCAAGGATCTCGGCGTCACCAACCTCGTCACGAACGGCTTCGTCACCGCGATTCCCTACCTTGCGGCGGGCATCGGCATGATTCTGATCGGCCGCTCGTCGGATATCACGGGCGAGAGGCGCTGGCACTACGCCGTGTGCTGCTTCATCGGCGCGGCGGGGCTGCTCGGCAGCGCCTCGGTGACCAATTCGATTCCCCTCGCCGTCACCGGTTTGTCGATCGCGTATATCGGCATTCTGGCGGGCTTCGGCATTTTCTGGTCGATGTCCACCACGTTCCTGCAAGGCACCGCGGCCGTTGCAGGCATCGCCGTGATCAACTCGATTGCGAATCTGGCCGGCTACGTAAGCCCCTATGTGCTCGGCATCGTCAAGGACGCGACGCATAGCGTGACCTTCGGGCTGGTGCTGATCGCGGGGGCGCTGATCGTCGGCGGGTTGGTCACGTTGATGATGCCGCGCGTCAAGGTCCAGCACGCCGCGGCGGTCACGCCGAGGAGCGCCTGACGCACGGTATTGCTGTGATTGCTGTGATTGCTGTGATTGCTGTGATTGCTGTGATTGCTGTGATTGCTGTGATTGCTGTGATTGCTGTGATTGCTGTGATTGCCGTGATTGCCGTGATTGCCGTGATTGCCGTGATTTTTGACGTGAGGACCGCGACGACACGCTCTGACAGCACCGGCGAGTAAGCTCCCGCCTGGCGCCGTCCGCGCAAAACCTTGCTCTACAATGCGGGCGACACCGCCCGCTCCCTCTTTACATGACGCTTTTGCAGACTGCCCGCCGTTCCAGTGCCCCCCGCGAGACCGCCACGGCGAGTCTCGCCGAACAGGCCTATGCCTTCGTCAAGCGCGAAATCATCACGATGCGCCTGCGGCCAAGCGAGGTGCTCAACGAAGCGGAATTGATGGCGCTGACCGGCATCGGCCGAACGCCGGTTCATCAGGCGCTACACCGGCTGGTGCATGAAGGCATGCTCACCATCATGCCGAGAAAGGGCATCATGGTCCGCCCGGTTTCGCTCGACGACGTGCTAGCGATCATCGACGTGCGGCTCGTCAACGAAAGCTATTGCGTCGAACTGGCCGCGCGCCACGCGCAGCAACACGATTTCGATGCAATGCAGGCCTTGCTCGACCGCTCGAAGATTTGCGTCGCCGCGCACGATATTGAAGGCATGATGGATATCGACCGCGAGTTCCATCTGGCGATCTCTGCGGCGTCGCGCAACCCTGTGTTGGCCGACATCCTGCGTGGGCTGCATGAACGCTCGCTGCGTTTCTGGTTCATTTCGCTGTCCGAGCCGCATCATCTCGAAGACGTCCACGAAGAACATCTGGAACTGTTTCGCCTGCTGCGCGAACGCGATGCCGAAGGCGCCCGGCAATCGGTGCAAAAGCATATCGAAGCGTTCCGCGCGACCTTATTCAACCGGATTTGACTGACCCCGATCGCGGACCCGACTGCGAAGTCAGTGGGGACCCGCCACAAAGCGATCTCAAGCTAACCGCGCATCTAACCGGATTCTCCCGACACCATGGCCACTGAATTCACGCCCTTCCCGCCGCTAGCCCAGCTTGCCGCCGACCTCGCCGCCGGCCGCACCACCAGCCGCGCGCTCGTTGAAACCGCTCTCGAACGGATCGCCGATCCGGCCGGCCAGGGCGCGGTCGCCTTCATGCACGTCGACGCCGACAACGCTCGCGCCGCCGCCGATGCGCACGACCGCCTGCGCGCCGCCGGCACCGTCCTCTCGCCGCTCGCCGGAATTCCGGTGTCGGTCAAAGACCTGTTCGATATCGAAGGCCAGCCGACTCGCGCCGGTTCCGTGGCGCTGGCCGACGCGCCGGCCGCCAAGGCAGACGCAGTCGCCGTCGCGCGCCTGAAGCGAGCGGGCGCGGTGATCGTCGGGCGCACCAATATGAGCGAGTTTGCGTTTTCCGGACTCGGTTTGAACCCGCACTACGGACATCCGCTGTCGCCGTATCAGCGCGGCGTGAAGGGCGACGAGCGGATTTCGGGCGGTTCGTCGTCGGGTGCGGCGGCGTCGGTCGCGGACGGCATGGCGGCCATCGCGCTCGGCACCGACACCGGTGGCTCGATCCGCATCCCGGCGGCGCTGTGCGGCCTGACGGGCTTCAAGCCAACCGCCGACCGCATCCCGAAACAAGGGGGCGTGCCGCTCTCTCCAACGCTCGACTCGTTCGGGCCGATCGGCGTCTCGGTCGCGTGCTGCGCGCTGGTGGACCGGATGCTGGCCGGGCTCGAGCCGCGCATCCCGGCGGCCCGGCCGCTAGAAGGGGTGCGTCTTGGCGTATTGACCAATTTCGTGACCGACGGCGTCGAACCGGCGGTCGCCGCCGCGATCGACACGGCGCTCAAGCATCTGGAAGCGGCCGGCGCGATCGTCACGGAAGTGCGTTTCGCGCCGCTCGACCGGCTGCCCGAGATCAACCGCTTCGGTTTTTCGCCGATCGAAGCGTATGCATGGCACCGTCCGCTGCTGGAGAAGCACCGCGAGCAGTACGATCCGCGCGTGCTCGTGCGCATCCTGAAGGGCCAGCCGGCCAGCGCCGTCGACTATCTGGACCTGCTCGCCGAACGCCAGGCCATGCTCGACGAAGCCGCGCGCACGCTGTGGCAGCGTTTCGACGCGGTCGTCGCGCCCACCGTGCCGGTGGTGCCGCCGCGCGTGGCCGATCTGATCCACGACGACGACGCCTTTGGCCGCACCAACGCGCTGATCCTGCGCAATCCGAGCGCGTTCAACTTCCTCGACGCCTGCGCGCTGTCACTCCCATGCCATCTGCGTGGCGACGCGCCAGTCGGCCTGATGCTGGCAGGCGCGCCGCACGCCGACGACGCCTTGCTGGCCATCGGCCGCGGCGCCGAACGGGTGCTCGACCCAATTCGCTGATCGGAACCCGAGCGGACACTGCGCGGACACCGAGCAGGATTGCGACTTGAAAGCGCGATAAGCGCCAGGGCGGGGGTTCGCGCTAGAATCGCGGGCACCCGCCCTTTCCGTTTCCAGACAGCCACACGATCCATGAATAACGACAATGCAATGCTGCGCCGCGAGCGCTCCCTGCTGGTTCTGCTTGGCCTGATCTGCGTCGGCCTCGTCGCCGGCGCGCTGTATCTGCAATACGGGTTGCATGAAGACCCCTGCCCGCTGTGCATCATCCAGCGCTATTTCTTCCTGCTGATCGCGATTTTTGCGTTCCTCGGCGCGCGCTTCAACAGTTGGCGCGGCGTGCGGCTGCTGGAAGTGCTGGCGGCCCTGTCGGCCCTCGGCGGCATCGCGACCGCCGCGCGGCACGTGTATGTTCAGGCGAATCCGGGCTTCAGCTGCGGTTTCGACGCGCTGCAGCCGGTAGTCGACAGCTTGCCACCCGCGCACTGGCTGCCGGGCGTCTTCAAGGTCGCCGGGCTCTGCGAAACGCCCTATCCGCCGATTCTGGGCCTGTCACTGCCCACCTGGTCGCTGGTTGCTTTCGTCGTGGCCTTCGTGCCGCTGGCGCTGAGCCTGATTAAGAATCGCCGCCGGATCGCCTGAGCCGGCTGTTCCGATTGAAGTAACTGGCTTCGCGCCGGCCTTTGCATCGCCTGTTGAGAGGCGGCTCGAAGGCCGGCGTTTTCACATAGGCTCGCGCCCATAAATTCGGCCATGCCAAAGCCGGAGATGGCCCGCCAGCAAGCGCTGCGCACTCCCCCGCACTCCCCCGCCCCGCTTGGTTTTCCCCAATCCGCCCCTGGCCACGCAACTTCCCGCCTCAGCGCGAATCGTACTTATCACATGACCGCTTCCGAATAAGCTTCATGCGAGTTGGGAAATATTTTCGGGACGGGGTAGTGCTATCTTCGAACCTGGATGGCGATCTACGTGCGCGAGGCCGGCTTTGGCGCGACCCCACGCGTAACGCGCGCCCGGTCCGCACTGTCTTTCGGATTCGCCATGACAACGCAAACCATCCGCTTTTATCACCAAGGGTCCGTCCGTGAGGTCGCGGGCGTCCCGGCGTCGCGCACCGTGCTTCAGCATCTGCGCGAGGATTTGCATTGCACGGGCACCAAGGAAGGCTGCGCGGAAGGCGACTGCGGCGCCTGCACCGTTGTGATCGGCGAACTGGATGCGCGCGGCGGGCTCGCGCTGAAAGCGGTCAATGCCTGTATTCAGTTCCTGCCGACGCTGGACGGCAAAGCCCTCTTCACCGTCGAAGACCTGCGCGCCGCCGACGGCGCCCTGCATCCCGTGCAACAGGCCATGGTCGATTGCCACGGCTCGCAATGCGGCTTTTGCACCCCCGGCTTTGTGATGTCGATGTGGGCGCTGTACGAAAACCAGCCGGCCACCGCCGGCCTGCCCACTCGCGATGAGATCAACGCTGCGCTGTCCGGCAATCTGTGCCGCTGCACCGGCTACCGGCCGATTGTCGACGCATCGCAGAAGATGTTCGATTACCCGCAATACCCGCGCGTGACGCTGGACCGCAAGGCGATCGCGGACCAGCTGCGCGAGATCCAACGCCGTGACACGTTCGAGTACAGCGCGCCCGACACGCGCGGCGCCGCGTTCGGCTCGCCCACCTTCTACGCACCGGTCAAGCTCGACGCGTTCGCCAAACTACGCGCGGAGCATTCCCATGCGCGCCTCCTCGCCGGCAGCACCGACGTCGGCCTGTGGGTCACCAAGCAGTTCCGCGATCTCGGCGACATTCTGTATATCGGCAACGTCGCCGAATTGAAGACGATCGAACACGACGCGCAAACGCTGACAATCGGCGCCGCCGTCACACTCGAAGACGCCTACGCCGCGCTCGCTGTCGATTACCCCGAGCTGGCCGAGATGTGGACGCGCTTCGCGTCGCTGCCGATCCGCAATGCCGGCACGCTCGGCGGCAATGTCGCGAATGGCTCGCCAATCGGCGATTCGATGCCCGCGCTGCTCGCGCTCGGCGCCGAAGTCGTGCTGCGTCACGGCGCCAAAACCCGCACGCTGACGCTCGACGCGTTCTACCTCGGCTATCAGAAAACCGCGCTCGCGGCCGGCGAATTCGTCGCGGCGCTGCGTGTGCCGCGTCCGGCGCGCGACCTGCGCTTCCGCACCTACAAGGTATCGAAGCGCTACGATCAGGACATCTCCGCGGTATGCGCCGCGTTCGCGCTGCACATCGGCGAAAGCGGCGTGATCACGGAGGCACGTATTGCATTCGGCGGCATGGCTGCGACGCCTAAACGCGCCGCGCAAACCGAAGCCGCGCTGAACGGCGCAACATGGAACGAAAGCACTGCGCGGCAAGCGATGAACGCACTCGTCGCCGATTACCAGCCACTCACCGACATGCGCGCCTCGAGCGCCTATCGACTGAAGGTGGCGCGCAACCTGTTGTGGCGCTTCCACCTCGAAACGCGCGATGACGCGCCACTCGCCCTCTTCGACGTGAATGCGTTCGCGTACGAAGCCGGCGTGCCGGACGCGGTTGTTGCGAAGGAGTCGTCGTGATGAACCGGACCGATGCTTTCGTCGAACACGCTGCGAGGCACGCCATCGCTCAGGAAAGCGAGACGGCGATCGGCGTGTCGCTGCCGCACGAATCCGCCACGCTGCATGTGAGCGGTGAAGCCACCTACACCGACGACGTCCCCGAATTGCAAGGCACGCTGCACGCAGCGCTTGGACTCTCGCGGCACGCGCACGCGCGGATCGTGTCGCTCGATCTGGATCCCGTCAGAAAAGCGCCTGGCGTGATCGCGGTGCTGACCGCCGAAGACATCCCCGGCGAGAACAATTGCGGCCCGGTACTGCACGACGATCCGATTCTCGCCGTCGACGAAGTGCTGTATCTCGGCCAACCGGTGTTCGCGGTGATCGCCGAGACTCATGAGCTCGCGCGGCGCGCCGCAGCGCTGGCCAAAAGCGATGACGTCGTGCGATATGAACCGCTCGAAGTCGTCCTCACGCCCGCCGAGGCGAAAGCCAAAAAGCAGTTCGTCCTGCCGCCGATGCATCTGAAGCGCGGCGAACCCGAGGCGAAAATCGCCGCCGCGCCGCATAAGATCCGCGGCACGTTCGAAGTCGGCGGCCAGGAACAGTTTTATCTCGAAGGCCAGATCGCCTACGCCGTGCCGAAGGAAATGGACGGCATGCTCGTCTACAGTTCGACGCAGCATCCGAGCGAAATGCAGCAGGTCGTCGCGCATATGCTCGGCTGGCCGGCACATAACGTCGTGTGCGAATGCCGGCGGATGGGTGGCGGCTTCGGCGGCAAGGAATCGCAATCGGCGCTGTTCGCGTGCGTGGCATCGCTGGCGGCGAAACTGCTGCGCCGCCCGGTCAAACTGCGCGCCGATCGTGACGACGATTTCATGATCACCGGCAAGCGCCACGACGCGGTCTACGAGTACGAAGCGGGCTTCGACGATAGCGGCCGCATACTCGGCGCGCGCGTGGAAATAGCCTTGAGAGCCGGCTATTCCGCCGACCTGTCGGGTGCGGTCGCAACCCGTGCCGTCTGCCACGTCGACAACGCGTACTACCTGTCCGACGTCGACATCGTCGCGCTGTGCTGCAAGACGAATACGCAATCGAACACCGCGTTCCGCGGCTTCGGCGGCCCGCAAGGGGCACTGGTGATGGAAGTGATGCTCGACAGCATCGCGCGTCAATTGCACTGCGACCCGCTCGACGTGCGGCTCGCCAACTACTACGGCATCGGCGAACGCGACACGACGCCATACGGGCAACGCGTCGAAGACAACATCATCGCGCCGCTGACCGATAAGTTGCTGGAGACCAGCGACTACCTCGCGCGCCGCGAAGCGATCGCCGCGTTCAATGCAAAAAGTCCGGTGCTCAAACGCGGCCTCGCGTTCTCGCCGGTGAAGTTCGGCATCTCGTTCAATGTGCCGTTTCTGAATCAGGCCGGCGCACTGGTCCACGTGTACAAAGACGGTTCGGTGCTCGTCAATCACGGCGGTACCGAAATGGGCCAGGGGCTCAACACGAAGGTCGCGCAGGTCGTCGCGAATCAACTCGGTTTGCCGCTTTCGCGCGTGCGCGTGACGGCAACCGATACGTCGAAGATCGCCAATACCTCGGCGACCGCCGCCTCCACCGGCAGCGACCTGAACGGCAAAGCCGCCGAAGCCGCGGCGCGCACCATTCGCGACCGGCTCGCCAAACTCGCGGCGAAGCAACTCGGCGGCGCCGCCGAAACGGTGGAATTCGCCAACGGTGAAGTGTCGGTGAACGGCGGCGCGATGCCGTTCGAGCAACTGGTCGGCGCAGCGTATCTGGCGCGCGTGCAGTTGTGGTCGGACGGTTTCTATACGACGCCGAAAGTGCATTGGGACGCCCAAACGCTGACCGGTCACCCGTTTTATTACTTTGCGTACGGCGCGGCGGTGTCGGAAGTGGTGATCGACACGCTAACCGGCGAATGGAAACTGGTGCGTGCGGACGTGTTGCACGACGCCGGACAATCGATCAATCCGGCAATCGATATCGGCCAGGTGGAAGGCGGCTTCATTCAAGGCATGGGCTGGCTCACTACGGAAGAATTGTGGTGGAACCGGGATGGCCGCCTGATGACGCACGCGCCGTCGACGTACAAGATTCCTGCCGTCAGCGATACGCCCACGGCGTTCAATGTGCGGCTTTATCAGAATCAGAACGTCGAGCCGACCGTGTTCCATTCGAAGGCAGTCGGCGAGCCGCCGCTGCTGTTGCCGTTCTCGGTATTCCTCGCGATTCGTGACGCGGTTGCGGCCGCGGTGCCGGGTGCGGAAAACGCGCCGCAGCTTCGCGCGCCGGCGACACCCGAAGCGATTCTCGATGCGCTGGACGCGTTGCAATCGCCCGTGACGACGACGGAACCCGCGACAGGACAACCGGCGGAACAAGCAACGGAAGCGGCAGCCACGGCTACGATCGTAATCACGCCGGATTAGCAACTTGACGAAACGTTGAACGACGTTAAGCAACTCAAAGCCAAGGCCCGACGCGACACGAACGCGTCCCGCCACGCTCAACCGGCCGCACGGACACCCCACGCGGCCACGTATGGAGAACCGCCGGATGCAAGCCTGGCTACCTGACCTGCAACACCTGCTCGCGCACGGCGACGCCGCCGTGCTGGTGACGGTCGCACGCGTCGAAGGTTCGGCGCCCCGCGAAGCCGGCACCAAGATGATCGTCACGCGCGAATCGGCGAAGCACACGATCGGCGGCGGACACCTCGAATGGAAGGCCATCGAGACCGCGCGCCAGGTGCTGCGCGACGGCATGCGCTCGCCGCACATGCGCCGCCTCGAACGCTTCGCGCTCGGACCCAGTCTCGGCCAATGCTGCGGCGGCGCGGTGATTCTCGCCTTTGAGCGCCTCGACATCGGCGACCTCGGCTGGATCACGTCGCTCGCGAAACGCGTGGCCGCGGGCCAATCGACGGTGCGTAGCGTATCATTCGGCCCCGCACCGGATGCGGTGATGCTGTCCGACCCCGAGCCGGGTGTCGATGCCGCCGACTGTCTGCTGTGGGACGGCGCCGGTTTCGACGACAGCGGCGCGCTGCTCACCGAAACCATCGCGCCAGGCGACTTCCAGGTCGTGCTGTTCGGCGCCGGTCACGTGGGCGCGGCGCTGGTTCGCGTGCTGGCCACGCTGCCTTGCACCGTGCGCTGGGTCGACGAGCGCGACGCGCAGTTTCCGCCCGTGGAAACGCTGCATGCGCCGAACGTGAAGATCGATCCGAACGACGCGCCCGACGAAGCCATCGACCAGGCCGCGCCGCACACGTACTTCATCGTGATGACGCACAACCATGCGCGCGATCTCGAGTTGGCCGAGCGCATTCTGCGGCGCGGCGATTTCGCGTTCTTCGGCATGATCGGCTCGCACACCAAGCGCAAGCAGTTCGAACATCGGCTGGCCGCGCGCGGCATCGATCCGTCGCGGATTGCGCGGATGAAGTGCCCGCTCGGCGTCGACGGCATCGTCGACAAGTCGCCGGAGATCATCGCGATCTCGGCGGCCGCACAGGTGTTGCAGGCCGTAGAGGCGAATGCGGGCGCGCATGCGGCGCAGACGGTCTGATTTGCCGCACAATCGACCCGCCGCCCCAACGCGATTGCATCCAGCCCTGCATCCCGCATCCGGCGTGAACCGACTCCAACGAACTCCTGACCGACCATGAATACAACAACCGCTGCCCCTACGCCACTCATCGAGAAAACCGCTCGCGCACCGAAGGCCGAGCTGCACATCCATATCGAAGGCTCGCTCGAACCCGAGCTGATCTTCGCGCTTGCCGAACGCAACGGCGTGAAGCTTGCGTACGACTCGATCGAAGCCTTGCGCGCCGCGTACGCGTTCACCGATCTGCAATCGTTCCTCGACATCTATTACGCCGGCGCGAGCGTGCTGCTGCACGAGCAGGACTTCTACGACATGACGACGGCGTATGTCGAACGCTGTCTCGCCGACAACGTGATTCATAGCGAAATCTTCTTCGATCCGCAGACGCATACGGAGCGTGGCGTGCCGATCGCCACTGTCGTGGCCGGCATTGAACGCGCGCTCGCCGATGCGGAAAAGCGCGGCATGTCGAGCAAGTTGATTCTGTGTTTCCTGCGCCATCTATCCGAAGAAGACGCGCTCGCCACCTTTGAAGAAGCACTACCGTTGTTCGAGCAATACAAGCATCGCCTGATCGGCGTGGGTCTCGATTCGTCCGAACGTGGTCATCCGCCGTCGAAGTTCGAACGCGTATTCGCCAAGGCACGCGCGCTCGGTCTGAAGCTGGTCGCGCATGCGGGCGAAGAAGGCCCGCCGTCGTACATCTACGAAGCGCTCGATCTGCTGAAAGTGGATCGCGTCGACCACGGCGTGCGCAGCATCGAAGATCCGGCACTCGTCACGCGCCTCGCCGATACGCGCGTCGCGCTGACCGTGTGTCCGCTGTCGAACCTCAAGCTCTGCGTGTTCGACGACATGACCAGGCACACGCTGAAGGACCTGCTCGATCGCGGCGTCGCCGTCACGGTGAATTCCGACGATCCGGCTTATTTCGGCGGCTACGTGAACGCCAACTATTTCGCCACCATCGACGCGTTGAAGCTCAACGATGCCGAGGTCTACACGATCATCCGCAACAGCTTCGAAGCGTCGTTCGTCACGCCCGAGCAACGCGGCGAACTGATCGCGAAGCTCGACGCGCACTGGCACCCAGGCGGCCCGCACTGACGGGCCAATGAATAGCAGCCGGCGGCGGCACGGGTTCGTTTCAGCGCCCGAATCAAACCGTCGTCCGCGCGGCTTAGCTCCTCACAAATACGGAGACGGTTTTTCATGACTCAATCGGCACAATCAGCCAAACCCACCCAATCAGCATTCCGCGCGCAACTGTTGACCTTCAACGGCGATCCTGCGCAATCGCCCAGCGCGGCGGTCTTCAACGAGGACGGCTTGCTGATTGTCGAAAACGGCCATGTCGTCGCCGCAGGCGCGTATGCAGCGCTCGCGCCGCAACTCGCGCCGGGCACCGTGGTGCAGGAGATGCGCGACAAGCTGATCGTGCCGGGTTTCATCGATACGCACATCCACTATCCGCAGACCGACATGATCGCGTCGCCGGCGCCGGGGCTCCTGCCCTGGCTCGACACGTACACGTTCCCGACCGAGCGCCGCTTCACCGACCCGGCCTATGCACGCGATACGGCGAGTTTCTTCGTCGAAGAACTGCTGGCTTGCGGCACGACCACCGCGCTCGTGTATTGCACGGTCCACAAGGAATCGGCCGACGCCCTCTTCACCGAAAGCGAAGCGCGCAATCTGCGCATGGTGGCCGGCAAGGTGCTGATGGACCGCAACTGCCCCGAGTTCCTGCGCGACACCGCGCAATCGGGCTATGACGACAGCGCCGAATTGATCGGCCGCTGGCACAACCGTGGCCGCCAGATGTACGCGCTCACGCCGCGTTTCGCGCCGACCTCGACCGAAGCGCAACTCGAAGCCTGCGGCGTGCTGGCGGGCAAGCATCCGGACATCTTCATCCAGAGCCACGTCGCCGAGAATACCGACGAGGTGAAGTGGGTCGCCGATCTGTTCCCGGGCCACCGCAGCTACCTGGACATCTACGATCACTACGGCCTGCTGCGCCGCCGCGCCGTGTACGGCCATTGCATCTACCTCGATGAGGAAGACCGCAAGCGCATGGCGCAAACCGGCACGGTCGCCTCGCATTGTCCGACCTCGAATCTGTTCCTCGGCAGCGGCCTGTTCGACTTCGACAAGGCCGACGCAGCCGGCATGCCGATCGCACTGGCGACGGACGTCGGCGGCGGCACCTCCTTCTCGATGCTGCAAACCATGAACGAAGCGCACAAGGTCGCGCGACTGAGCGGGCATCATCTGACGGCCACGCGGATGTTCTATCTGGCCACTGCGGGTGCGGCGGAAGCACTCGATCTGGCCGACAAGGTCGGCACGTTGAAGCCGAAGTCGGAAGCCGACTTCGTCGTGCTCGATCCGCAAGCCACACCGCTGCTCGCACGCCGTACCGCACGCACCGAATCGCTCGAAGAACTGCTGTTCGCGTTCGCGCTGCTCGGCGACGACCGCGCGATCTACGAAACGTATGCCGCGGGCAAACGCGTGCATCGTCGCGACGACGTGCGTCAGCATGCACCGCGCGTGGCAAAGATCGCGGCTTGATTGGATTTGCGGGCTGACGCCTGAACCGATTCGGGCGGTTGTATAAAAAACGGCGCTTCTTGAGGGAAGCGCCGTTTTTGTTTGTTCGTGCCGTGTAGCCCAATCACTGGGGCGTGCACACATCGTGCAACGCATTCAGCCGGCGCACCGGATCGGCGACATACGGATTCGATTCATCCCACGCGTAACCGGCCAGCACTGCGCTGATCATGCGACGGATCGAGGGCGTCTGCTTCGGATAGAAAATGATGTCCTGCAATTCGCCCGTATACCAGCGCTCGACGAAGGCGCGGAACGTGTCGATCCCCTTGCGCAGCGGCACGTCGTAAGCGGCCGACCAATCGACCTGCTCGCCATCCAGTTGCCGGTTCAACGTCTGCACCGCGAGATGCGCGGACCGCAGTGCGATCGTCACGCCGGACGAGAACACCGGATCGAGAAATTCGCCCGCGTTGCCGAGCAATGCATAACCCGGCCCATGCAAGCGCTCGACGTTCGCCGCGTAACCGCCGATGTGACGCACTGGCATCAGGAACGGCGCGTTGCCGATCAACGGCCCGAGTGTCGGCTCCTGCTGGATCAGTGCGCGTAGCTTCGCGTCACGGTCGGCTTCCGGCACATCGAGGAAACTGGCCTCGGCCACGCAACCCACCGACGAGCGGCCGCCTGCAAGCGGAATCATCCAGAACCACACGTCGCGGCGCTCCGGGTGCGTCGCCACGTAGATCTTGTTGCGGTCGGTCGCGCCAGCCGGAATGCCGTCCCGCACGTGCGTGAAGATCGCGGCGCGCGTCGGCATGCGCGTGGGCGCTTCGAGATTCAGCAAGCGCGGCAGCACGCGGCCGAAGCCGCTCGCGTCGAACACGAAATGCGCTTCGACTTCATACGCGTTGTCCGCTTCGTCGATCACGTCGAGCACCGGCTTGCTGCCCCTCTCGCCCGGCGGCATCGCGCGAACCGTATGGCCGAAGCGCACGTCGGCCCCCTGCTCCGCCGCGCAGCGAATCAGAATATCGTCGAACACCGCGCGCTCGACCTGGTACGTGGTGCCCCACCCCGGCGAATGCTTGTCGCGAAAGTCGAACGCCGAAGACTGGCCGCGATAAATGAAATGCGCGCCGTTCTTGTACTGGAAACCGGCTTCGACGACCGCCTGCAGCATGCCCGCCTCTTCGAGGTAGGCCATGCTTTGCGGCAGCAGACTTTCGCCGATCGAGAAGCGCGGGAAATGCTGGCGCTCCAGCACCAGCACCGAGCGGCCCGCCCGGCGCAATAGCGCCGCCGCGACGGCGCCTGCCGGACCTGCGCCGATGACCGCTACGTCGACAGTCATGCGCTTTGACGAATTCATAGTTGCCTCAATCGTTTGCTTGCTCGGAACTGCATTACGCTGCACCCTTACTTTTCACGAACCGTCGCTGACGCTTGCCGCCCATGCAGCCCACGCCACAGGTCAAACATCAGGCTTGCGCAACTGCCGCCGAACCCGAATGAAATCGACATTGCCGTGCCAATGCGCGCGTCACGCGTCGTGCGCACGAGCGGCATGCCGTCGACGCCCGGCGCCGGCGTCCCGATGGCCGCCGTCCCCGCGATGAAACCGTCGCGCATCATCAGCAACGTGTAGATCGCTTCGTGCGCGCCGCATGCGCCGAGCGGATGCCCGGTCATCCCCTTGGTCGACGAGAACGCGGGGACTTCGCCGCCGAATACGTCGCTCAATGCACGCAACTCCTCGACATCGCCAAGCGGCGTCGAAGGTGCATGCGTGTTGATGTAATCCGGACGCTTGCCCGCTTCGCCCAGCGCGCCGCGCATCGCTCGCGCAATGCCGGCCGCATGCGGCGTGACCATGCCGGCGGCGTCCGTGCAATCGCCGAAGCCAGTCAACTCGGCGTAAATACGGGCGCCGCGCGCCAACGCGTGATCGAGCGATTCGAGCACCAGCACGCCGCCGCCCGAAGCGATCACGAAGCCGTCGCGCGCCGTATCGTAGGGACGTGAGGCGTGCTCGGGCGCATCGTTAAAGCCGCGCGACAACGCCCCCATCGAGTCGAACAACAGCGTCGTGTTGTCGTGCAGCGCTTCGCTGCCGCCGGCCAGCACAATCTCCTGGCGGCCAGTCTGGATCAGCTGCATCGCCTGGCCGATCGCGAGCGCCGACGTCGTGCACGCCGACGACGGCGAATAGCTCACGCCCTCGAGTCCGAACACCTGCGCCACATTGGCCGACGCGGTGCTGCTCATCGCCTGCGGAACCGTGTACGGCGGCACTTTGTCGACGCCGCGGGCATTCGCAATCGACACCGCCGCGTCGTAACTCGACAGCGTGCCGACGCCCGAGCCGATCACTACACCGGCGCGCGGCGAACGCAGCACGGCGGGGTCGAGCCCGGCATCGTCGATCGCTTTCTTCGCGGCGTGACACGCAAAGCGCGCGGTGTCGCCCATGAAGCGCTCGAGCTTGCGCCCGAACGGCGGTTCCTGCGCGACCGATGCAACGCCCGCCACCTGCGATCCGAAACCGCGCTCACGCCAGGCGTCGAGCCGCTCGATGCGCGAGCGGCCCGCGCGCAACGCGGCGGACACTTCGTCGAGCGTATTGCCGAGGCACGACACGATCCCCATGCCGGTGACGACCACGCGTTGCAGCGCCGCGCTCATCGAACGCGCCTGAAAATCAGCGACGTGTTGATGCCGCCGAATGCAAAGTTGTTGCTCATCACATGTTCAGCGTCGATCTCACGGCCCGTACCGACGATGTAATCGAGCGTCGCGCAGGCCGGATCGACGTTCTCCAGATTCAAGGTGGGCGCATACCAGTTGCGCTTCATCATCTCGATGCTCCACCACGCTTCCAGCGCGCCGCACGCGCCGAGCGTATGGCCGACGTAGCTCTTGAGCGAACTGATCGGCATGCGTGCGCCGAAGGTCTGCGCGGTCGCATGGCTTTCGGCGATGTCGCCACGGTCCGTCGACGTGCCGTGCGCGTTCACATAGGCGATCGCTTCGGGCGGCAGTTGAGCATCTTTCAACGCGAGCTGCATGGCGAGCGCCATGGTTTCGGCGGTCGGCTGCGTCATGTGCGCGCCATCCGAATTGCAGCCGAAGCCGACGATCTCCGCGTGAATCCGCGCGCCGCGCGCCACCGCGTGTTCGTATTCTTCGAGCACCAGCGTCGCCGCGCCTTCGCCGACCACGAGGCCGTCGCGCGCGGCATCGAATGGACGCGGCGTGAGATGCGGCTCGTCGTTGCGCGTGCTGGTCGCGTACAGCGTATCGAACACGGCGACCGCCGGGCCCGACAGCTCTTCCGCACCGCCCGCCAGCATCAGCGTCTGCTTGCCGGTCTGGATGGCTTCATACGCGTAGCCGATCGCCTGACTGCCCGACGCGCACGCGCACGAAGTCGGAATGATCCGCCCTTTCAGATCCCAGAACAGGCTGACGTTGACCGCCGTGGTGTGCGGCATCATCTGCACGTAGCTGTTCGACGTGACGTCGCTCATCGAACCGGTTTCGAGCATCGTGCCGAACGCGCGAATCGGCTGCACCGAACCCGACGACGAACCGTAGGCGACGCCCATGCGGCCGTCCTTGATGTTGACGTCTTCGGACAGGCCCGCGTCGGCGAGCGCCAGTTCGCTCGCGCGCACCGAATACATCGACACCGGCCCCATCGAGCGGATTTTCTTGCGCGGATAATGCGCCGGCGCCGTGAAGCCTGGCAACGGACACGCGAGCCGCGTATGCAGCGACTCGAAGTAATCCCACTCGGGCATGCGGCGCACCGCGTTCACGCCGCTCTTCAGGCGGGCTTCGATGACGTCCCAGCTATCGCCGAACGCCGTGACGCCCCCCATGCCGGTAATGACGACGCGCTTCATCACACCATCCCGCCATTGACGCCGATCACCTGACGCGTGACGTACGAGGCCGCATCCGACATCAGGAAGCCGACCACGGACGCCACTTCGGCAGGCCGGCCGACGCGGTTCATCGGTACCGTCTTCAACGCGTGCTCGAGCGGCATCTGGTCGAGCATGCCGGTTTCGATCAAACCCGGCGCCACGCAATTGACTGTGATGTTGCGCGTCGCCAGTTCGACGGCGAGCGCCTTGGTCGCGCCGATCAGACCGGCCTTCGCCGCGCTGTAGTTCACCTGGCCGCGATTGCCCATCACGCCGGAGACCGACGCGATCGTGACAATGCGCCCGCCCTTCTTCGCCCGCACCATCGGCATGGTCAACGGGTGGACAACGTTGTAGAACGAGTCGAGACCGGTTTCGATCACGATGTCCCAGTCTTCCTCGGTGAGCGCGGGGAACGCGGCGTCGCGGGTCACGGCCGCGCTGCACACGATGCCGTAGTACGGGCCATGCGCCGCGACATCCGCTTCGAGCACTTCGCGGCACACGGCGCGCGCGCGCACGTCGAATTGCAGCACGCGCGCCGTGCCGCCTTGCGCGGCGATGCCCGTTGCGACTGCTTCGGCTTCGGTGCGGCCCGTGCGGCAATTCACGGACACCGCGAAGCCGTCGGCGGCCAACTGATACGCAATCGCACGGCCGATGCCGCGGCTTGCGCCGGTAACGAGAACACGCCGGCTCATGAACTGAAACTCCCTTCGATGAATGACTGAAAATCGGGCGGCTGAAAGACCTTGATGACCGCCGTGGCGCAACACACGTCGCCATGGTGGATCGTGCATTCGTAGGCGGCGTGGCCTTCTTCGCTACGCAGCAATGCGGTTGCATGGATCAGCAACCTGGCGCCGCCAGCGAACGACGGTTGCAAAGCTTTATAGCTGCGCGAGCCAAGCAGCACACCGGGACGCGCTCTGCCGCCACCGCGCATGGCGAGCAACGCGATGTGCGCCGCGATGGTCTGCGCCATCAACTCGACGCCGACCCAGGCAGGCATCGCGCCGTCGGCGTCGGCATACCACGCGTCGGCGTGTACGGTTGCGCGCGCGCTGAGTGCGTCTTCGCTGAAGGTGTTCACGGCATCGATCAGCAGCATCGTGCCGCGATGCGGGATGATCGCTTCGATAGGTTGCAGGACGAGATCCTGAATGGAGGGCGTCTGGGTCATCGCGCGTGTCACCGTCCAAGGATCAGGCTGACATTGCTGCCGCCGAACGCAAACGAATTGCTCATCACATAGTGCGGCCCAGCGCCGCGCGGCAGAAAGCGTTCGGTTTCGACCAGATCCAGCGCCGGCAAAGCGGGATCGGCAGCGCCGTCCCACAGATGACGCGGCAGCGGCACGTTGTCGCGGGCCAGCGTCAGCCACGCGAAGGCGAGTTCGGTTGCGCCCGCTGCGCCGAGCTGGTGACCCGTTAGCGGTTTGGTGCCGCTCGTCGCCACACCGTCGGGAAAGACACGCGCCATCAGCTTCGCTTCCATCTCGTCGTTCTTGCGCGTGGCGGTGGCATGCAGATTCACATAGCCGATCGCCGACGAGGCAACGCCCGCATCGGCCAGCGCTGCGTGCAATGCGAGTTCACCGCCCACGCCTAGCGGGTCGGGCGAGGAAATGTGATGCGCGTCGCTCGATTCGCCGACGCCCGCGAGCCGCACTTCCGCTTCGTCGCGGCTCATCAGGAACACGGCGGCGCCTTCGCCGACGTTGATCCCGCAACGATTGCGGCTCATCGGATTGGCGCGTACGCCGCTGGTCGATTCGAGCGAGGCGAAACCCTGCACCGTCAGCTCGCATAGCGAATCGACGCCCCCCACCACGACCGCATCGCAAAGCCGTAATTGCAGCAGCCGGCGCGCCGACGCAAAAGCCTTCGCGCTCGAGGTGCAAGCGGTCGAGATCGTAAACGCCGGGCCCTGCACGCCGAGCGCGGCAGCGGCAAACGGCGCGGCGGTGCCAATCTCCATCTGCCGGTAATTAAAGTTGATTGGCAGGTTGCCCGCTTGCGCCTGATAGACGAATGCGGCTTCGGCCGCTTCGACACCCGACGTGCTGGTGCCAAGCACCACGCCAAGCCGATGCGCGCCGTAACGCTCGCGTGCCGCCTCGATCGCGGGTGCGATTTGCGCCAGCGCGGCCAGCAACAAGCGGTTATTACGGCAGTCGTAACGCGTGAGTGCGGCCGGCGGCGCCAGATCGAGAGGCGCGAGCACGCTGCCGACAAACGCTTCGCCAATGCCTGTATGGGCATTCGCCATACCGGGTGCGCGCGCGGCGGCAAGCGCCGGGACGATTGCATCGAGGTCGCCGCCGAGCGCATTGATCATGCCGAGCGCATGCAAATAAACTGATGGCGCCTTCATGCGGCCCTCCTTGATTCCGATGGCATGCCGATCGGCGCGAGCAGCACCGATACCGCAATGCCGAGCGCGAGCGTGGCGCCGAAGCTCTTCAGCGCGGGCATCGCACTCATGCCGAGCATGCCGAACGACAGCAGCGTGGTGGCCGCGGAGAGCAGCACGCCGGTCCACACCGCGCCTAGATCAGCGTCTGCGCGCAAGCAGCCTTCGCGCAGAAACACCGCATAGTTTGCGCCAACGCCAAGCACGAGCATCAGCGCAAGCCAGTTGAAAAGATTGAGTGGCACGTGGGCGTAGCCGAACACCGCGAGCGTGACGCCGACCGCGAGCAACACTGGCAGCGTGACGGCGATGCCGCCGTGCACGTGGTCCGCCAAGGAATCTTTCTGCCGGGCGTCTCCCGATCCCCCAATCCCCCGCGGGGACTTCCTTCGGGGCAGGGGACTTCCTTCGGGGCCGGAGACTTTCTGCGAGGCATCCCCCAATTCCCCAAGGGGACTTCCTTCGAGGCGCAGGACTTCCTTCGGGGCGTAGCGCAGCATCAGCAGGACGAGCACGAGTGCAAGCGCACCGCCGAGCCACCAGCCGCTATCCACGCGGTACGCACCGAATAACTTCGATACGCTCGCCGCTTTATCGACGAAGACGACGCCCGGCAGCGCTTGCGCAGTAGCGATCAGCGCGGGTTCGTTCTGCGGCGTCACGCCTTGTGGAATCACGACCGCTGCGTACGCTTTGGCGGTCGAATCGACAGCACCCAGCCACAGATGTTTGTAGGGCTGCGACCACGGCGTGGCGAGCCACGTGTCGACCGTGAGCGGCGGCTGCGGTTTCGCATACGCGGCGAGCCACGCATCGGCAACTTCGTCTTTAAAACCTGCTTGCAGCAGCGTGGCGCGCAATGCTGCGGGGTCGTTGAAAACATGCTGCGCGAGCAATGCGCGGTCTTCGTCTTGCTGTTTCGCGGACGGCACGAACTGCGCCACTGACTGATAGTCGCCGACCTTGTTCGCCGTGCCGTTCAAGCCGTTCAAGCCGTCGAGCTTCGCGCCCAGCGCTTCGGCGCGTTCCAGCACGATCTCCGGCGTCTCCCCGCGCACCACAAAAAACTGCGCACTGTTATCGACGCCGACCGCCGCGCGCACCTTGTCTTCCTGTGCGACCAGCGAAGGATCACGCTGGATCAGCAGATGGATATCGTCGTCGCTGGTCAGACGCAGCCAGCCGGGAATCGCCACGATCAGCAACAGCGCCGCGACGAACCACGCGCGCTTGCCGCCAATCGTGCGATGCCAGACCGTCAGGACACGCGCCGCCCCGGCGAACACCCGCTGCGGACTGCGCCTCGGCGGGCGCGTGAGCAGCGCGGGCAACAACCACAGTACGGACGCAAACGCCGTGACGATGCCCGCCATCGCAAAGCATGCGATCTGTTTGAGCGCGGGAAACGGCACCCACGTGAGGATCGCGTAGCCGAGCAGGCTGGTGGCAAGCGCAACCGTCAAGGCCGGACGTACCGCATGCGCACCGCGGCGCGAATCCCAATCGCGCCCCGCGCCAAGATAGACCACAAAATACTGGATCGAATAATCGACCGCTTCGCCGATCAGGCTCGCGCCGAACACCAGCGTCAACAGATGCAATTGGCCGAACATCAGCATCGTCACCGCGAGCGCGCAAACGATGCCGAGCGCCGTCGAAACGAAGCCGAGTAGCAACAACCTCGGCGAGCGGAACACCCACATCATCAACAGCGCAATCCCGCACAGGGACGCAACGCCGATCAGGTGCACTTCGTGTTCCGAGGCGCTGCGTGCCGATTCCGCGTAAAACACCGCGCCGGTTCTCGCCACCGACACGTCGGGAAACGCCTGCTTCAAGGCGCTTTCGCCTTGTGCGAGCGCGGCGAGCACGGTGTGCTGCGTCTTCGATTCGTAGGCCGAGCCCGGCAGCGTGGCGACGATCAGTACGCTGGTTGTGGCGCCGCGATGCGACACCAGCATGTTGTCTTCGAGTTCGAGATTCGACGTGGCGAGCGGCAAACCGCCGAGCCAGTGTTCGAGCCAGCCGAACGGATCGTCGGCGAGCGGCGTGGTCAAACCGCCGCGTAATGGGCTGTAGATGCGCTGCGCGAGCGCGTCCCCCAGTCCCCCAAGGGGACTTCCTTCGGGGCGGGGGACTTCCTGCGGGGTGTCGTGCAATGTCGCGCTTGAAGCGCTGTTCTGCGCGAGAGCCATGCGGTCAGCAGGCGCCAGCAAACCGAAGCGATAGGGCATGTACAACGCTGCGATCTGCGACAGATCGAACGGCGGCAATTCCGCCGTCACCGAGCCAAACGCCCCGCTCTTCTGCAATGCCGCGCCGAGCTGTTTCGCGGCCGCTTTCGCGTGCGCGTCATCGTTGCTGGTGACCAGAAAAACGGTGCGGTCGCCCAGCGCGCCCGCCAGCGTATCGACCGCCTTTTCAGCAACCGGATCCGCTTCGGTGGCAGGCAGCAACGCCAGCAGATTGGTCTGCAACGGCGAAGGTCCCGCGAAACGCCAGCCGCAATACAGCGCCGCGGCGAGCGCGAGCAGCAGCCACGCGGCGCGCATGCCCCATGGCTGTTTCGCGGACGGCTGTTGCAGCACCCGCATCACGGCGCTCCGAGCAAGCTGCGCTCAGCGGGCGTCGGTTCGGTCACCGCCACGCTTTTTGCAAAGTCGAGCGTCGTGACGTCGCCGTTCGCGAGCGTGATGCGCAGGCTTCGCAGATAGTCGCCGCCATTCATCTGCAAGCCTTTGATCGACTGCGCGATCTGCGGCTGGTTCGGCGTAAGTTGCATGCGCCACTGCGCGGCGCTGCCTTCGGCCTGCACGTCGAATTGCGAATACAGCGCCGACAGATCGCCGCCGAGCATCGCACGCATCATCTTCGAGACCTGTGCGACGCCGCGCGTACCTTGGGCACTGTGCGCCGCGATGCGCTGGCCGTTGGCGTCGACTTCGGCGACGCCCGCGTCGGTGATCACGTAGGTGGCTTTGTACGGCGTGTCGATCTGCCAGATCACGCCACGATCGCGGAAGAACAGCAGCGAACCGGTGCTGACGAGCGGCTGCTTCATCGCGGCGAGCGTCTGCGTCTGCGTGAATTGCGCGCGCACTCCCTTGGCTTGTGCGAGATGGGAGGCGATTTGCGAGACCAGGGCCGGGTTGCCCGCGGCCTGCGCTTCTTCTGCCGCGGACGCCAGCGTCGGCCATGCTGCCAAGCCCAATGCGCTCAGGGTGCCTAGCGCGAGCCACGCGCCCGCGGCCACAGCGCGCAGGCTCATCGTCCCCATACGCGCTCCAGCTTTTCGAATACGACCGGCGGCGACACGAACTGCAATTCCTGCGTCGCGGCATCCACCGCGACCTGGATCGTGTAGCCCTTCGTCAGCCGCGTACCGGACGCGCAATCGACAATTTCATAGCCTATTTTCAGGCGGTTCTCGTGTTCGAGCAGTTGCGTGCGCACTTCGATCGCCTGGCCATAGGTGGCCGGGCGCACATACTTCAGATGCGCCTCGACGATCGGCCACAGGTAGCCCGAGGCCTGCATCTCGCGGTAGTCGTAGTCGAAGGTGCGTAAGAGCGCCGCGCGGCCGATCTCGAAGTACTTCAGATAGTGGCCGTGCCAACACACGTTCATCGCGTCGACGTCGTGAAACGGCACTTCGACCATCGCGCTGGCTGTCAGCACTTTAGGGGAGGCGGTCATGCGTGCGAGCCTCCGCGATAGTCCTTCAGCAAATCGCACGCGGCGATGCGCGCGGTCAGTGCGCGCAGGTCGCTTTCCAGCGCGCGGTCTTCGTCGACGAAGGGCGACTGCGCCGTCACGCTGTCGATGAAGGCTTGCAGCGGCGCGGGAACCGGCGTGGCGCTGTCGATCTTCAAACGCAACCGGGCGGCTTGCACCGTCGCGAGCGTATGCGCGGCGGCGACCTGCTCCGTCAATTCCAGCACACGCAAACAGTCGCGCGCGGCGATCGTGCCCATGCTGACCTTGTCCTGATTGTGCGCCTCGGTCGAACGTGAGAAGACGCTTGCGGGCATCGTGTTTTTCAACGCTTCGGCCGTCCATGCGGACGACGAAATCTGCACCGCCTTGAACCCATGATTGATCGCGGCACGCGCGGGGGCCGCACCGGACAGATTGCGCGGCAAGCCGTTGTTGAAATTCACGTCGACCAGGAGTGCAAGCTGCCGGTCCATCAGATCGGCGAGATTGGCGACCGCGACCTTCAGCGAGTCCATCGCGAACGCGATATGGCCGCCGTAGAAGTTGCCGCCGTGCAGTACGCGCTCGTTGTCGGGATCGATCAACGGGTTGTCGTTCGCGCTGTTCAGTTCGTTCTCGACATCGCGGCGCACCCACGACAAGGCATCGCGCGCGACGCCGATCACATGTGGCGCACAGCGAATCGAATAGCGGTCTTGCAGACGATGCCCCGGCGTATCGTCGCGCCCGGTCAGATCGTCGCGAATCCATGCCGCGGCTTCGGCCTGCCCTGCGTGCGGCTTCACTTCGAACAGGGTTGCGTCAAAATGCGCGGCGCGGCCGTCGAGTGCGATGGTGGAGAGCGCCGTGAGACGTGCGGTGAGGCGCGTCAGATGATCGGCACGCGCAAACGCGAGACAGGCGAGGCCCGTCATCACCGCGGTGCCGTTCATCAACGCGAGGCCTTCTTTCGGCGCGAGCGTCAATGGCGTGTGACCGAGTTCGGTCCATACCTCGCGCACATTGCGCAGGGTGCCTTCGAACATCACATCGCGTTCGCCGGCAAGCGCGGCGGCCACATACGAAAGCGGCGTCAGATCGCCGCTTGCACCGACCGAACCTTCCGACGGAATGCGCGGCAACACGCGATGATTGATCAGATCGGCGAGACGCTCGAGCAACACGGGGCGCACGCCGGAAAAACCGTAGGCCAGCGAGTTCAGCCGCGCGGCGATCACCGCGAGCGTTTGCGCGTCGTCGAGATACTGGCCCATCCCGCAGCCGTGGTAGCGCGTCAGTTGCAACGGCAAGGCTTCGACGAGCTCCATCGGCACGTCGACCACGCACGCATCGCCATAACCGGTGTTGACGCCGTACACGGTCGCGCCCGCCGCCAGATGCCGGCGCAGAAAATCCGCGCCGCGCTGGATGCGCGCGCGCCACGCCGGATCGGCGCTCAACGCAACCGGCGCGCGATGGTGGGCGATCCCAACGACCTCTTCGATCGTCAGCTTGCGCCCGCCGATCGTCACCGCCGCGGCGTTCGCGCGGGTGTTCTCACTTGCGCTGACGTTCAGCGTCTCGATCAGATCATGTTCGGCCATGTGTGCCTCGCTTGGGGCTGGCCCAGAAATCGAAGAAATTGAACCATTGATAAGGTGCCTTGCGGCAATAGTGTTCGAGGCGCGCCGCGTAACGCTGCGCCCACGCGGCAAGATGCTGCGCGCGTTCGCGGCGCGGCAACTCGATGCGTTCGGCGAACGGTTCGAAATACAGACGGTAGCCGTCGTGCTCTTTCAGGCAGAAGAACAGATAGACGGGGCAGCCCAACGCATGCGCGAGCACGTAGGGGCCTTGCGCAAACGGGGCGGCCGAGCCGAGAAATTGCGCTTCGGTCGTGCGGCCCGCTTCGCGCGCCGGCACGCGGTCGCCGACGATCACCAGCAGTTCGCCCGCGTCGACGCGCTCCTGCATCAACATGGCGGTCTCGGGACCGAAGTCGCTGACTTCGAGCAGATGCCGCGCGAACTGGCTATTCGCCGACGCCAGCACGCTATTGAAGCGCCGCGCGTGTTCGGTGTAGACCACGGCGGTGACTTTCGCGTAGGCGCCTTGCGTGGCGAGCGCACGGGTCATTTCCAGATTGCCCAGATGCGCGCCGATCACGAGCGCACCCTTGCCGCTCGCCACCAAGGCTTCGAATGCGGCTGGATCTTCGAATTTGACCTCAGTGTTGTTGACCCGGCCGGACCATGCCGCGAGCTTGTCGAAGCCCGATTGCGCAAACGCCAGCATGTGTCGATACGCGGACAGCCAACCCGGACGCGGCGTATCGCCATGCGGCGCGGCTTGCCCGAGACGCGTGAAGTAGTTGCTCGACGCCTCGCGGGCGGCGCGGCCCGTCAGCAGAAAATACGCGACGATCGGATGCAGCCAGAGCGCGGTAAACCGCCGGCCGAACAGCTTGCAACTGAGCGCGAGCAACGACATGCCCAAATGGCTGCCGCGTTCGGCGATCCGCCACCAGTCCTGCGGGCTCTGTTCGCGCGGTTCGGCTTGCTTGCCGGGTTCGGCTTGTTCGCCCTGTTCGGCTTGCTTGCCCGGTTCGTCCTGCTTGCCCGGTTCGTTTGCAATGGCCGGGCGGCGTGGCATCACTTTGTGCGCGAGCAGCATCGGCAGACGCCACAACATGCCGAACACGAGCCGCGTGTGGCTGCGGCTGATGCGCACGTTGTCCCACAGCACGTCGAAATGCGAGACGCCATCGGTTGCGTACGTGACGCGCGTCGGAATCGAGTGGAACGCCGCGCGCCGCCAGTAGAGGCGCACCAGAATTTCAATGTCGAAGTCCATGCGCGTCGGCAGTTGCACGCTGTCGATCAGCTCGCAGGCCAGCGCTAGCGGATAGAGGCGAAAGCCGCACATCGAATCGCGAATCGTCAGCGAGAGCGTTTCGATCCACACCCATACGTGCGTCAGATAACGGCCGTACAGGCGCGATTTCGGCACGCTCTCGTCGTAGACCGGGCGGCCCAGGATCACCGCGCCCGGTTCGGCTCGCGCCGCTTCGATGAAACGCGGCACATCGGCCGCGTCGTGCTGGCCGTCGGCGTCGATCTGCAAAGCGTGCGTGTAACCCGCAGCGCGCGCGGCGCGCAGCCCCGTCATCACGGCTGCGCCCTTGCCGCCATTGACCGGCAAGCGTAGCAGCGTGAGCTGCCCCGCATACTGTTGCGCGAGCGCGGTGAGGACCTGCTGGGTGGCCTCATCGCTGCCGTCGTCGACAACACAGATCGGCAAGCCGTGCACCGCGAGGCGGGCAACGGTCGCGCCGATCGCGTCCTTGTGGTTGTAAATCGGAATCACAATGCACGGAGCGAATTTCATAAGGCAGGCTCCCGATACACGATCACGCCGGATGCGCATTCGCGCCCGCTCAGCCGGTACGTGAACCGCACGCGTCCACGCGCTGCGTCGTGTGCGAGCGTAAGATTCAGCACCGCGCCCGGTGACACCGGCGCCATGAACTTGAGCCGGTCGATCGATGCCAGCGTGCGCACAGCGGGCACGTGCTCGGCGGCCAGATGCATGGCCCAATGCACCTGGACGACGCCCGGCAGAATCGGCAGACCGGGGAAGTGGCCGGCGAAATGCACGAGCGTCGGCGGCACGCGCAGTTCGTAGTGCAAGGTGTCGGCACTGCGGGCTTCGGCAAGCACTTCCACACCGTCCGCGCGCGGCTCGAAAGCCGCCGCGACCGCGGCCACCGGCAGTTTGCCGCGCGCGTCGAACGGCAACGTGAGGCGAAAACGCCAATGACGCGGCAGCACCACCACATCGAAATAGGCAGCGAGATGCCGGCGCAGGGTTTGCGCAAGCAGCACGCGGCCTTCGGCGCGCAATGCCTCGCTGCCGGCCTCGGTCAGCGCCACCACGGCGCCGACACGCTCGCGCGAGGCGCCTTCCAGCGGCACGATCGCCGCTTGCGCAACATACGGATGCAGCGCGAGACGCGCTTCGAGTTCCGGCAGCGACACGCGCTTGCCGTCCAGCTTGAGCACGCGATCGAGCCGGCCTTGCAGACGGAAGCGGCCATCGGCGTCGAACGCGATTTTGTCGTCCGTGCGATGCCAGCCGGCGTGATCGAGATGCGACGAGCGAACGTTTAGCGCACCGTCTTCGTCGCGGCGCACTTCGACGCCGGTCATCGGTTGCCAAGCATCGGTCTGGTCCTGACGACGCCAGGCGATGCCGCCAGTTTCCGTGCTGCCGTAAACTTCGAACGGCGCCGCGCCGTGGGCCGCCGCGTATTCCTGCGCGGCTTCCAGGGCGAGCGGGCCGCCTGAAGAAAAGAATGCACGCGGCGCCGGCGTCAACGCGGCGAAGCCAGGCAAGGCGGGCCAACGCGACAATTGCGCGGGCGTCGAGACGACCACCGTCGCGCCGCATTGCTCGATCTGCGTTTGCAAATGCACAGGCTCGATACTGATCGCGCGGTTGAACGCGCGGCCCGCGGCAAGCGGCCACAACACGCGAAACAGCAAACCGTAGATGTGATGATGCGGCACGCTCGCGAGCATCGTCGCATCGCCGACCAGAGCGCCCCACTGCTGTTCGAGCGTGTGCACTTCGGCATTGAATTGCGCGAGCGTCTTGCGGATCGGCTTGGGGGTGCCGCTGCTGCCGGAGGTGTAGAGCGTCAACCGGGCTTGCGGATCGATCGTATGCGCGGCGCCTGGCGCGTGTGTGGCGGCGGCATCGGCGTTTCGCGCACCCTGCGTCAGGTCGGCGTCGGTCAGCACGGCGTCGTACGCGTCTGCGAGATCGGCGAGATAGCCCGGCGTCGCGTTGGCCGGAATCACCGGCTCCTTGCCGCACGCGAACAACGCAAACAATGCGCAGGCGAAATCGAACGGATCGTCGATGCACAACGCGAAACGTTGCGCGTCTTGCGTTTGCATCAGTGCGACCAGCGCCGAGACGCGCGCGCGAAACGCAGCGCGGTCGAGCACCGTCGCGCCGTCGCGGCATACCGGTGCATTCGCGACCGCGGCCCCATGGCCTGCCGACAACAGATCATGCAACGCAATCATGCGGCCTCCGAACGCGCGGCTCGCGGCAGCACTACCAGATAACGCCAGATGACCTCGGCCACCAGCAGCACGCCGATCAGCCCATAAGCGATCGCGCCGTTATAGAGCGACCAGCTTGCGCGGCTCCAGTACAGCGCCGTATAAGCGGAGAACGCGCCGTTCAGCGCGAAGAAACCGCACCACACCTGGGTCACGCGCCGCGTATGGCGCACCGCGCCCGGCGGCAGATTCGGATTGCCCAGCCGCGCGAATTTTTCGATCATCGACGGCCCGCGCACGAGCGTCGCGCCGAACGCAATCAACAGCCCCAGATTCACGAGCGACGGATAGAGGCGCAACAGCAGTTCGCTGTTGGTGAACACGATCGCCGCCGAGGCGCAGCTCAGCAAGCCGACCACGGTCCGGTCGATCGCGGAGAGCCGGCGCAGCGAGGTCGCGACCGGACCGCTACCGGCCCAGCGTTGCAGCCACAAAATCGCAAACAGCATGCAGCCGACATAGCGCGGCGTGTCCCAACGCCAGGCACACAGAATCAACGCGGGATACGCGAGTTTCAGCAGGACCTGCACCACCGTTTTGCCCCAGTGGCGCTGAGTGCCGAGCGATGCCTCAGCGGGCTGGCTCGCCACCGCTTGCATTCGCGAGCGCACAGCTGGCATCAGCCTTGTGCCGCCAGCAGGGATTCGACCGCACCGATCACATCGCCGACCGTGCGCACCGACTTGAATTCGGCCGGCTTGATGCGGCTGCCGGTCATTTCCTGCAGTTTGATCGCAAGGTCGACGGCGTCGATGCTGTCGAGATCGAGGTCTTCGAAGAGGTGCGCGCCGGGTGTCACGCGCTCCGGCTCGATCGCGAAGTTCTCTTTGAAGATGGCGCGGATGCGTTCAAGAATCTCTGCCTCGGACACGATTAGTCCCCTTTTTCTGTGGTTTCGGTCGCAGCACGCGCCGTTTCACGTTGACTCGCGACCAGCGCGGCCAACGTGCTGATCGAGCGGAAGTGTTCGCGGGTGCGTTCGTCGTTCGCTGCGATGGTCAGTTGGTATTGTTTGCGCAGCACGATGCCGATCTCGAGCGCGTCGATCGAGTCGAGACCGATGCCGTCGGTATCGAACAACGGTGCGTCGTTGTCGATATCGGCCGGGCTCAGGTCTTCCAGGTCGAGGGCCTCGATCAGAAGCTGTTTAATTTCCAGTTTTAAAGAATCCATAATCGAACAGGTGCCGAGTAATGTGTGCTTCGACGGCGCTGGTCACGCTGCGCGCCGCGAGGGACGGTGAAGTGTCGTGGTCCGCGAGTTGCTCGACGCCAAGCGGCTCGAGCACGTTCACGCGCATCCGGAAAGCGCGCGCCGGCACGTCGTACCAGCGCATCTGCCTGGTGAAAGCCGGCGGGTCGCAATCCATCAGCACCGGCACGATCGGCGCACCGGCCTTCAATGCCATGTGCGCGAAACCGCGTGAAAACGCGTGCAGGCGGTTCGGGGCGGGGCTGCGCGTGCCTTCGGGAAAAATAATCATCGTGTAGCCCGCCGCGAGCCGCCGCGCACCGGCTTCGACGAGTTCGGCGGGATCGGCATTGCTCACATATTCCGCCGAGCGCACGATTCCCCAGAAACAAGGATTGCCCCAGTGCGCGTTCTTCACCACGCAACAGGCACGCGGCGTGAGCGACAACAGTACCATCACGTCCAGGTACGTGGGGTGATTGGCGACCACGATCGCCGGGCCGCCGGTGCGCAATGCCTGTGCGCCCGACACCTCGAGCTCCATCACGCCGATGCGCCGCAATATCGCGACCAGCACCCGGAAGAACCAGTGGATCACGGTCGTCACCACGCGCTGGCGCGACGCCCGATGCGGCCATAGCCACGCGAGTGGGAACACCAGTACCGAAAACAGCACACCGCAGATGCCGAACACCACGAAGGCCATGCCCGTCGCGCAGAACCGCCAAAGGTAATCAAGCCGCGCGCTCATGCCACCTCCAATGCCAGGCGGCGCCGGCGCCTTGCCAGACAGCAGGCCTGCCCGTTTCCAGACAGTGCAGCAGCGCCTGGCTCTGGGTCGCGAAAGGTTCGTCCGCGCTTGACTCGCTGGCCGCGTTTGCCACGTTTGCCGCGTTTGCCTCACTTGCTTCACCTGCGTGGCTTGCCTGTTGCGCGGCCTCCGCTGCCTCCCGCTCACCCGCGCCGAACAAGGTGCAGACCAACTGCCCCGCTGCCGCTTCGCCGTTCAGCAGGATCGCGATCGCGCCGCCCTGCACTTCGTCTTCAATCGTGCCGTACGCCGGATCGGCCGGCTCGTCTGCATACACCAGCAGCACTGGCGAACCCGGCTCAGTTGCGTATTGCGCGTACGCTTCCAGCAGCGCGTAACCAAGCGTCTCAGCGCCGGCCGAGATCGCGCTGGCAGCAGAACGATCGCCGCGCGCGATGCCGAACACGCCAGTCATTGCGTTCAACACCGACAGGCTGAAGGCGGTCGGCGAGACCGGTTCGCCCGTGCTGATGGTGCGCAGGATGTCCGTAGTGCGCCGCAACTCACCGTGGCGTGAAGCGAACACGACTCGAACCTCGTCTTGCGCCACGCAATCGTGCGCGACCTTCAGGGCGACTTTGGACAGCGTGCTCAGGCGACGCCGCACGATCGGCTCGATAAAGCCAATATCGGGTGCGGCAGATGCGGCAGCAGGCCAGCTAGACCAGCGAGCGACCGGAATGGTCCAGTGCAGATCGGGCATATCGGTGTTCGCGCGTAGAAGCGAGGAGAGGCTGAGGGCGCCTGACGGAATACGCAGCCGTCACAGCGTATGCTCGCCGCGCGGAACGACAATCTCCAGCCGGGGTCAATCCAATGTTCTTATTAGGGTTCAGCGATTTACAGGCACTGGCCCCGTTTATTCGGGCGCCCTTGCCAATTAGTCTGATGGATTGACCCAGACTCCCTGTGGCCGCCGGAATAATACTGAATATTCTGGATTAAATCAGCCACAAAAGACGTATCTATCTGTATCCGTATCGCTGGTGCGGCGGCTGACTGGAAAGCGTCAAAATGCAGACCTGGCGGCCCTTGCACAGCCTGTGACCGGCCCGCAAAGCCACTGCCAGCGAGCTTCGCGGGCCGGCTGGACGCTAACGGCATCCACCAACACACACAAATACTTTCAATTAACTTCCCAGACGAGTGTTTCGTTTCGGAACACTTTACTGCTTCTGACCCTATCAGCCGATCATGCGCCACGCCTGAATCTCACGCGCGACTTACACCACCGGCTTCCGACCCAAACCGGGCACGCCGTCGCCCGTGCCGCTTACTGCACGACCTTCGCGCCCGATGCTGTGGCCGGCGCAGCCGAAGGCGCGGCACCCGTCGTAGCGACTTCGTTCGAGATCCCGCCGTTCTTGTCGAGCGGAATCTTCACGGTATGGACCACGCCGTTGCCGAGCGGGAAGTCAGCCAGCGCGCTGCGCGCCAGATAAGGCATGGCCCTCACCAGCGACGATTCTTCGTCCGAGTTGCGCGCCGTCACGTTATAGACCTCTTTGCCACTGGCGCGCTCGGTGATCCGCACGCCGAGCAGGTGCGTGAAGATCGGGTAGCTCTGGTTCACATACGCTGTCGGATATGGACCCCACGGGCCCCACGGATCGAACGGCCGGCCCCAGTACGGCGACGGCCAGGGGTTGTAATACACCGGCTGCGCGACCGTCACCATATCCGAGCGCACGCCGTACGACAGCCCGACCAGATAGCGCGCCGCTGAAGCGTCGACCTGACGGAATGCGTGCGTGGCAAGTTCGTTGGCGACGACACGCTCGTAGGTGCTGAGTTCGAGATTGTTTTGCTGATCCGCCGCCCGCGTAAAGGCATACGTACGGGTGGCATCATTGCCGCTCCAGTCGGAGAACGCCGTGACCTGAGTGGTCACGTAGCTCGTGCAACCGGACAGCAGCACCGTCAGCGCGCCCAACAGGAGCGCGGCACGGCGTACCCAACGATCGAATTTCATGGTCTACCTCGTGATGCCTGTTGTCGCCATTCTTGAGCGGGTTGGTTCGTGCGCACGCTTCGCCGCGCAAAGCGGCCCCGATAATACGCTGACCAGGCGATTCGGTAAAAAGTTCGGCCCGCACGAACCGCCGAGCCTTTGTACAATGGCTCGACAAGCCCGGCTCGCGCGCCATAAGCACGCGTGACGGCTCGAGTCCCATCACCACAGAACGCCATGGCCGATACCGCAACGCCCAATGTGATCCGCCGCGCCGACTACGCGCAGCCCGCCTTCCTGATCGACACCGTCGCTCTGGAGTTCGATCTGGTCCCCGATCGCACCGTCGTCAGGAACACGATGCGCGTGCGCCGCAACCCGGACGCGTCCCACGCCGCAAATCTTGAGCTGATGGGCGAACAACTCGAGTTCGTCGGCGCCACAGTCGACGGCGCCCCGTTCGCCAACGCGCATGCGCACGAACACGGCCTCACGCTCGACAACGTGCCGGATAACTTCGAACTCACGCTCACCAGCAACTGCAATCCAGCGGAGAACACCACGCTGTCCGGCCTGTATGTGTCGGGCGGCAACTTCTTCACGCAGTGCGAGGCCGAGGGCTTTCGCCGCATCACTTATTTCCTCGACCGCCCCGACGTGATGGCGACCTACACGGTCACACTGCGCGCCAGCAAGACCGACTATCCGGTGCTGCTGTCGAACGGCAATCTGCTCGAAGAAGGCGATCTGCCGGACGGCCGCCATTTCGCCCGCTGGGAAGATCCGTTCAGGAAGCCGAGCTATCTGTTCGCTCTGGTCGCGGGCAAGCTGGTCGCGCTCGAAGAGCGCGTGAAGAGCGGCTCGGGCAAGGAAAAGCTGCTGCAGGTATGGGTCGAACCGCACGATCTGGACAAGACCCGTCACGCAATGGATTCGCTGATCAATTCGATCCGCTGGGACGAGGGGCGTTTCGGGCTGGAACTCGATCTGGACCGCTTCATGATCGTCGCGGTGAGCGACTTCAACATGGGCGCGATGGAGAACAAGGGGCTCAACATCTTCAACACGAAGTACGTGCTGGCGAACCCCGAAACGGCAACGGACACCGACTTCGCGAACATCGAGGCGGTGGTCGGCCATGAGTACTTCCACAACTGGACCGGCAACCGCGTGACCTGCCGCGACTGGTTCCAGCTAAGCCTGAAAGAAGGCCTGACGGTGTTCCGCGATCAGGAATTCTCCGCCGACATGGCGGGGGGCGCGACAGACGAAGCCGCGCGCGCCACCAAACGCATTGAAGACGTGCGCGTGCTGCGCCAGATGCAGTTCGCCGAAGACGCCGGCCCGATGGCGCACCCGGTGCGCCCGGAAAGCTACGTGGAGATCAACAACTTTTACACGATGACGGTCTACGAAAAGGGCTCCGAAGTCGTGCGGATGTATCAGACGCTGTTCGGCCGCGACGGCTTCCGCAAGGGCATGGACCTGTACTTCAAGCGTCATGACGGCCAGGCGGTGACTTGCGACGATTTCCGTCACGCGCTCGCCGATGCGAACGGCCGCGATCTCGCGCAATTCGAGCGGTGGTATAGCCAGGCCGGCACGCCGCGCGTCTCGGTACGCACGAAGTACGACGCAGCGCAACAGCGCTACAGCGTGACGCTCACGCAAGGCTACGGCGAGGCCGCACCGGCCGCGCGCGAAACGCAAAAGGGCCCGTTGCTGATTCCGTTCGCAATCGGTTTGATCGGCAACGACGGCCGCGACCTGCCGTTGCAACTGGAGGGTAAAACCAGGGCTTCGGACTCCACCACGCGCGTGCTGGAATTCGCGCAGACCGAACAGACCTTCACGTTCGTCAACGTCGCGCAGGAACCGCTGCCCTCGTTGCTGCGCAATTTCTCGGCGCCGGTGATCGTCGAATACGACTATTCAGCCGACCAGCTCGCGTTCCTTCTCGCGCATGACAGCGATCCGTTCAACCGCTGGGAAGCCGGCCAACGGCTCGCCACACGCGAGTTGCTAACGCTCGCCGGGCGCGCCGCCACCGGCGTGCCGCTGCAGCTCGACGACTCGGTCGTCGCCGCGTTCGCCCGCGTGCTGACCGACGAAACGCTCTCGCCCTCTTTCCGCGAACTGGCGTTGATGCTGCCGTCGGAAGCGTATCTGGCTGAACAGATGGCCGAATCGAATCCGGCTGCCGTGCACGCTGCGCGGCAATTCGTACGCAAGCGCCTCGCGAATGCGCTCGGGAAGGACTGGCTCGCCGTGTACGACAAGCACCGTACACCGGGCGCCTATGAAGCCACACCGGAGGCATCCGGTCATCGTGCGTTGAAGAATCTTGCCTTGTCGTATCTCGCGGAACTGGACGATCCGGCTGAAGCCGTGCGTCTCGCCTCCGCGCAATACGACACCGCCAACAACATGACCGACCGCGCGGCGGCGCTCTCGGCATTGCTCAATGCAGCAGCGGCGAATGGCGGCAGCGTTGAGGCGCAGCAGGCACTGGACGACTTCTACCGGCGCTTCGAAAAGGAACCGCTCGTGATCGACAAGTGGTTCGCCTTGCAGGCCACGCAACGCGGCAACGCGCAGCGTCCGGTGATCGAGACCGTGCGCAAGCTGATGGCTCACCCGGCGTTCAACCTGAAGAACCCGAACCGCGCACGCTCGCTGATTTTCAGCTTCTGTGCGGCGAACCCCGCCCAGTTCCACGCCGAAGATGGCTCGGGCTATGCGTACTGGGCCGACCAGGTGATCGCGCTCGACGCCATCAATCCGCAAGTGGCCGCGCGCCTCGCCCGCTCGCTGGAGCTGTGGCGCCGCTTTACGCCAGCGCTGCGTGAGGGCATGCGCACGGCACTGGAGAAAGTGGCATCGCAGGTGAAATCGCGCGACGTGCGCGAGATCGTCGAGAAAGCGTTGGCGTGACGGTCGTCTGAAAGCGCTTTTCGCACCTAAAACCGGCACGTGGTGCCGGTTTTTTTTCGTCCTGAATTTGGTGATGAAGCGGCGGCGTGCGGACCTCGACGTTAGCCGTCTGGACGACTGTTCGTATCGGCTCGACAGGGTGAAAGTAAACGCATCCATTTAACGGTTTACGTTTAACGTGATGCGTTATATCATCCCATGATCACGACATTCGGCGACAAAGCTACGGCGGCAATCTTTCAGGGCAAGTTCGTGCATTCATTGCCGCTCTACATGCAGGCGCTCGCACGCCGCAAGCTGTTGATGATCGATGCCGCTGAATCCATCCGTAACCTGCATGCGCCGCCGGGCAACCGGCTCGAAGCCTTGCAAGGTCAGCGTAGCGGACAGTGGAGTATTCGAATCAACGCGCAGTGGCGCATCTGTTTTCATTTTGTCGACGGGGAGGCGCTGAATGTCGAAATTGTCGATTATCACTGATTATTGGGAGACCGCCATGGTCATCAAACGCTCCGATCTGGGCAGCATCGATTTCGCCGGCATCGACACCGGCGAAAGCATCCCGGAAATCCACCCCGGCGAGATTCTGCGCAGCGAGTTCCTCGAACCGCTTGGCATGTCCGTCAATGCGCTCGCACTTGCGCTGCGCGTACCGGCGCCGCGCATCAACGACATCGTGCGTGGCAAGCGCGCCATCTCGGCTGACACCGCGTTGCGGCTCGAGCGCTACTTCGGTGCGAGCGCGCAGTTCTGGCTGAATCTGCAGATCGCCTACGACCTGCGCGTCGCCACCGCGGCAGCCGGCGAGCAGATCGAACGCGAGATCGAGCCGATGCCCAAGGCGAACCGGCCGAAAATGCCGAAAGTCTCAGCCGAACACGCCCGTGCCACAGCGCTTGCCGCCCGCCTCACCGGCCATGTCACGGCCATCAAAGCTCGCCGCAAAGCCTGAATTTCACGTGCCTTTACAGCGCTCAGTGGCACAGACACACGTCCTTGCATCTCAAAAGCACGGAACCGACACAGCGAGCGGTTAAAATCGAGACATTCCCCAAGCCTTCCCGGAGTACAGCAATGGCTTTGCAACGTCGTACCACTCTCACGAAGTACCTGATCGAGCAGCAGCGCGAGACCAACAACCTCCCGGCCGACCTGCGCCTTTTGATCGAAGTCGTCGCGCGTGCATGCAAGGCGATCAGCTACCACGTCAGCAAGGGCGCGCTGGGCGATGCGCTCGGCACGGCGGGCAGCGAGAATGTTCAGGGCGAAGTGCAGAAAAAGCTCGATATTCTGTCGAACGAAATCCTGCTCGAAGCGAATGAATGGGGCGGCAACCTGGCGGGCATGGCGTCCGAGGAAATGGAGCAGTTCTTCCCGATCCCGGCCAACTACCCGAAGGGCGAATACCTGCTGGTGTTCGATCCGCTCGACGGCTCGTCGAACATCGACGTCAACGTGTCGATCGGCACGATCTTCTCGGTGCTACGCTGCCCGGACGGCCAGCAGCCCACCGAACAGTCGTTCCTGCAACCCGGCACGCAGCAGGTCGCGGCCGGCTATGCGGTGTACGGCCCGCAAACCGTGCTGGTGCTGACCACCGGCAACGGCGTGAACTGCTTCACGCTCGACCGCGAGCTGGGTTCGTGGGTGCTCACGCAAAGCGACATGCGCGTTCCGGTTGAAACGCGCGAATACGCGATCAACGCTTCGAACGAGCGCCACTGGTATGAGCCCGTCGAGAAATACATCGGCGAGTTGAAGGCAGGCAAGGAGGGGCCGCGCCAGAGCGACTTCAACATGCGCTGGATCGCGTCGATGGTGGCCGATGTACATCGTATCCTCAACCGCGGCGGCGTCTTCATGTATCCGGCCGACAAGCGCACGCCGGACAAGCCGGGCAAGCTGCGCCTGATGTACGAAGCGAACCCGATGGCGTTCATCGTCGAGCAGGCTGGCGGCGCCGCGACCAACGGCGAGAAGCGTATCCTGGACATCCAGCCGAAAAGCCTGCACGAGCGTGTGGCGGTGTTCCTCGGCTCGAAGAATGAAGTCGACCGCGTCACCCGCTACCATCTCGAAACAAAAAAGTGACCGCAGGGGCTTGCCAAGCTCCAGAAGAAGTCCCTATAATCTCGTTTCTCCTGATGCCGGAATAGCTCAGACGGTAGAGCAGCGCATTCGTAATGCGAAGGTCGGGGGTTCGATTCCTCTTTCCGGCACCACAAGATTCAAGCACTTAGCCCAGTCATTGCGACTGGGCTTTTTGCTTTCTATTGCCTGTTTTCCACTGCCTGCTTTCTTCTCCAGCTTCCGCCCCCCCCCTGCGCCTGCTTTCCGAAATCCTTGGCGGTTCTGGTTAGCCTTCACCTCGGCCAACGCAACGGTCGCTTCAACATTGACCGCCCGCATTGACCACGGTGGCTCCAGTTCACCCGCCAAAATCCAATCGATCGCATCGCGCGGTCAAACCGAGATTGCGAGCGACCACCGCATCTTCAACGATCACGTTCTCAGCCGGCTTCGTGCCATACGCCAACACCGCTTCCTGCGGCGCTGACGGAAACCACAAGATCCGGCCGGCACACTCGATTCCGACCTGGCGTCCTTTCCAGTAAACAGCGTTTTCCATGGTGAACTCTCCGAAGGGCGAAGACAGCCATCTTCCGCGCCGGACCTGGTGCGTCCGTTAGCCACCGCACTCTGCGCCGCGGATAGTTGCTTCAATGATAGGCGACGGCACTATCGTGGCGAGTGGTACGCCGGCTGAAATTGCGCGCACGAGCCAGAACCGCACGGCAACCGATCTGAAGCAACGGCCCCCGGCCTCGCGCTATAGCCGAAGCAAAAACAGCGCGCGAGTTCTACCGCAGCCCGCGCTTCTCCCTCCGGAAATCGATCAGCTCGTGCAACTTGAACGGCATCTGCGCGCGGCTCGCCGTGCACAGATAAAAGCCCGGAAAAGTCGGACACCACGCGTCCAGCACGCGCGCCAACCGGCCGTCGGAACTGGAGGCCGTTGCGAATCTGGCGGGGATTCACGGACAGGTCAAAGTCGCCGAAAAATCCGCGGCCTAATCCGCACCCGGGAAAATTCCGGCGCGGAACGCCTAAAAAACATCCGCCGCACGCGCCGCGCTTCGCCCAGAACGCGGCGCCTTTTTATTTGCGAAAAATAACCTGAAAAGTATTCCCGCTCGTCAACGAAGTCGCGCAATCGTTCGTTTACAAGCGAATGGGGGGCTGAATGAACGCACTGAACCAATTGTTAATTAACGAACGTTCGGCTTAACGCAGAGAAACTCCTTCCAATGCGGCAGTGCACAAAAATCGCGGTGATTTGTTCATATCAACACATTTGAACAGGCAGTGCTGTGACGCAGCAGAGATAATGCGCGGCAGGCGTGCGGGGCAAGGCGGGAAGGGAACGACGGAGATATCGGACTGTTTTGATTGGCAATGGCAAATTCAGCTATGCGCACTGAACCGATAAATTCTATTCAAACATTCCGCTTCCATGTTGACCTGTACCGTTAAAGCAACACACAACATGTGATCCGCATCAGACACTGGTGCAAAATGGGGACCGAGGCAGATAATCGGTTTGTAAAGGAGAAAGATCATGGATGCCAAACCACCGAAGATTCCGACCCCGGATAAAGTTTTTAGCCCGGATCCGGAACCCGCTGGCGTCGAGTTTCTGGGTGCCGAACTGCCTGAGCACGTTCGCGCATTTTTCGACGAACAACGCAAGTCGTGCGACTCGAAGTAATTGGGCAGTGGTGCGATGCAGCATTAGCGTCCGCGCGGCCGGCGCGCGGCGAAGATTTGCACGCGCCCCTACGATTGTCTTTTGCCGCTCTCGCGGCGCGGGTTACGCCTGCCTGATTGCGGCGCCTGGCTCTTGCGGCCCGGCGCACAGATAGCTAGCGCACGCCCCTGATGGGCGTCTTTAAATGCCCCGGTCGTTTGTTTTTAGATCGATCGGCGTGTCCGCTTGATCCGCGCATCGTCTATTCTTCTGGTTTTTCTTCTGCGGCCGATCGGCCACCCCCGCCCTCCATGAATCGCTCGTATCGCTTTGGAGCGTCATGCGCGCTCGCGTTGCTCACCGCGCTTGCGCTCGCACCCGCTCCCGCCCTTGCGGACGGGGACGACACCGCGCTGACCAATCTGATCGCGCTGGTTTCGCAGCGCCTTGCGCTCGCGGAACCCGTTGCGCGCTGGAAGTGGGCGAACCACCAGGCAATTACGGATACACCTCGCGAGAACGCGTTGCTCGCCGATGTCGAAAAGCGCGCCGTCGCCGCGAACGTCGATCCGGCGTTTGCGCGCACCTTCTTCCGGGATCAGATAGACGCCAGCAAGGACGTGCAAAACGCGCTGTTTGCCAACTGGCGCAGCACGCGCCCGCCTGAAGGTCCCGCGCCCGACCTGGCCACCAGCACGAGGCCGCAGTTGGACCGGCTGACGCAGTCACTCGTGGCCGGGCTCGCGCGCGTGCAACCGCTACGCGCGGCGCAGGACTGTCCGTCGCGCGTGGCGCAATCGCTTGCTAACTGGAAATCGCTAACGCGCTACGACTCGACGCGCTCAAGCGCGTTGACACGCGCTCTCGGCCACGTGTGCGAAGCGGGTGGAGTCGGTGCGACGGGCTAATCGGTCCGTGCGGTCTACGCGGTCGAGCCGGGGCTTGGAATCGCCATTGGCCCGGCGCTGTCAGGCGTGGATTAAACCCGCCCTGAGCAACGAGGTGCTGCGCGAAACCCGGGTTAAGCCAGACTCGGGACCGCCGTGCCGCTCGAGATGCTCAACGGCATCACACGCAGGCCGCGCGAAAGATGGCTCTGCAGAAGACGATAGGTCGACAGCTCGAACGGGCCGGCTGCGCTCGACGCATGCAGCGCCGCCGCCTGCGCGAGCGAGGGCGCATGTCCGAGGTAACGCCACCGGTCGACAACATGAAATGCGCGGGCGTGCGACGTTTCTTCCCGCTCCTCGAATACGACCGGACCTTCGAACGGCCAGGGCGCATCCACCGGATCGCTCTTCGTGACACGCGGCACCCGGTTATGGCCAGGGCGCAGCGTCGCGATCAACTGCGCCTCCGCGAGCATGGCACCCAGCTCGCCGCCAGTCGCGCGCCACTCGACACGCCGTACTTGCTGCGCGAGCCGCATATCCTTCGACGAACGCCGCTCACCGGTCAAATGCGAACGCAGCCGCTGACGTACACGTACGCTTCGCCCGACATACAGCGGCAGATCGCCTTCTCCATAGAACGCATACACACCGCATCCGGCCGGCGCAGTATCGAGCAGGTCTTCAGTGATGTCGCCGGCAAGCCGGTAGCGTCGGGTGGTGCGTTCGATCTGCGCCTGCAAAACGTCCAGCGGCACAAGACCGCTATGCAGGCGCTGCCAGAACTGCCAGATCAGATCGGCATCGGCTAGCGCGCGGTGACGATCGGACGGGACGAGACCATGACGCTCCACCAACGCGTCGAGTCCATGGCGCTTTTCCGCCGGAAACAAGGCGCGTGAGAGGCGCACGGTGCACAGCACATCCGGATCGAACGCAAGCCCGGCCCGGCGAAACTCCCCGCGCAGAAAGCCGCGATCGAAACTGGCGTTGTGCGCCACGAACAGTTTGCCGTTCAGGCGCTCGAACAATTCTGGCGCGATAGCATCGAACGTCGGCGCGCCCCGCACCATCGCGTTTGTAATGCCGGTGAGCTGTTGAATGAATGAAGGAATCGGTTGCTGAGGGTCGACCAGGCTGCTCCAACGCGACACGCCGGCCGGTCCTATTTCAACCACCCCGACTTCGGTGATGCGATGCTCGCTAGTCGAGCCACCGGTGGTTTCAAGGTCGACGAAGACAATCGGCACATCCAGGGCCGGCTCTGGTAGAAACTGTTCAGACATGGAAGGGGATACTTTGGACGCGTGGCTTTGCGGCAAGTATGCACTAGTTAGCCGCCTCGCACCCAGCCGGCATTGCTTTGCCGTTGGCGCCGTGCGGTGCAAACACTGCATTTCTGCACGATCTGCTTGCCGCCCATAAAGCTGGGAATCAGTATATTCTCATGACGCCGGCTTGAAATTTAAGAAGCGCCATTCTAATTTACACGTCCCTCCCATATTTAACCAAAACCAGATAATCAATAATTTCCGTCACACCGGGAATAATGAGCGAGCATAAAAAAGCCTTTTTCATCTAGCGAAGGCTTTTGGCCAATCAGGTCGCCCGGCTGCACATGCGGGGCAGCGCAGTGCGACTTACAGCGGCTGGATGTTCGCCGCTTGCTTGCCCTTCGGGCCAGTCTTGATCTCGAAGGAAACACGCTGGTTTTCCTTCAGCGACTTGAAACCCTCGGAGCGGATCTCCGAAAAGTACGCGAACAGGTCTTCTCCACCCGAATCCGATGTAATGAAGCCAAAGCCCTTGGCATCGTCGAACCATCTGACGATACCCATTTCCATATTCCCGTTTTCTTGATGATTTATAAAAACCGGGGTATTACCCTCAAGCTGCACTTCATGGCCAATTCATCTGCAATCGGGCTTTGCCAAAGTCCCAGCACTATCAAGTTGGTGATTGAAAATCAGTTTTGCCGTATACGGGGAACGAATAATCAACGTCGAGCGAATATTTCATATGCGTTTAGCACACAGCACGACAACTCAATGCCTGACGAATCGGAAATCACAACATCATATTCAGCGAAACCGGGCAATCCTTCACGTCAACATTACTCGCTCAATGCCACATACATCCGATATCGAGAAGAACTTCAGCACGTGGGCGAGAATATGTAACAAGACATGTTTTTGGTAAGTGTTTGTCCGAGTTGTTGCGCCGCACTCATGGCAGCATGATGGAAATCAGTAGCGAGAAGTAATGCGCGTCAGGAGATCGCCATGCTGTTCAATGAATTCCGCCGCCTCGTCAACTGGCTTAGCCAATCGCATACAAAGACGGTTCCCGCTCGATCCGGTCCGACCGCCGCGGCACCTGCGGCCTTCGAATTTGATCCTGTGTGGCATGGGGACCACTGGCAAAACCTGCTGTCGTCCCCGATGGACGCGCGCCGCTATGTCATGGAAGACTGGAGCATCCCGGCGCCAAACGACTGGAGCGAAGTTGACAACGCTGCGCCAGCGCACTGACTGACGGCCGCGAATCCGCAACCGGAAGGCAAAAAAAAGCGCGACTGGGAAGTCGCGCCGACAAAGGTTTGGAGATCTTTTTCGTCAACGAAAAAGTCTGCTTCGGAAAGCAGAGATTTCAGTATAGCGGCTTAGACGATATCGATTGTGCACATAATCGACAACCATCCGTTGCTGATGTGACAACAATCTTTTTATACGATTTATCGCGTTGTTTTTTTGCATCGGTTACTGTAGCAAATGAGCAACGTGATTCGATTGACTCGCGTACCACTCGCCCTCAATAACCCTGTGAGCCTTTATCAGCAAGGCTTAAGCGGCATTTCCCCATCGTTTCTAATTCAGTAATACTTTATTGCGAAAATCGGAACGTCTGCCTGGCGCAGCGTCTATCTACACTCTGCCTAACCGGAAACCGGCGCGCTTGGCGTACAGCGCGCTTCTCACGCGGATTTCGCCTCTCGCAGCGCCCGCGTGAAGGTCTCCTTAAGCCTGGGTTGAAAACCCACTCTCGCTCTCGGAGTTACAAAATGAAAAAAACTCTCATGGTCGCGGCCCTCACGGGCGTTTTTGCAACGGCAGCACATGCCCAGAGCAGCGTCACGCTGTATGGCTTGATCGACGCCGGCATCACCTATACCAATAACCAGCACGGCCACAGCAACTGGCAAGAAACGAGCGGCTCGGTGAACGGCAGCCGTTGGGGCCTGCGCGGCGCTGAAGATCTGGGCGGCGGTCTCAAGGCCATCTTCACGTTGGAAAATGGCTTCAGCATCGCCAACGGCACGCTGGGCCAAAAGGGCCGTGAGTTCGGCCGTCAGGCATTCGTGGGTCTGGCAAGCGACCAGTTCGGCGCTGTGACCCTCGGCCGTCAATATGACAGCATGGTGGACTTCGTTGGCCCGTTGTCCCTGACGGGCACGCAATATGGCGGCACGCAGTTCGCCCACCCGTTCGATAACGACAACCTGAACAACTCGTTCCGCGTCAACAACTCGATCAAGTACACCAGCGCGAACTACGGCGGCTTCAAGGGCGGCGCGATGTACGGTTTCTCGAACGACGCTGGCAGCTTTGCGAACAACCGCGCATACAGCGTTGGTGGATCGTATAACTGGGGCGGCCTGAACGTCGGAGCAGCGTTTATGCAGCTGAACGGCAGCGGCACGGCGAACATCAACGGCGCAGTGTCGGACGACTTCACGTTCGGAGCAAAGCGTCAGCAAACCTGGGGGGTGGGCGCAAACTACTCGTTCGGCCCGGCAACGGCTGGCCTCCTGTACACGCAAACCAACCTGACCGGCCTGACCAGCATCAGCACAGCTGCGGCGGGTACTCCGGCTGCCGTCTCCCTGCCGAGCAACAGCGCTCACTTCCAGAACTTCGAAGTGAACGGCCGCTATGCCTTCACGCCGGCACTGAGCCTGGCGGGTTCGTACACCTACACGCGCGCAAGCCTCGATGGCGTGCGTCCGAACTACAACCAGTTCAACCTGCAAACGGACTACTCGCTGTCGAAGCGCACGGACGTGTACCTGCAGGGTGTGTATCAACGCGTAAACGAAGGTTCGGGCCTGGTTGCGAACATCAATGGCCTGGGCGCGGCGTCGTCGACGAACAGCCAGGTCGCTGTGACCGCAGGTCTGCGTCACCGCTTCTAAAGCAGCAGCTCGCAACATCCGCAGCATCCAAGGCGCCGTTCGCGGCGCCTTTTTTATTCCGCTCAGTAAATACACCTTGCAGAGGGGAACGAGACGGACCGACTGTCAGACGCCGAATGGGAGCGAATCGAACACCTATTTCCGAACACAAGCGCCAAAAAGATCACCGGCCGACCGGTCAACTTCGTCCGTCCGTCCGTCCGTCCGTCTCGTCCGTCTCGTCCGTCTCGTCCGTCTCGTCCGTCTCGTCCGTCTCGTCCGTCTCGTCCGTCTCGCTGGCGCATTGGCCTAGCCGTCGGTATCGGGCGGCGGATACTTGACGTCCAGTATGTCGATCGGCTGCGGGCCAGCCGGCGTGTACAAAGTCACCGTATCGCCGATTTTCGCCTTGAGCAGCGCCCGCGCGATCGGCGAAATCCAGCTCACGTGGCCGACATCCAGATCGACCTCATCGACGCCGACAATCGTCAGGGTATGCGCCTCGCCGTCTTCCGTTGCATATTCGACGGTCGCGCCGAAGAAAACCTGATCGACGTTTTCCTGTTTGCTGCTGTCGACCACTTCGGCGATGTCGAGGCGCTTGGTCAGAAAGCGGATCCGCCGGTCGATTTCTCGCAGACGGCGTTTGCCATAGATGTAATCGCCGTTTTCCGAGCGATCGCCGTTCGAGGCCGCCCACGACACCAGCCTGACCACCTCCGGCCGCTCGATATCGATCAGATGCAGCAGTTCATCGCGCATTCGCCGGTAACCGGCGGGCGTAATGTAGTTTTTCGTACCCGGCGGGATTTCGGGCTGGGCGACGTCGAGGTCGTCGTCATTCTCTTCACTCGACTCTTTGACAAAGGCCTTGTTCATGATGGTCCGTTAACTGCAGCAAGCGACTTCCTATCAAGGGTACACGATCAGGGCAATGAGACAAATCGCAGTTACACGCTTCCTTTTTTCAAAACCTTTGCTATAATCTCGTTTCTGCGTGCGGCTGTAGCTCAGTTGGATAGAGTACTTGGCTACGAACCAAGGGGTCGTGGGTTCGAATCCTGCCAGCCGCACCACTTATTCGAGGGCCTCCCTCCGGGGAGGCCCTATGTTTTACCTCGGTTTCATCGCAGTATCACTGCAAGCGTCACCTGTTTAGCGTGCGGCTGTAGCTCAGTTGGATAGAGTACTTGGCTACGAACCAAGGGGTCGTGGGTTCGAATCCTGCCAGCCGCACCACCTATGAAGGGCCTTCCGATCGGAAGGCCCTTTGTTTTTGCGCAGCCGTTTTGCTGTGCTTCAGCGTGTCCGCCCCCGCCAGGCTCGAATGCCGTGGCAGCGCCATCACACCTATCGCGGCTCCGACTGAATATCACCGATCTCCCCGTCTGGACTCGGCATACCCTCGAACGGAACGTCCGCCGATTCCTCGCCGATCGGCTCCGCAAGCTCGCCAGTGACAGCCTGCGGCTCGCGCAACACATCGCCCACGCTATCGCCGAAGCGACTTTCGACGAACGCCCGCAACAGTGCGACCCGCAACGAGTCCCCCCGCCCTTCCACGGTTCGATGACCGCCTTCAAATTCCGCGATGCAATGTGCCGCGCCATGATTGGCCCGCTCACGCACCTCCAGCCGCTGCGCGCGCTCCAGCACCGCGACTGCCGCTTCCCATGACGTGGAAGGCGTGAAACGCCCATCCCATGGACGGCCACGATCAATGCCGCGGATCGAGACGGTTTCACCGCCATCGGTAAAGTGGATTTCGCGCACGAAGTCGTGCAGGCTGCGGGCGACCCAATAGTCGAGCGCCATGCCGGTGAGGTCAGTGACGTTCATAAGCGCTCTCCCTGAAGTTCCGGTGAGACTCGCAGGCGGCGGGCGCGCTCAGTTTCGAACGAGGGCTGCCTGCCGCTCGAGGCGCGCCGACGTCGCCACACGCTTACGTCGAGCAGACTCAGCCAGACATCCGATCAGTAATCCGCCCGCTCGCGGTCGATCCGCATCCCGCCGTCGTGCCGGTGATGCCCTTCTTCGCTCGGCCGCTCGCGCGCAATGCGCATCACGTCCGGATTCGTACGCACGCGGCGCATGACGTTGGCGAGATGGACGCGATCGCTCACCTGGATCACGAAGCGCAGTACCGTGGATTCCTGCGACAGGTCTTCGTCCATCGCGATGTGGACGATGTTCGCATCCGCCGACGTGATGTCGGCAGCCACGCGGGCGAATACGCCCTTGGTGTTCTTGACCAACACCTTCACCGCGACGTCGAACAGACGCCCCGGCTGCGGCGCCCACGCAACATCGATCCAGCGGCCCGGATCGCGCCGGTGGATACGCTGTGCGACGCGGCAGTCCGTAGTGTGGATGGCCATGCCGAGGCCAATGCCGATGTAGCCCATGATGTCGTCGCCCGGGATCGGACGGCAGCAGGCGGACAACTGCACCGACATACCCTCGGTGCCGGTAATGACGACTGGCGGCGCGTGTGGCGCCGTGCCGTCGGAACGCGAGCCATCGTCGTCGGCGTCGCGGCCGCTCATCAACACTTCGATACGCTTGGCCATGACCGCGGCGACACGCCGGCCAAGACCGATATCCGCGAAGATCTCCTGACGGTTCTTGTTGCCCGTCCACTGCACGAGCTTTTCCCACGCTTCCGGCGTCACGTCCGAGAGTGCCAGCCCGTAGCCCTTCAGCGCCTGGTCGACGAGACGCTCGCCGAGCTGGACAGACTCGTTCAAACGCATCGTCTTCAAATAATGGCGGATCGCCGAACGCGCCTTGCCGGTGCGCACGAAACCGAGCCAGGCCGGATTCGGCTTCGAATACGGCGCCGTGATCACTTCGACAATGTCGCCGCTCTTCAGCTCGGTGCGCAACGGCAGCAGTTCGTTATTGATCTTGACTGCGACGCACTGGTTGCCCAGGTCGCTGTGGATCGAATACGCGAAGTCGAGCGCGGTGGCGCCGCGCGGCAGCGCCATGATCTTCGACTTCGGCGTGAACACGTAGACCGCATCCGGGAACAGATCGATCTTGACGTGCTCCAGGAATTCGCTCGAATCGCCCGCTTCGCTCTGAATGTCGAGCAGCGACTTGAGCCACTGGTGCGCGCGCTTCTGCACGTCGTTCAGATCCGCGCCGCCGTTCTTGTACAGCCAGTGCGCAGCAACGCCCGCTTCGGCGATCTCGTGCATCTTGCGCGTGCGCACCTGAAACTCGATCGGCGCGCCGAACGGGCCAACCAGCGTGGTGTGCAGCGACTGATAGCCGTTCACCTTCGGGATCGCGATGTAATCCTTGAACTTGCCCGGCACCGGCTTGTAGAGCGCATGCAGCGCGCCGATGCAGGTGTAGCACTCAAGCGCACTTTCGACCACCACACGGAAGCCATACACGTCGAGCACCTGCGAGAACGACAACTGCTTGTCGCGCATCTTCTTATAGATGCTGAAGATGGTTTTCTCGCGGCCAGTAACTTCGGCGTCGAGCTTCGCGTCGGCAATCGCGCGCTGCACCGACTCCAGAATCTTGCCGACCACTTCGCGCCGGTTGCCGCGCGCGGCCTTGACGGCTTTTTCGAGCGTGGCGTAACGATGCGGGTTGAAGTTCGCGAAGCTCAGGTCCTGCAGCTCGCGATAGGTATTGTTCAGGCCAAGCCGGTGCGCGATCGGCGCGTAGATATCCAGCGTCTCGCGCGCCACGCGGCGGCGCTTTTCATGCGGCACCGCACCCAGTGTGCGCATGTTGTGCAGCCGGTCGGCGAGCTTCACCAGAATCACGCGGACGTCGCGCGCCATCGCGAGCAGCATCTTGCGGAAGTTTTCCGCCTGCGCCTCTTCGCGATTGCGAAACTCCATCTTGTCCAGTTTCGACAACCCATCGACCAGTTCCGCGACCTTTGCGCCGAATCGCTCGGCGAGTTCGGCCTTGGTCACGCCCTGGTCTTCCATCACGTCATGCAGCAGCGCCGCCATGATCGACTGGGCGTCGAGATTCCAGCCGGCGCAGATTTCCGCGACGGCGACAGGATGGGTGATGTAGGGCTCGCCGCTCTGGCGATACTGGCCGAGATGGGCTTCGTCGCTGAAGTGGAATGCCGCCTTGACGTCCTTGATCTCTTCCGGCTGCAAATAGCCGGACAGAACGGCTGTCAGCTTGGCGATCGAAACGACGTCATGCCGGCGCGGTTGCTCCGGCGTGGCGGTCGGCCCGAACAGATGGCGAAACGACTGTTCGAGGACCGCGTCGATGTACTTCCGTGCAGACGAGGGCGAGTCGGCGTCGTGTTCCACTTCCGTAGCGGTGGGCGGGGTAGCACTCATTTTCGCCTCCGCAGCGGTTAGGGTTGGACGCCGGCCTGTACGTTGATGCAATTACGTGTGGCAACCAGGTGTGGCAAACGCGTGTGGCAAACAGGTTTGGCAAACGCGCAATCGAAAACGGAACAGTGCGCCTTAAACCGGCACCTTCTTCAGCATTTCGACGCCAACCTGGCCAGCTGCGATTTCGCGCAGTGCGACGACGGTGGGCTTGTCGCGGCTTTCGATCTTCGGCGTGTGGCCTTGAGCGAGCTGACGCGCACGATAGGTTGCGGCAAGCGCGAGTTCGAAACGGTTCGGGATCTGTTTAAGGCAGTCTTCGACGGTAATGCGGGCCATGTTGGGTTCCTTCTTGCAAGAAAACGCTGGGCCGCCCCAAGTTTTCTTGTCCCCCTCGGGGGGCCTGGCGCGAAGCGACAGGTCTGGGGGCGTTAATTGATGTTGCTTATTCTACCTTATGTGCTCGACACACCGCCGCGCTCACGCGTGTGGCAGGTGGATACCGAGCTGCACGAAAAGCTGCGTGTGGCGCGCGTATTGCGAGGCAAAGCGCGAACGCGTCGCGGCCACGAGGCACCGCAGTTCGCCAAGCGCGCGATCGAAGCTGTCGTTGATCACGACATACTCTGCTTCGGCCGCGTGCGCCATCTCGCTGCCGGCTGCGAGCAGACGGCGCGTAATCACGTTCGGTTCGTCCTGGCCGCGCTTTTTCAAACGCTCTTCGAGCGCATCCAGGGACGGCGGCAAGATGAAGATTTCGACGGCGTTGTGAAACTGTTTCTTCACCTGTTGCGCGCCTTGCCAGTCGATTTCGAGCAGCACGTCGTGCCCGCTTTTCATCTGCTCTTCGATCCACACGCGCGAGGTTGCGTAGTAGTTGCCGTGCACTTCCGCGCTTTCCAGAAACTCGCCAGTCGCGTGACGCGCCAGGAAGTCGTCGACCGTCGTGAAGTGATAGTGCTCGCCGTCCTGCTCTTTCGGACGCGGAGGGCGCGTCGTGTATGAAATCGATAGACGAATCGCGTCGTCGCCGGCGAGCAGCGCGTTCACGAGCGTCGACTTGCCCGCGCCCGAAGGCGCGACCACCATGAACAGGTTGCCGGGATAAGCACCGGCGTAAGGGTTGCGCGGTGCGCTGGTTTCGCGTGTGTGGTCGGTCATGTTCTCGGGGCTCCTGCCTTACTCCAGATTCTGTACTTGCTCGCGCATCTGTTCGATGAGCAGCTTCAGGGTCATCGACGAATCCGCCAGTTCCTTCGCGGCCGCCTTCGAGCCGAGCGTGTTCGCTTCGCGATTCAGCTCCTGCATCATGAAGTCGAGGCGCTTGCCGACCTTGCCGCCCTTCTCGATCACATGACGCGTTTCGTTCAGGTGAGCCGTGAGGCGCGACAGTTCCTCGGCGATGTCGATGCGGATGCCGTACATCGTCACTTCCTGGCGAATCCGTTCGTTGATTTCTTCACGCGAGACCGTCGTCGTCGCCGTATCGGGCGCGGCAACGCCGAGCGCTTCCTGCAGACGCTCGACGATCTTCTGCTGATGTTTGGCGATCAGTTCCGGCACGAGCGGCGTGATCTTCGTGACGATCGCTTCCATCTCTGTAACGTTGGCGAGCAGCATCGTCGCCAGTTGCGCGCCTTCGCGGGCACGCACGTCGATCAGATCGATAATTGCCTGCTTGCCGCATGCGAGCACCGCATCGCGCAACACTTCCGGCGCCACGCCGGTTTCGGCCAGCACGCCCGGCCAGCGCAGGATTTCTCCGGTGCGCAGGCGCCCTGCTTCCGGGAACGTCGACAGCACGGTGCGCTCGAGCAGCGCCAGTTGCGTCAGCGCATCGCGATTGACCGAACCTGCATTGGCCGACTGTTCGCTGCGTTGCAGGTTGATACGAATATCGACCTTGCCGCGCGAGAGCTTGTTCATCAGCATTTCGCGCAGCGTCGGTTCGCAGGCGCGCACGTCTTCCGGCATGCGAAAGTTCAGATCGAGAAAGCGCGAGTTCACCGTGCGCAGTTCGACCGATACGCTCACGCCGCCTGTGCCCGAGGCCGGGACGAGTTCGCGCGTGGCGCTCGCATAGCCAGTCATGCTGTAGATCATCGTATTTCTCGCGATTGTGGCCATGTGTTTGACGATGGCCGGAGAGTCGAATCGCCCGGCGTGTACGAGACGCAGGGCGGAGAATCCGCATTATCCCATTTTTACCGGCGAGGCCCTTCACACGAGGGCCGCCGCGCACGCGGCGCTACCTCGCGCAGAGCCCCGGCACATGCGGGTAGCCGTCCGACGGACAGGCCGCCCCGCGCCCAACGCGATCGGCGGTAAAATTGCGCTTTCCCTCCTGCTTTTCTTCCAGACCGAAACCAACATGACCAACAACACCCAACGCCCCAGCGGCCGCCAGGCCAATCAGCTGCGCGACGTGCGCATCACGCGCCACTACACGAAGCATGCGGAGGGCTCAGTGCTGGTCGAATTCGGCGACACCAAGGTGATCTGCACGGCGAGCATCGCCGAAAGCGTGCCGTCGTTCCTGCGCGACCGTGGCCAGGGTTGGCTGACCGCCGAATACGGCATGCTGCCGCGCGCCACGCATACCCGCAGCGACCGTGAAGCCGCGCGCGGCAAGCAAACCGGCCGCACGCAGGAAATCCAGCGGCTGATCGGCCGCGCACTGCGCTCGGTATTCGATCTCGAGAAGCTCGGCGCGCGCACGCTGCATATCGATTGCGACGTGATCCAGGCCGACGGCGGCACGCGCACGGCCAGCATCACCGGCGCGTTCGTGGCGGCGCATGATGCCGTGGCGAAGCTGCTGGCTACGGGCCGCATCGAAAGCTCGCCGATCACCAATTACGTCGCGGCGATTTCGGTCGGCGTGTACGACGGTTTGCCGGTACTGGATCTCGACTACGACGAAGATTCGCAATGCGACACCGACATGAACGTGGTGATGACGGGCGCGGGCGGCTTCGTCGAAATTCAGGGCACGGCCGAAGGCGTGCCTTTCTCGCGCGACGAAATGAATTCGCTGCTCGATCTGGCGAGCGACGGCATCAACACGCTGATCGCGAAGCAGAAAGCAGCGTTGGAGCAAAAGAGTGAGTGAGGTTCATCAAGACAACGGCGCTGTTGCGTCTGACTCGCCGTTAAAGAAAGTCGTGCTGGCGTCGAACAACGCGGGCAAGCTGCGCGAGTTCGCGGCGCTGCTCGGCGCGGCCGGCATCGACCTGATTCCACAAGGCGCGCTGAACGTGCCGGAAGCGGAAGAACCGCATCCGACTTTCGTCGAAAACGCGCTGACCAAGGCACGTCACGCGGCAAAGCTCACCGGCCTGCCCGCGCTCGCCGACGATTCCGGCTTGTGCGTGCGTGCACTGCGCGGTGCGCCCGGTGTTTATTCGGCCCGCTACGCGCAGCTCGCCGGCGGCGAAAAGAGCGACGCGGCGAACAATGCGCAGCTCGTTTCAGCCTTGCAAGGTGAGACTGATCGTCGCGCGTATTACTACTGCGTGCTGGCGCTCGTGCGTCATGCGGACGATCCCGAACCGCTGATCGCCGAAGGCCGCTGGCATGGCGAAATGCTGGATGCGCCGCGCGGCAGGCATGGGTTCGGCTACGACCCGTACTTCTTCCTGCCGTCGCTGAATGCGAGCGCTGCGGAACTCGAGCCGGCGGTGAAGAACGCCAGCAGCCATCGCGCGATGGCATTGCGCCAACTGCTCGCACGTTTGACGGAGGAAGCGTGATTCCGATCAAACCGGCGCCTGCCGATATCGGCAACGGCGTCATCAAGGCATTCACGTCGCCGGGCAGCATTCGGCTGACCTCGCTGCCGCCATTGGCGCTGTATGTGCACTTTCCGTGGTGCGTGCGCAAGTGCCCGTACTGCGATTTCAACTCGCATGAGTGGAAAGGCGACACGTTCCCTGAGACCGAGTATCTCGATGCGCTGCGCGCCGATCTCGAGATGGCGCTGCCGCTCGTGTGGGGGCGCCAGGTGCATACGGTGTTCATCGGCGGCGGCACACCCAGCTTGCTGTCGGCGGCCGGGCTCGACCGCATGCTGTCCGACGTGCGCGCGCTGCTGCCGCTCGACGCCGATGCGGAAATCACGCTCGAAGCCAACCCCGGTACGTTCGAAGCCGCCAAGTTCGCGCAGTTTCGCGCGAGCGGCGTGAATCGTCTGTCGGTGGGCATCCAGAGTTTCAATGAAGCGCATCTGAAGGCGCTCGGCCGGATTCACGACTCGGCGCAAGCACGCCATGCGGTCGAAGTGGCCGCGAATACCTTCGACAACTTCAACCTCGATCTGATGTTCGCGCTGCCGCAGCAGACGCTCGCGGAATGTCAGGCTGACGTGGAGACGGCGTTGTCGTTCGCGCCGCCGCATTTGTCCCTGTATCACCTCACGCTCGAACCGAACACGCTGTTTGCGAAATTCCCGCCAGCCCTGCCCGACGACGATGCATCCGCCGACATGCAGGACTGGATTCACGAGCGCACGACGGCCGCCGGTTATGAACGCTACGAGGTGTCCGCGTATGCGCAGCCGCATCGGCAGAGCAAGCACAATCTGAACTACTGGCGCTTCGGCGACTATCTCGGCATCGGCGCGGGCGCGCATACCAAGCTGTCATTTCCGAATCGCGTCCTGCGTCAGGCGCGCTATAAGCACCCGGCTACCTTCATCGAGCAGGCAAAGGCCGGCACGGCCGTGCAGGAAGAGCATGAGGTCGGGCCACGCGATCTGCCATTCGAATTCATGCTGAACGCGCTGCGGCTGGTGGAAGGGTTTCCAGTGCATCGTTTCATCGAGCGCACGGGGATGTCGATGACCTCGATCGAACCCGCTTTGCAGGAGGCAGAACGGCGCAAGCTGATTACACGCGACCACGAAAAGATCGCGCCGACACCGCTTGGCCAGGCCTTCCTGAACGATCTGCAGGGGCTGTTTCTGAAAGATCCGCAGTAATTGCCGATCCGCCGAGCGCCGCAACGAGGATTTTTCAGGTTACAATTTAGGGCTTGGAGGTGTGGCCGAGCGGTTTAAGGCACCGGTCTTGAAAACCGGCGAAGGAGTGATCCTTCCGTGAGTTCGAATCTCACCGCCTCCGCCACAAGATCAATGAAAAACGGGCCTCTCGGCCCGTTTTTCATTTCCGCCTTCGGTTGTTGCGAGTGCTCCTGCCTGCGTGCCACTGACCGCGTGCGTCACACGCTAAGCGCATCCAGCTTCTCACGCGCATCGGCGCAACGCCGATTCAGATCGCGATGCATCAACTGACTGTCGAGCAGCGCCGATACATCAGACAAACCGTAATCAAAACGCAAGACATATTCGATGTCTGTGTAATCGTGATAGGCGCCGCTGTCTGCCAGCTTCTGCGCTTCGGCAAAGGCAGCCTGTTGCCGCTCGCCATTCATCAAATCTCTGATCGCCATGATTGCCGCTCCGAGGAACAGTGACGCCATCATAGCAATGCAAATTGAACCGCACGGTCGCGCGCGCGCAACACCTGGTGTTTTCCGTAGACGCGTTGCTTAGCGCAGGATGGAGAAGCAGGCTTGCCGCGTGTTTCGGCTAAGGAACCATGATCCGCGTTCAGCGAAGCCTCCCAGCCCGTGATGCCATCAAACGGCAGCGACCGGCGCCTTCATGCCGTGCCATTTGACGACCAGAATCCGGCCGACGTAACACAGCACGCCCGCAACGCCCACGACGATGCCCATGCCCTTGGGGGAGCCATCCGGCCAGAGTCCGACAGCAAGGCTCGCCAACGCGCCAAGCGCCAACTGCACGGCGCCGAACACGGCGGCCGCGGCGCCGGCATTCACCGGATACCGATGCATCAGATCGGTCGTGCAGTTAGCGGACAACAGCCCGACGACGCCGACCACGAAGAACAACCCGAAGACGATCGACCATAGTCCGCCCCACCCCGTCAGCGAGACGAGACAGACGAACAGGGACGCGATGCAACTCACGGTCGCGGCGAAAGAGATGATCGGCAGCGAACCGAGTTGGCCGACGAGCCGCGTATTCATAAAGTTGCCGAACATGATGCCGACGATATTCAGCGCGAACAGAAATCCGTAATGCTGCGCCGACACATGGAAATATTCGATATACACGAACGGCGTCGCGGTGATATACGCGAACATCGACGCGAACGCCATGCCGCCACACAGCATGTGCCCCCACGCGACCGGATCGCGCAGTAACTTGCCATAGGCGCCGAACGATTTCAGCAGCGCCGAATGCGCCCGCTTTTCGGGCGGCCACGTTTCCGGCACCTTGAGGAACGCGGTCACCGCACACACCGTACCGAATAGCGTCAGCACGATAAAAACGACACGCCAGCCGCCGAGCAACAGCAACTGCCCGCCGATCAGCGGCGCGAGCAGCGGGCCGATCGACGTGACGATGGCGAGCATCGACAGCACGCGCGCGGCATCGGTCGGCCCGTGCGCGTCGCGGGCGATCGCGCGCGCCAGCACCGAGGCCGCACCCGCGCCGAGCGCCTGCACGAAGCGGAATGTCACCAGCGACCCGATCGAAAACGACAACGCGCAGGCCACGCTTGCCAGCGCATACATGATGATGCCGCCGAGCAACACAGGCCGGCGGCCATAGGTGTCCGACAGCGGACCATAGAGCAGCATGCCGATCGAAAAACCGAACATGAAGCTGGTCAGCGTGGTTTGCGCGGCGCCGGTGCTGATGGCGAATGCCTGCGCGATGGTCGGCAGGCTCGGCAGATACATGTCGATGGAAATCGGCCCGCATGCGGCAAGCGCACCGAGCAACAGAATCAGCCGGCCATCGGGCCGGCTTCTGGTGACGTGGGACATGGGAATCCAGATGAAGCGCCGCGCCGTCATCGGCAGCGAAACGCGGTGAAACGGGGGAAACCGCAACTTGACGACCCCAATTGTACGCGACGGCTAGACCATCCACCCCGCCCGGTCCTGGCTGGGCGGGTCGACCACGCGCCGCGGCATGGGCAAACCCAAAACCTCTTCACGCTGACTCCGGTACAATTTCCCCACCAACCCCCAGCGCCGCGCGGAGCGCAGAAAGCAGCACCCGCGCCGCTGCGCAACCCAAATTCCAGCCATCACCATGTCCAGAAACCAGACCCTCTTCGACCGTGCGCAGCGCACCATCCCCGGCGGCGTGAACTCGCCGGTCCGCGCGTTCCGCTCAGTAGGCGGCACGCCGCGCTTCATCGAGCGCGCGCAAGGCCCCTACTTCTGGGACGCGGACGGACAACGCTATACAGACTACATCGGCTCATGGGGCCCGATGATCCTCGGCCACATCCACCCGGAAGTACTGGAAGCGGTCCAGCGCGTGCTGACCAACGGTTTCTCCTTCGGCGCGCCGACGGAATCCGAAATCGAAATTGCCGAAGAAATCTGCAAGCTGGTGCCGTCGATCGAACAGGTCCGCATGGTCTCGAGCGGCACCGAAGCGACCATGAGCGCACTTCGCCTCGCGCGCGGCTTCACGAACCGCAGCCGCATCGTCAAGTTCGAAGGCTGCTATCACGGCCACGCGGACAGCCTGCTGGTCAAAGCCGGCTCGGGCCTGCTCACGTTCGGCAATCCGACTTCGGCGGGCGTGCCGGTCGATATCGCCAAGCACACCACGGTGCTCGAGTACAACAACGTCGCGGAACTCGAAGAAGCGTTCAAGGCGTTCGGCAACGAGATCGCCTCGGTGATCGTCGAGCCGGTGGCAGGCAACATGAACCTCGTGCGCGCCACGCCTGAATTCCTGCAAGCCTTGCGGCGCCTGTGCACCGAGTACGGCTCAGTACTGATTTTCGACGAAGTGATGTGCGGCTTCCGCGTCGCCCTGGGTGGTGCGCAAGAGGTCTACGGCATCACGCCGGATCTGACGTGTCTCGGCAAGGTGATCGGTGGCGGCATGCCGGCGGCAGCCTTCGGCGGCCGGCGCGACATCATGGCTCACCTCGCGCCGCTCGGCGGCGTCTATCAGGCGGGCACGTTGTCGGGCAATCCGATTGCGGTGGCCGCCGGCCTGAAGACGCTGCAGCTGATCCAGGCGCCCGGCTTCTACGACACGCTCGCCGCCCGCACCACGCGTCTTGCGCAAGGTCTCGCGAATGTCGCGCGCGAAGCGAAGGTGCCTTTTGCGGCCGATTCGCTCGGCGGCATGTTCGGCCTCTACTTCACTGAGTCGGTCCCGACCAGCTTCGCCGAAGTCACGAAGAGCGACGTGCCGCGCTTCAACGCGTTCTTCCACAAGATGCTCGACGCGGGCGTGTACTTCGCGCCCTCGGCGTATGAAGCGGGCTTCGTTTCGATCGTTCACGACGACGCAATCATCGACGCCACGATCGACGCAGCGCGCGACGCGTTCGCCTCGCTCGCGGCCTGAGGCGCGCGAGACACGAACCCGCCGGAACCCAAACTCAATATTGCCTAGCCACCGTACCCGACCGGACACCGATGTTTTCGCAAACCGACTTCGTCCATATGGAACGCGCGCTCACGCTGGCCAAGCGTGGCATGTATACGACCGACCCGAATCCGCGCGTCGGTTGCGTACTCGTCAAGAACGGCGAGGTGATCGGCGAAGGCTTCACGCAGCCGGCCGGCCAGGATCATGCCGAAGTTCGCGCGTTGAAGGACGCGCGTTCGCGCGGCCATGATCTGCGCGGCGCCACGGCCTACGTGACGCTCGAGCCGTGCAGCCATTTCGGCCGCACGCCGCCGTGCGCGAATGCGCTGATCGAAGCGCAGGTCGAGCGCGTGGTCGCGGCGATGGAAGACCCCAATCCGCAAGTCTCCGGGCGTGGTCTCGCGATGCTGCGCGATGCCGGCATTGAAGTGCGTTGCGGGCTGCTCGCCAACGAAGCGCATGAACTGAACATCGGCTTCGTGTCGCGCATGACGCGCGGCCGCCCGTGGGTCCGCATGAAAGTGGCCGCCTCGCTGGATGGCCGCACGGGCTTGCCGTCGGGCGTCAGTCAATGGATTACCGGCGAAGCGGCACGCGCCGATGGTCACGCATGGCGCGCCCGCGCGTCGGCAATCCTGACGGGCATCGGCACCGTCAGGGAAGACGATCCGCGCATGACCGTACGCGCTGTCGACACGCCGCGCCAGCCGCAACGCGTGTTGATCGACAGCCAGCTCGACGTGCCGCCCGAAGCCCAGATTCTGGCCGGCGCACCCACGCTGATTTTCTGCGGCAATCTCGATGAGCGTCATGCCGAGCGCGCCAGCACGCTGCGCGATCGCGGCGCGGAGATCGTGCAACTGGCGAACGCGGCGGGCAAGGTCGACCTGCCCGCCATGCTGAAAGTGCTTGGCGAGCGTAATGTGAACGAACTGCACGTCGAGGCGGGCTACAAGCTGAACGGCTCGCTGTTGCGCGAAGGCTGCGTCGACGAACTGCTGGTCTATCTCGCGCCCAGCCTGCTCGGCATGGACTCGATGAGCATGTTCAATCTGAACGCACCGGAAACGCTCGAAGGCCGCCTGCAGCTGAATTTCCATGCGGTCGACCGGATCGGCGACGATCTGCGGATTCTCGCGCGTTTTGTGCCGCGTTCCGCGCCGCATCCGGAACCCGAAGCCGGGACCGAGCCCGCACCACAACCAACTTCGAATTAATCAGGGATTAACACGATGTTTACAGGAATCGTCGCGGCAGTGGGCCGCATAGAATCAGTCAACCCGCTCGGCACGGATGGTGACGCAGGCGTACGCCTGAACGTCGAAGCCGGCGGCCTCGATCTCGAAGACGTCCAGCTCGGCGACAGCATCACGATCCAGGGCGCCTGCATGACGGTCGTGGCAAAAACTGCGCATTCGTTCGAAGTCGACGTGTCGCGCGAAAGCCTGAACTGCACCGCGGGCCTTGGCGAGACCGGCGAGGTCAATCTCGAGAAGGCGCTGCGCGCGCATGACCGGCTCGGCGGGCATATCGTCTCCGGCCACGTGGACGGCCTCGGCACGGTCACCTATTTTGCGCCGGTCGGCGAATCGCACGAACTGCGCGTGCTGGCGCCGCGCGAGATCGGCCGCTATCTCGCCTACAAAGGTTCTATCACTGTCAACGGCGTGAGCCTGACCGTCAACTCGGTTAAAGATCTCGACGATGGCTGTGAGTTTTCGATCAACCTGATTCCGCACACGGTCGAAGTGACCGCGCTCAAGCGCCTGCGCGAAGGCACGCAAGTGAATCTGGAAATCGATCTGATTGCGCGGTATGTGGAGCGGATGCTCAGCGCGCCTCAGGACGGCCATAACCCGTTGAAATAATTCGATTTTTAAAAAATCAGCGTCTACGGTCGTCTTGCTGAAACCAGCTAAATCTACGGCTTGGTGACGGTATACCGTCGTTTTCCGCACCAGGTATACCGTCACGCCGCCAGAGAGAGTCAGTGACTCGACTCATTCCACGCCGGCAGCGTCGCCCCGTGGTAGACGCTGAGAATTTCAGCGGCCACGTTCGGTTGCTGATAACTCTCGACAAGCGCGTGGACCCAAGGCGCGTTCGCGTCCTTCGCATTGACGGCGAGGAAGTTACGGTACGGATTGCCGCTCACCTGCTCCTGCGCGATCCGCTCCTGCGGGATCTTGATGCCTGCCTTGATCGCCCAGTCCGTATTGATCACGGCTGCATCCAGATCGCCGATCGCACGGCCGACAATACCCGCATCGAGTTCCTTGATATGGATGTGCTTCGGGTTGTTGGCAATATCACGCGCGGTCGGCAGCAAGCCGACATCCGCGCGCAACGTGATCAGATGCTGCGCCTGAAGCAGCAACAACGAGCGCCCTTCGTTGCTCGGGTCGTTCGGCACGCCGATGGTGGCGCCATCAGGAAGATCCGACACCGACTTGAACTTGCGCGAATACAAACCGATAGGCTGCACGTAGGTGTATCCGACCGGTACGATGGTGTAACCGCGCGCCTTGGCCTGCGCGTCGAGATACGGCTTGTGCTGGAACGAGTTGGCGTCGAGGTCGTGCTCCGAGAGCGCCTCGTTGGGTTGCGTGTAGTCGGAGAAGGTGGTGACCTTGATCGTGAGTCCCTGCTTGGCAGCGTTCGCGGCGACCACGCGCCAGACGTCCTCATCTTCGCCGGACATGATGCCGACGCGCAAAGTTTGCGGCGCGGCCAGCGCGAGCTGCGTGGTGGCGAGGCCCAAACCGAACAAGACGGTCGCCAGCGCAGTTTTAAGCATGTTTCGTTTATTCATGAGACGTAGTAGTCGTGTGGTTGATGATGGGGCGAATGCTAAGTAACGTGGAAGGTCGCTGACAAATATTTTTCCGTGCGTTGCTAAATCCCCTGAGGCATATATGAAAAGCTTCAGGCGCCACGCAGGCGACGTTCACAGATGCCACAGGGCATCGAAATTGAAAATCCTCATAAGCAAGTTCCAATTCGATAGTAGGCACGCCTTACCCCGGCTGGTCCAATAGACGATCCAACCTGTTCGCCACAAGCGTTACGCAGGCGATGCGCTTCGCCGCATGAAGGGGCCGAAGCACCGTAGCGCGGACGGGTGACAACCCTATCTGTACGAGCCGTCATGCCCACTCCCGAATCCTCCTCTCCCGTGTCGCGTTTGCCGCGGCCTCCCGATCCGGCCCGCGTGCGGCGTATTGCCGACGATGCAGAAGCGCTGGCAGCCGCATACACTTTGGCGGCAGCGTTCGCCGCGGGCGCCGCCGAGCGCGACCGCCAACGGCGGCTGCCGTGGGCCGAACTGGACCTGTGGTCGGAAAGCGGCCTTGGTGGCATCACCGTGCCGCGCGAATACGGTGGCGCCGACGTCTCGTTCGCGACGCTGGCGGAAGTCTTTGTGATCCTGTGTGAGGCCGATCCAGCGCTCGGCCAGATTCCGCAGAACCATTTCGGCGTGCTCGGCTTGTTGCGGGAAGTCGGCATGCCAGCGCAGAAAGCGCGCCTGTACGGCGAGGTGTTGGCGGGCAAGCGGCTCGGCAATGCGGGTCCCGAACGCCGCTCGGCTAACGCCAAAACCATCCTGCAGGGCACGACGCGACTGAGCGCCACAAGCGACGGCTTGCGCCTCGACGGTCGGCGCTTCTATTCGACCGGAGCGCTATTTGCACACCGCGTCCCGGCACGTGCCACCGACGACGAAGGCCGCGCCGTGCAGGTCTGGGTCCCGCGCGATGCGCCGGGCTTGAGCGTGATCGACGACTGGAGTTCGTTCGGCCAACGCACCACGGCGAGCGGCACGGTGACCTTCGACCAAGTGCCAGTCGATCCGCAGGACGTGCTGCCGATCTGGCAGCTCGCCGACCGTCCGGGGCTGTTCGGCCCCGCCTCGCAATTGATTCAGGCCGCGATCGACCAGGGTATCGCGCAGGCCGCAGTCGCCGACACGCTTCGCTTCGTACGCGAACGCGCCCGGCCGTGGGTCGACTCGGGCCTCGAACACGCAACCGATGACCCGTACATCATCGCGGATGTCGGCCGTCTACAAATCGATCTGCACGCGGCTCACGAGGTGCTCCAGGAGGCCGGCCACACGCTGGATGCCATTGCCGCGCAACCGATTGTCGATACCGAGGCCAGTGCACGCGCCTCGGTCGCGGTGGCCGAAGCCAAGGTGCTCACCACCCGCATTGCGTTGGAGGCAAGCGAAAAGCTGTTCGAACTAGCCGGTTCCGCCTCCACTCGCGCCGCGCACAATCTCGATCGCCATTGGCGCAACGCCCGCACGCATACGCTGCACGACCCGGTGCGCTGGAAGTTGCATCTGCTGGGCAACTATCACCTGAATCACGTGCTGCCGGCGCGCCACTCGTGGAACTGAGACATGACCTTTGATCTTTCTGTAGAAACGCTCGACCACGCGCCAACGCAGGCGCTGCCTCGCGAATTGCGTACGCCGCTGACCCTGGATCTGATCACGAACGATGCCGAGGCGCTCGCAACGGCGCGGCGTCTTGCCACGACGTTTGCGCCCGAAGCGGCGCTGCGCGATCGCGAACGACGACTCCCCTGGGCCGAGCTCGACGCATTCGTCGCGAGCGGCCTGTGGGGCATCACCGTGCCGCGCGAATTCGGCGGGGCCGGTGTGCGCAACGGCACGCTCGCCGAAGTCACCGCGATCATCGCCGCGGCCGACGGCTCGCTTGGGCAGATTCCGCAAAACCACTTCTACGCACTGGAAGTACTGCGCGTGGGCGGCAGCCTTGAGCAGCAGCGCTTTTTCTATCAACGCGTGCTGGCCGGGGAGCGGTTCGGCAACGCGCTTGCCGAAATCAGCCATAAGGACTTCAAACGACGCACGCGGCTCACGCGGGGCGCTGACGGCTGGCATATCGACGGCCGCAAGTTCTATTGCACCGGTGCGCTGTACGCCCACTGGATTCCCACCCTGGTGGTGGCCGAGGAGCAGGGCCGCGACGTCACGTATCTGGCCTTCGTGCCACGCGATACGCCGGGTGTCACCGTGACCGACGACTGGGACGGGTTCGGGCAGCGCGTCACCGGCAGCGGTTCGGTGCAGTTCGAGCAGGTGCGTGTCGAGCCGGAATGGGTCGTGCCGTTTCAGGTCTCGTTTGAGCATGCGACGACGATCGGACCGCTCGCGCAGATCATTCACGCCGCGATCGATCTGGGCCAGGCGCGCGGTGCCTTCGAGGCCGCCTTGCAGTTCGTCCGCGAGCGTTCACGGCCGTGGATCGATGCGAAGGTCGAGCTTGCTGCCGACGATCCGCTGACCATTGCGCAGTTCGGCGACCTCGCCGCGCGTCTGCGTGCAGCGGAAGCGCTGCTACGCCGAGCCGGCCGTTTCGTCGACGCCGCCCAGGCAGCCCCGACCGACCGCTCGGTGGCGGAGGCGTCGGTCGCCGTCGCGGAGGCGAGGACGCTGACCACGACCGTATCGCTGGATGCGGGTTCACGGCTGTTTGAACTCGCCGGCGCCGCCGCGACGCTCGACGGTCTCGGCCTCGACCGTTTCTGGCGCAATGCGCGCACCCATACGCTGCATGACCCGGTGCGCTGGAAGTATCATGCCGTGGGCAACTTCTACCTCAACGACAAGCTGCCGCCCAGGCACGGAGCGTTGTAATGGCGAAGAAAGAGATTCTGCTCAACGCGTTCAACATGAACTGCGTCGGCCATATCAACCACGGTCTATGGGCCCATCCGCGCGACCGCTCCACCGACTATCGCCTGCTGCCTTACTGGACCAACCTGGCGCGCACGCTCGAGCGCGGCCTGTTCGACGGGCTGTTTCTGGCTGACATCGTGGGCGTCTACGACGTCTACCAGCGCAATGTGGACGTGACGCTGCGCGAGTCGATCCAGTTACCGGTTAACGATCCCACGCTGCTGGTGTCGGCCATGGCGGCGGCGACTGAGCATCTTGGCTTCGGTGTCACGGTAAATCTCACCTACGAGCAGCCTTATCTGCTCGCGCGGCGCTTCTCGACGCTCGACCATCTGACGCAGGGCCGCATTGGCTGGAACATCGTGACCGGCTATCTCGACAGCGCCGCCCGCGCGATGGGCCTCAACGAGCAACTGCCGCACGACGAGCGTTATGAGCGTGCGGACGAGTACCTCGAGATTCTCTACAAGCTGTGGGAAGGCAGTTGGGAGCAGGAGGCGGTGCTGCGCGATAAAGCGGGCCGCGTGTACGCCGATCCGGCCAAGGTGCACGAGGTGAGGCACGCGGGCCGCTACTACAACGTCGAGGGCTACCACCTGGCCGAGCCGTCGCCGCAACGCACACCGGTCTTGTTCCAGGCCGGCAGCTCTGGGCGCGGCCAGCGCTTTGCGGCGCGTCACGCCGAATGCGTGTTCATTTCGCCGCCGAACCGCGCGGTCGGACGCGAGACGGTGAGAACGTTGCGCGAGCAGCTGGTGCAGGCCGGGCGGCGGCCGGACGACGTCAAGGTGTTCGTGGGCGCGGCGGTCGTGACCGGCGCCACCGAAGCCGAGGCGCGCGAGAAATATGCAGACTATCTGCAGTATGCGAGCCGCGAATCCGGGCTCGCGCATTTCGCGGCCAGCACGGGAATCGACTACGCGCAATACGATCTCGATGCGCCCGTCGACTACGCTCCCGGCAATGCCATCGAATCGGCGACGCGCACGGCCAAACAGCACGGCTGGACACGCCGCAAGCTGCTCGAAATGTTCGAGTTGGGCGGGCGTTATCCGGCGCTTGTCGGCAGCGCCTCCCAGGTTGCGGATGAACTGCAGGCGTGGGTCGAGGAGACCGGCGTCGACGGTTTCAATCTCAGTCGAACCGTTGCGCCGGAGAGTTACGAGGACTTCATCGATCTGGTCGTGCCGGAACTGCAAAACCGCGGGCTCTACAAGACCGCGTATGGCGAGGGCACGTTGCGACACAAATTGTTCGGTGAGAGCGATCAGTTGCCAGGGCGGCATGCTGCGGCGGGTTTTCGGCGGCAGACGGCGGAGGCTGTGTAAGCAGAAAGGCGGATGCTCCCATTAGCTTATATAAATTCGTCGTTTTGCCGATGCGGCTCGCATGGCTACCATGCAACGCTTGAGTCACTCGTGCGAAATTCCACCTCATGTCTACCGTTGCCGTTCCGCCGCCGCTCGTCGACACGCAAGTGCAGGCGGGAAGCGTTTCCCGTCCCGCCATTATCCGGTCCGCTCAGGACGTCGCGCGGTATGTGGAGCGGATGCTATCGGCGCCTGAGGGCGTCCATAAACCGTCGAAATGACTGGGCATTTACTAGACGCACGGTCTACTGGCGTCTAGTAAAGTCCGCCTGAATCCGCGAATCGGGAAAATCAGACACCTGCGAGTTCTCCAGGCGACCCTGCCGATATCTATCAGGAAGCGTCGCTGCATTCTCCACCTCCTCGCGAAGAACATCTCCCCTGCCCAGAGCCGCATCGACCGCGCGCATCAATGCATCTTCATCGAGCGGCTTGGTGAGGAAGTCGACAGCACCGCCCTTCATGGCCAGGACCGCGCGGCCGGTGCCGACATAAAAAATATAGTCATCGGGATCGCCGTCCGGTAACGCGGGTAGCCGTGTTGCGCATTACATCTTTCGAACCAGTTCAATGTCGACATTCGCACCACCTTCATAAGTAAATGAGTTCTAGTTGGTTGGGTCTCCATGAATTGCTGGGGAAAATCTCACGCGTGGTTTAGCTAGCCAAGGAGAGTGAGTTTGAATTTCAGCCGTCTTACGCCGGCGCTGGGTGCGTTGGTGGAAGGTATCGATCTCGCGCGGCCAATGAGTCAGGACGTGCAAGAGGAAATCCGCCAGGCCTTGATACGCCATCAGGTTCTGTTCTTCCGCCATCAGCACATCAGCCCGATACAGCAGTGTGATTTCGCTGCGCTTTTCGGCGATCTGCACACGCATCCCATCTATCCGCAGCATCCGGATGCGAGCCAGATAATGGTGCTGGATACCGAAGCTTTCGACCTCAAAGACAATGCCATCTGGCACACCGACGTCACCTTCACGGAGACCCCTCCACTAGGCGCTGTCCTGGTGGCGCGACAGTTGCCCGAAAACGGCGGCGACACGCTGTGGGCCAGTAGCTTTGCTGCCTACGATGCGCTATCGGACAGGCTGAAGACCCTGCTGGAAGGACTGAGCGCAACGCACGATTTTGCCAAGACCTTTCCGCTCAAGCGTTTCGGCCTGACTGCTGCGGACCAGCAGCGCTGGAATGAGACGCGACTCAAGAACCCGCCGCTGAGCCATCCGGTGGTCCGCACTCATCCTGAAAGTGGTCGCAAAGGTCTGTTTGTCAACGAAGGATTTACCACCGAGATCGACAAGCTGCCGGAAGAAGAGAGCAAGGCATTGCTCAACTTCCTGTTTGCGCATCAGTCCCGCCCGGAATTCAGCGTGCGTTGGCCGTGGGCGTCTGGCGACGTTGTCTTCTGGGACAATCGCTCGACCAGCCACTACGCCGTGGACGACTATCGCCCCGCGCGGCGCGTCATGCATCGCGCCACCATTCTCGGCGACAAGCCGTATTGAGCCGCGTAGCCCGATAATCCACAACATCTCGGCGTGGGGCAGTGGCTATGTGACCCACCAAGGCGATTTCGATCGCTTCAATGGCGACCGGTTACCCAATTCGGTGAAGTTCCTGTCGAATGTGTTCGCCGGTTTCAAGTTCGGCGGCTTGTATTCGTTCGGCGGCGTGGCGAGCCACTTTCATCAGAACAGCGCCTATAGAAATGACGGTGCATGCGCTTTACTTCCCAGACGTCTGCTATCGCAGATCTTTGTATATCCAACTCTGATTTGCTTGGTTAGTGGCGCAAGCCGGATCCGCTAATCTTGACGACACTTCTCTCAACTGTTTTCTACCTCAGGTCATGGCGTTTATGAAATTCACACGTCGCTTCTCAAGTTTCAGCGCTCTTGCCACGTTGGCGTTAGCGCTTGTACATGGCACGGCTGCGCATGCGGAAACGGTCAACATTGCTTACCAATATGGTGCTGATCCGGCCAAACTCGCACAAGCAAGCGCTGCTTACGAAAAGGCCACAGGCTGGACCATTAACTGGCGGCGCTTCGATACCGGTGCAGATGTCGTTGCGGCGCTGGCCTCAGGCGATATCCAGATCGGTGATGTTGGCTCGAGTCCGTTTGCCGCGGCCCTCAGCCGAGGTGTGCCGATTCAGGCAGTTGTCCTCAACGCGCTGACCGGCAACTCCGAAGCCCTCGTCGTTCGCAACGGCGCTCACATCAACCAGCCGCGGGACCTGATCGGCAAAACCATCGCGACGCCCTTCGTATCGACCAGCCACTACAGCCTGCTGGCTGCCCTGAAACACTGGGGAATCGATCCCAGGCAGGTGAAGATCGTCAACCTTGGCCCTACGGAAACGGTCGCAGCATGGGAGCGTGGTGACATCGACGCCGCCTACACGTGGGATCCAGCCTTGGGTAAGGCAAAGCAGACCGGCAAGGTCCTGGTCGATTCAACGCAGGTCGGCAAATGGGGTTCGCCGACATTTGACCTGTGGGCAGTGCGTAAGGACTTCGCGCAATCACATCCCGATTTCGTCCAGAAGTTTGTCGGGGTCACGCTGCAGGCGATTTCGGACTATCGAGCCAACGGAAAGTCATGGACTGAAGGCTCGCCGCAAGTGGCAGCGATCGCGAAGTTGAGCGGCGCAAGCCCGGCTGATGTGCCGCAACTGCTTTCCGGAAACGTCTATCCCGTTGCGGCCGAGCAAACCTCGTCCGCGCTGCTCGGCGGGGGCACCGCCAAGGCAGTTGCGGCGACGGCCCGTTTTCTGAGTGAGCAAAAGAAGATCGATCAGGTTCTGCCGGACTACAGCGATTCGATCACGAGTCGTTTCATCCAGGCGTCCGCGTCTAAATGACGCCGGGAAGCGGTAAAGGAGCATGAAATGGCCGAACTGAGCGCGCTGCGCGCCAGCGTGATCTACGACACACCGCGTGGTCAACTCACCGCACTTCAGGATGTGTCAGTGTCGGTGCACAGCGGCGAGATCGTCGTCGCGCTCGGCGCGTCCGGATGCGGCAAGAGTACGCTGCTCTCATTGCTCGCCGGCTTTCAGGTGCCCACCTCGGGCCGGGTGACGATCGACGGGGCGCTGGTCACAGGCCCAGACGCAAACCGGGGTGTCGTGTTCCAGGACGATGCGCTGATGCCATGGTTGAACGTGATAGACAACGTGAGCTTTGGTTTGCGCATGCAAGGCGTAGACCGTGCCGCGCGCAACGCGCGCGCGGCGGAGGTTCTTCAGTTGGTCAAACTGCAGGGCTTCGAGCATCACCGTATCGACGAGATTTCCGGGGGTATGCGCCAGCGCGTCGGATTGGCCCGCGCACTCGCCGCGGATCCGTCGTTCCTGCTGATGGACGAGCCACTGGGTGCGCTCGATGCACTGACCCGGGAGCATATGCAGACCCTGCTGCTCGACGTCTGGCACGCGACCGAGAAGGGCGTTTTTCTCATTACGCACAGCATCGAGGAGGCCATCATGCTCGCCACCGAATTGCTGATCCTGTCTCCGCGGCCGGGCCGCGTGGTGGCGAGGCACCGGCTCGACTTTGCGCGCCGCTATGCCGCAGGCGAACCAACACGCTCGATCAAGACCGATCCCGCCTTCACCGAGATCCGCATTTCGTTGCTTGACCAGCTTATCCGCGAGACCGAGGAGGCCTGACGTGTCGTCCCCCGAACAGAATCTGAGCGGCCCGCTCGCACTCGATCCGGCTGAGCGCGAGACGCTGGCCGCGAAGTCCCGGCGCCGCAGGCGTCACATCGACGCGGGCCACGTGGCCACGTTGACCACGGTGTTTGTGCTGCTTCTGGGATGGTGGATCGCCAGCCATCGGCGCTGGTTGCCCACCGTGCTGCTACCGACGCCGGAAGAGGTGCTGCACAAGCTGATTGTGCTGAACACGGATGGCTTCGACGACGCGACGCTCGGCCAACATCTGTTGGCCAGTCTCTCGCGCATCTCGATCGCATTTCTGCTGGCCGTTTCGACGGCGATCCCTGCAGGCCTGCTCATCGCGACAAATCGGATTGTGCGAGGCGCACTGGATCCGCTGATCGAGTTTTATCGCCCCATTCCACCACTTGCCTATTTGCCGCTCATGGTGATCTGGTTCGGCATTGGCGAGCTATCGAAGATTCTGCTGATCTATCTCACGATCTTTGCGCCGCTTGCCATCGCAACGGCGTCGGGTGCGAGCCGGGTGGCGAAAAGCCGGCTGCAGGCGGCGGCCTCTTTAGGCGCAACGCCCTTCAAGCTGCTTCGCTATGTCGTGCTGCCAAGCGCGCTCCCCGAGATACTCACCGGTGTGCGGATTGCGCTTGGCGCAGGATGGTCGACCCTCGTGGCCGCCGAATTGATAGCCGCCACCCGGGGCCTGGGTTTTATGGTTTATTCGGCATCGCGTTTCCTCGTTACCGATGTGGTTCTTGCGGGCATTCTTGTCATTGGATCGATTGCACTCCTGCTCGAGATCGGCTTGCGGCGGTTGCAGAAGCGATTGACTCCCTGGCAGATCAGTCACTGAGGAGAGAGGCGACGATAACCGCTCTCTGGCTCCTCCTACCCCTACTACCAGGTACGCCAATAGGTACGCCAATCCGTCGCGGTCAATCAACGTCTCGCCACAGAGACTGCCGCGTCCCGGTATTTTTGACGGTATGCCAGCCTCTCTTTGGCACCACCATGCCGAACAAGGCTGTTCCGGCCGATTCAACGTCATTGCGCGCTACGTCGAGCGCATTCTGAACGCGCCGAAATGGCCCACTACAAAGCCCGCTGCGCCAAGGCTGGCGGCGCCCTGGCGCTTTCAACCGATTCGTTTGTCCATCGTTTCATCGAGCATACCGGCGCCGGGCGGCGCAACACCAGTCAGCCAAACGGCCTATACCATCCGGCCCTGGCGACGTGGGCGCGCGCGTGGCGTAAAATACGCGCTTTCCCCGAAAAACTCCGCCCAACATGACGCTCGCCTCCACTCAAGAGATCATTGCCGAACTGAAAGCAGGCCGGATGGTGATCCTCGTCGACGAAGAAGACCGCGAAAACGAGGGCGACCTCGTGATCGCCGCCGAATTCGTCACACCGGAAGCGATCAACTTCATGGCCCGCTACGGCCGCGGCCTGATCTGCCTGACGCTCACGCAGGAACGCTGCAAGCTGCTGAACCTGCCGCTCATGACCTATCGCAACGGCACGCAGTACGGCACGGCCTTCACTGTCAGCATCGAAGCGGCCGAAGGCGTGACCACGGGCATCTCGGCAGCCGACCGCGCCCGCACGATCGCCACTGCGGTCGCGCCGGACGCCAAGGCCGACCACATCGTGCAGCCGGGACACGTGTTCCCGATCATGGCGCAGCCGGGCGGTGTGCTGGTGCGCGCCGGCCATACCGAGGCCGGCTGCGACTTCACCGCGCTGGCAGGCCTCACGCCGGCCGCGGTGATCTGCGAAGTCATCAAGGACGACGGCACGATGGCGCGCCTGCCTGACCTGATGGAATTCGCCAAAGAGCACGATCTGAAGATCGGCACGATCGCGGATCTGATTCACTACCGCAGCCGCACCGAATCGATTGTCGAGCGCATTTGCGAGCGCACCATGCAAACCGCGTATGGCGCGTTTCGCGCGGTGATGTATCTCGACCAGCCTAGCAGCCAGCCGCATATCGCGTTGGTCCGTGGCACGCCGAATCCGGAGCACGACACCCCGGTGCGCGTGCACGAGCCGCTGTCCATGCTGGATCTGCTCGAAGTCGGCAAATCGACTCACTCATGGACGCTGGACGCGGCGATGAAAGAGATCGCCCAGCGCGACCTCGGCGTGATCGTGCTCCTGAACTGCGGCGATTCGAAGGAACATCTGGTCGACGTTTTCAAGGCGTTCGACTCGAAAGAAAAAGCCGAGGCGCTCAAACGCCGGCCAGTCGACTTCAAGACATACGGCATCGGCGCGCAGATCCTGCGCGAGCTTGGGGTCGGCAAGATGCAGGTACTGTCGAACCCCCGCAAGCTGGGCAGTATGTCGGGCTACGGCCTCGAAGTGACCGGCTTCGTACCGATGCCAGGCAGCACCGCACAGGCTCCGCAACAAGGCTGATCCGACCATTCACGCGCTTAAGCGCCAACTCAAAACACTACGGAATTAACATGGAAATCGGACAATACCAACCGAATCTCGACGGCGACGGACTGCGTATCGGCATCGTTCAGGCGCGTTTTAACGAACCCGTCTGTAACGGTCTCGCGGATTCGTGCATCGAAGAACTCGAACGCCTCGGCGTGACCGGCGAAGACGTGCTGCTGGTCACCGTGCCGGGTGCGCTGGAAATCCCGCTGGCGTTGCAAAAGCTCGCCGAAAGCGCGCAATTCGACGCACTGATCGCGCTGGGCGCGGTGATTCGCGGCGAGACGTACCACTTCGAACTGGTGTCGAACGAAAGCGGCGCGGGCATCACGCGTATCGGCCTCGACTTCGGCATTCCGGTCGCGAACGCCGTGCTGACCACGGAAAACGACGAGCAAGCCGTCGCGCGCATGACCGAGAAGGGTCGTGACGCTGCGCGCGTGGCCGTCGAAATGGCCAATCTCGCCGTCGCGCTCGAACAACTCGGCGGTGACGACGAAGAAGAAGACGAAGAAGAGGAAGAGGCATGAAGAGCGCACGCCGACGCTCCCGCGAACTAGCCACGCAGGGGCTTTATCAGTGGCTTCTGTCGGGCTCGCCCGGCGGTGAAATCGACGCGCAACTGCGCGGCGCGCAAGGCTTCGACAAGGCCGACCACGAACATCTGGACGCCATCCTGCACGGCGTGATCCGCGATTCGGAAGCACTCTCCGCGGACATCGCACCGTGCCTCGACCGCCCGATCGACCAGCTTTCCCCGGTCGAACGCGCCGTGCTGCTAGTCGCCGCGTTCGAGTTGAAGAATCACGTCGACATTCCCTATCGAGTGGTCATCAACGAAGCGGTCGAACTCGCCAAGACGTTTGGCGGCGCAGATGGCTACAAGTACGTGAACGGTGTGCTGGACAAGCTGTCGGCACAACTGCGCGCTGCTGAAACGCAGGCGGCTCGCAAGCATTGAGCATGAGGCGCGTGACCTGATCATGCGCCTCACGCTAAACCTTGCCCCGCCAGAGACCGGCCTACGAAGGGCGGTGCCGCTGGACCGCCAGCCGCTGGAACGCCAGCCGCTGGGTTCGGTGGCCGCCGGATCGTCGGCCGATTGAATGCCTGGCTACATACCGCAGCCCCATATATTACTGGGCGCTTGCAAGGACGCCGCTGCGCGCATGAACCCATACGCCAGGCGCCGTCCCGCTTTTGCTTCTGAACTGGATTGATCGTATGAACTCCCTGACCGAACCCTGGGTGCGGCTTGCAGCCCGCGTCGACGCCATCCAGCCTTTCTACGTGATGGAACTGGCCAAGGAGGCCGCGCTGCTCGAGCGCGATGGGCGCGACATCATCCACATGGGAATCGGCGAACCCGATTTCACCGCGCCCGAGCCGGTCATCGAAGCGGCCGCGAGCGCCCTGCGCCGCGGCGTCACGCAATACACCAATGCGCTCGGCCTGCACGCGCTGCGCGAGGCGATCTCGGCGCATTACGCCGAGTTCTACGGCGTCAGCGTCGATCCGGCGCGGATCGTTGTCACCGCCGGTGCGTCTGCCGCGCTGCTACTGGCTTGCGCGGCGCTGGTCGATCGCGACGATGAAGTGCTGATGCCCGACCCGTGCTACCCGTGCAACCGCCACTTCGTGATCGCCGCGGAAGGCAAGCCGGTGATGGTGTCAAGCGGTCCGGCCGAACGCTTTCAGCTAACCGCCGCCGACGTCGAGCGCCGGTGGAACGAGCGCACGCGCGGCGTGCTGCTGGCGTCGCCGTCGAATCCGACCGGCACGTCGATCGAACCGGCCGAGCTCGAACGCATCGTCAAGGCCGTGCGGGCGCGTGGCGGCTTTACGATCGTCGACGAGATCTACCAGGGCCTGAGCTACGACGCCAAGCCTGTCTCGGCGCTCTCGTTCGGTGACGACGTCGTCACCGTCAACAGCTTCTCGAAGTACTTCAACATGACTGGCTGGCGGTTGGGCTGGCTGGTGGTGCCGCCCGGCATGGTCGGCGCGTTCGAAAAACTCGCGCAGAACCTGTTCATCTGCGCGTCGGCGCTCGCGCAGCATGCGGCGCTGGCCTGCTTCGAACCGGAAACGATCGCAATTTACGAAGCGCGCCGCCTCGAATTCAAACGCCGCCGCGACTTCATTGCGCCGGCGCTGGAATCGCTAGGCTTCTCTGTGCCGGTGATGCCTGACGGGGCGTTCTATGTGTACGCGGATTGCCGCACGGTCGCGCATCAGGCGGCCGGAGACAGTGCGGCGCTAACCAAAGCGATGCTGCACGACGCGGGCGTGGTTTTGGTGCCGGGCATGGACTTCGGCACGCACGCGCCGAAAGACTACATCCGGCTGTCGTATGCAACCGCCCTGCCGAAGCTGGAAGAAGCGGTCGAGCGGCTGGCGAGGCTTTTCGGGCGGCACTGAGCGGCAGGCGTCAACGACTGCGGCTTGAGTCCCCAAAGAGCCCGGCGAGGCGGGTTGCGAAGCGGGTTGCTATGCCTGTGACCCGCCCCTCACGGCCGCGCACGCCGCCACAAGTGCAAGCCATCAAAGGAAAAAGGACACCCGACGGAGGTGTCCTTTTTTGTACCGGCCGCTCTCATGCCAGACGAACTGAGTTAAGTCACAACCTCAGGCGCCCAACTCCGAGGCCGATGCCACATGCTTGGTCGCATTGGAACTGGCGTCGTCCTGCTCGGATACCGGCGTCTTCACCGGCGTTGCCGCGCTCAGCGGATGACCGGCATCGAGCGTCATCTGCACGCGCTTGCCGTTAGCCGATGCAGCAGCAGCCGTAGCCGTAGCCGTGTTCGAGGCCGTCAGAACCGGAGCCTGCGGTGCATTGATCGGCACCTTGCGGCCACGCACCACATCGCGCAAACGGCCACGCTCGGCCATCACCTTGGCGCCGTAGCCGCCGTCGTCCTGCGAGGTCGAGCCGACGTAGAGACGCAGGCCGCCCGGCAGCGAACCGCCGCGTGCGATGCAATCCTTCAGCACCAGCGCCCCCACCTTGATGTTCGCAACCGGTTGGAGCGCCGCGCTCTGACCGCCGAAATACTGGAATTTGTCCGAGTGGACCTTGGACATGACCTGCATCAGGCCCTGCGCGCCCACGCCGCTCTCGGCGTACGGATTGAAGCCCGATTCGATTGCCATCACGGAGAGCAGGAGAAGCGGATCGAGATCGACTTCGCGGCCGGTGTCGAACGCTGCCTTCACGAGCTCGCTAACGGGCGCCTGTGCGACGCGATAGCGCCGCGCCAGGTACGACGCGACCAGATCCTGCTCGCGGGTCGAGACCAGCACGCGATCGTCGCGCGCGTCGGCCGAGACACGCTGCGCCGGGATCAGCCGCGCCAGCGCGGAGACGCTGTGCATGGTGCGCGGGTCGAGGCCGTTCAGCGCCGCCACGCCCATACCGGATATCCCGGTGCCGTCGGAGGCCCCGTCGTAGCTGGTGTTGGTGGCAGTGGCACCGCTGTTCGCGCCGTTGGCGGCGTCGCTACCGGTCGAATTGGCGGCCAGCGAGTCGTCAGAGGACGCGCCGGGCGGTGCGAAGGCGGGCAGCGGGTGGCCTTGCAGCAGACGGGCAGGTCCGGCTTGCACAGCGGCGGAAATGACCGGCATCAGCTTGGCGGCAAGGGTGCCGCGCCAGGCCGGCATCAGCCACAGTGCAAGTGCCAGCACGACAGCGATTCCGCCGACAATGCTGAACAGGTGATGACTCATTTGCGTCCCGCGACGCAACGCACCACGCACAACTTGCGCGATACGCTCATCGGGACGCCACGATAACCAGGCGTTCATTCAGATCTCCCATGTTGCATGATCCACGAACCCCGCCAGTTGAACAGGCGGTAACACGCGTTCGCAGAATCAAGACGTCGCGCGCTCTGTCTGGTTAGGGCAGCAGCGACGTCGGGAAAACGGTAAATACCGTTTGTGGAGAGCCATCTTGAAAAGATGTCCGCGGCATGCCAAAAAAGCATGCAGGCGTTAGCTCCCACGCGAAAAACCAGCGTCAGTTGACGCTGGCCAGGACTTCGGTAAAGCCGTCAGATACCGTGCAGGGGGTCGGTAAACGGTGACGCGTTGCGTCTAAAGGGACCGGGGGCAGTGGTAAAAAGGTTCACGCCCTGCAACCAATGTGAACGGATTCTATGCAGGGTTTTATAGATCGTCAACACTATAGATAAGTAAATCTATAACTAATTGTAATAATGAACAGTGTTCAGTCCGCTGAAAACCGTACGGCGCGCGCCTCTTGAGCTATCTCAATTACGCCTCTGGAAGTAGGCCGTTTGGCCAATCTACGTGCAGGTGCTAACACAGGTAAAATCGACAATCGTTCTGGCACCGCAAAGCCCTGCGGCCCCCTTCTTTTTTGCCGCTTGCGCGGCTCTCTACCGCACCAGATGAAATACAAAGACCTGCGCGATTTCGTCGGCCGTCTCGAAACGATCGGTGAACTGCGCCGCATCTCGCAAAACGTCTCGCCCGTCCTGGAAATGACCGAACTGTGCGACCGCGTACTGCGCGCCGGCGGTCCGGCGATATTGTTTGAGAGCCAGCAGCAGCACGCGTTCCCGGTCCTCGGCAACCTGTTCGGCACACCGCGCCGCGTCGCGCTCGGCATGGGGATCGACGCGCAAGCGGGCGTTGGCGACGGCGCCGCGCTGGAGTCGCTGCGCGACGTCGGCCGCCTGCTCTCCGCACTGAAGGAACCGGAGCCGCCGAAGGGGCTCAAGGACGCCGGGAAACTGTTCTCGCTCGCGAAGGCGGTTTGGGACATGGCGCCCAAAACGGTGAGCGCGCCGCCCTGTCAGGAAATCGTCTGGGAAGGCAACGATGTCGACCTCGGAAAGCTGCCCATTCAGACTTGCTGGCCGGGCGATGCGGGGCCGCTGATCACATGGGGCCTGACCGTCACAAAAGGCCCGAATAAGAGCCGACAAAATTTAGGCATATATCGCCAGCAGCTGATCGGGCGTAACAAACTGATCATGCGCTGGCTCGCACATCGCGGCGGCGCACTCGATTTCCGCGAATTCGCGCTGCAGAATCCGGGCAAGCCGTATCCCGTGGCCGTGGTGCTGGGCGCCGATCCGGCGACCATCCTCGGTGCGGTGACGCCGGTGCCCGACACGCTCTCCGAATACCAGTTCGCCGGGTTGCTGCGCGGCGGCCGCACCGAACTCGCGAAATGCCTCACGCCGGGCGTCGACAGTTTGCAGGTGCCAGCCCGCGCGGAAATCGTTCTGGAAGGCTTCATCTATCCGCAGGAAGGCACGCCCTCTCCTGCTCCCGCGGGCGCGCCGCCGCGTCCGGCGAAGGGCGCATCGGCCGCTTACGAACACGCGCTGGAAGGTCCCTATGGCGACCACACCGGCTACTACAACGAGCAGGAGTGGTTTCCCGTCTTCACGGTCGAGCGCATCACGATGCGGCGCGACGCGATCTATCACTCCACCTACACCGGCAAACCGCCCGATGAGCCCGCCGTGCTCGGCGTCGCGCTCAACGAAGTGTTTGTGCCGCTGCTGCAAAAGCAGTTCACCGAGATCACCGATTTCTATCTGCCGCCCGAAGGATGCAGCTACCGGATGGCGATCGTGCAGATGAAAAAGAGCTACCCGGGTCACGCCAAACGCGTGATGTTCGGCGTGTGGAGCTTCCTGCGCCAGTTCATGTATACGAAGTTCATCGTCGTGGTCGACGAGGACGTGAATATCCGCGACTGGAAAGAAGTGATCTGGGCGATCACCACGCGTATCGATCCGGCGCGCGACACCGTGCTGGTCGATCGCACGCCGATCGACTATCTGGATTTCGCCTCGCCGGTAGCGGGCCTCGGATCGAAGATGGGGCTCGACGCGACCAACAAATGGCCCGGTGAAACCGATCGCGAATGGGGCCGCGCGATCGAGATGGACCGTTCGGTCAAACAGCGCATCGACACCTTGTGGAATGAGTTGGGACTGTAAAAACAGGCCTCGAAGCATGCCATTGAATTATTAGGATTCAGTCGGCATCGAAGCGATCCAGTTACTAGCAGGATCGCGCCCGCTCGAACAAGTCTGAAGAACAAAACTGATGGAGCCGTTGCGCGGATGCACGCCTTTTCAATGATGTCGGATGGTTTTTTTCTGTCGCTGTCGTTGTGTCTGGATATCGGTCTCGTCAATGTCGCGATGATTTCGCTGACGCTGTCGCACGGCTTCAAACCGGGCTTCTGGTTGGGCCTGGGTTCCTGTTTCGGCGATCTGGCTTACGCGGCGCTAGCGCTCGCAGGAATGGCTGCGCTGCTGCAGTTCGAATCGGTGCGGTGGGTAGTGTGGATCGGCGGCGCGGCGATCCTGCTGTTTCTCACGTGGAAGATGGCGCGTGAAGCGCTGTTCCCAGCGTCGGCACCCGCAGTCGCCGGAGAAGCGGATGCCAACGCGCCGCATCTTTCCCCGTGGCGCGGTTTCTTGCGCGGCGTGCTGCTGGCGATGTCGTCGCCTTCGGCGATTCTGTGGTTCGCCGCAGTCGGCGGCGCATTGATTGCAAAAGCCGGCGCCACCAGCGTGACGACTGCACCGGTATTCCTCGGCGGCTTCTTCCTCGGTGGCTTGTGCTGGACGATCTTTGTCTGTGGGCTCGGCAGCCACGGACGCAAACGCGCCGGCACCGGTTTGCTGCGCGCGTGCCACGTGTTGTCGGCGCTGCTGTTCGCGTACTTCTCGTATAGCGTGATCGTGAACGGCTATCGCGATCTGATCGTGCAGACCGCACAGATGGCGAGCTAGAAAAAACGGCTCGTCAAGGCGAGCCGCCTTCCATCAATTTCACCGCGCACAGCGCGGCGTAAAAACGATCGGCCGCCGATCAGGCGAGATACTGCGCCAGTTTCTCCAGATCGACGTTGCCGCCGCTCACCACCACGCCCACGCGCTTGCCCTTCACCGGCACGATGCCGTTGAGCACGGCAGCCGCAGCGAGACAACCCGTCGGCTCGACCACGATCTTCATGCGCTGTGCGAAGAAACGCAGGGTCTCGATCAACTGCTCGTCACTGACCGTTTCGATCTGCGCGACCAGCTTTTGAATAATTGCGAACGTGTAGTCGCCGAGATGCGTGGAGGCAGCGCCATCAGCGATCGTGCGCGGTGCTTCGATATGCACGATCTCGCCGCGAGCCAGCGATTGCTGGCCGTCATTGCCCGCTTCAGGCTCGACGCCGATCACCGTGCACGCCGGGCTCAATGCCGCCGCCGACAACGCGCTGCCGCCGATCAGGCCACCGCCGCCGAGGCAAACAAACAGCATGTCGAGCGGGCCGGTTTCTTCGATCAACTCCTTCACCGCCGTGCCCTGCCCCGCGATCACGTGCGGATGGTCGTACGGCGGAATCAGCGTCATGCCACGCTCTTCGGCGAGCCGCCGGCCGATCGCTTCGCGATTCTCGGTGTAGCGGTCGTAGCTGATCACTTCGCCGCCATAGCCCTTGGTCGCCGCGACTTTGGCGGCAGGCGCGTCGTGCGGCATGATGATCGTCGCGTGAATCCCGGCGAGGCGCGCCGACAGCGCGATCGCTTGCGCGTGGTTACCCGACGAGTACGTCAGCACGCCCGCTTTGCGTTGCTCGGCGTCGAAATGGGAAATCGCGTTGTAGGCGCCGCGAAACTTGAAGGCGCCCATGCGCTGAAAATTTTCGCACTTGAAGAACACCGACGCGCCCGTGCGCTCGTTGAACGTGCTTGAGGTTAGAACGGGGGTGCGGTGGGCGACACCTTCAAGACGCGCAGCGGCGTCGAGTACATCGTCGAAAGTGGGAGCGGGAAGCGCTTGCATCGGCGAAACTCTCCAGAAGCGGTGGCAAAACAGCCATTCTCCCAGCTTCGGCAGTGCTTTGGTACGCCGCAGTGAAAACACAAACGGCGCAACCCGGCGATCAAGCCGGCGTTACGCCGTCAATACATCCCGCGCTCGCCTTGCGATTAGCGGCGATAGTAGCCGTGGCCGTAGTAACCGCGGTAGTAGCCATGGTGATAATAAGGACGGCCATAGCCGCCGTAATACCCCCCCACCACGACTGCCGGCGGTGCGTAATAGCCCGGTGCATAGACCACCGGCGGAGGCGGCGGCTCGTAATAAACCGGCGGTGGCGCAGCATAAACCGGATACGCCGGCGCGACCGGAATGCCAATACCGATACCGACGGAAACGTGCGCCTCTGCAGCAGTAGCGAACCCCACACCAAGGGCGGCGGCAACGACAAACGGAACGATCTTTTTCACTTTTATTCTCCTGGCGCGGCCCACTAAGGTCGCCAACTTCGCATGCCTTGCATGCTATGAATTCAATGTATCGAAAAAGACCACGCATAGATGTTCGCATTTGTTGCAAATTGCAATTGGCGGCAAGAGCTCGGAATTTGCATCGGCACGGCGGTGCCGGGACACGCGGTGTAACGGACTGAGAATTAAGGGTTTGCCAGCGATCGAGCGAACGCGAATCCGATGCTTTGCGGCTCTTGCGGCTTCAGGCACTCACCGGTCAGTAATCTTTGATTACAAATTAGCTTCAATCCTGACGGCTGAGCATAAAAAATGCCCGGCGTAACCACGCCGGGCATTTTTTACTCGTAAGCAGACGATATTTCAGCCTACCTTCACATAGGCGAATTCTCTGGAGACGTTGGGCGGGACGTACGCGCCGCTGATGCACACGCGTGGGGTCAAGCGCTTCTTCTGGTCCCACCAGCGACGGCGCTGCGAACGCGTCAAGAACCGCAAGTGCTTTCGGTAAGAAAAAATATTCATCGTTACCTCCCGAATCTGACTGCGAGACGAAAAACCCAGAACAGCGACTGCCAAACCGGCTCAAGAAGAAATTGTGAGCAGTTTTCGGACCTGCGGGGCGCGCGTGGCCGGATGACCGACCGGAGGCGCCATATCGCCCCCGCACTGATCAGAGGAATGCCGGCATCGGGACACGCCACTACCGGACGGATGCGCGATACTTCTGCTTTCCCGTTCAAGCACCCCGTCTGGAGCAGGCAACCATGTCCCAGCCCTCTCTGCCGCGCCTCGGCTTCATCGGTGCGGGGCGGCTCGCGCGCTGTCTCGCGCTGAGCTTTTCACGCGCCGGCTATCCCGTCACGGCGGTGGCGAGCCGCACGACTTCGGCCAGCCGGCTCGCCAGTCAAATCGAGTATTGCGCGGCATTCGACGATCCACAACAGGTTGTCGACGCCGCCGATATCGTCTTTTTAGCGGTTCCCGATGACAGCATCGGTACGACAGCGCACACACTGCGGTTCGCAGCGGACACGGCAGGCAGCCCGCACGGCAAAGCGCTCGTGCATTGCAGCGGCGCCTCGCCAGTGGAATTGCTGGCCCCGGCGCGCGACCAGGGCGCCTTGATTGGCGGCTTTCACCCACTCTACCTCTTTAGCGGCGATCTCGCAGACATCGAGCGGATCGCCGGCTGCTCGGTGACGATCGAGGCCGACGGCGCGCTCAAGGACGCACTGACGGCACTCGCCGTCGCCCTGCACTGCCATCCGCTGTCGATTCCAGCGGGCGGCCGCATGCTGTACCACGCCGCCGCGCATTACGCCGCAAGCTTCGCGCTATGCAGCCTCGCCGAATGCGTCGCACTATGGCGCACGCTGGGCTTTGCCGAAGACGACGCGCTGCGCGCGCTGCTGCCGATGCTCTCCGGCACCATCGAAACCGCTCGCGACAAGGGCCTGCCCAACGCGCTCGCCGGCCCCGTGTCGCGCGGCGATACGGGTGTCGTGGAGAAGCAGTTGGCGCTGCTGGAGGGCCTTGGCGGCGATCATGCCGCGCTATATGGTTTGCTGACGCGGCGCGCGGTCGGCCTGGCCGAACGCCGCGCAAACCCGCCCGCCGCGATCGAGGCGATTGCCGAGGCGGTGGAAGAATCGCTCAACCGGTCGCTGAATCAGGCCGCAGCAGGTGCAAGCGTCAAGTAAGGCGTGATAATGTGACGTCCGGCGCCGCGCGCAATCCGCCAGCGCCGCGCTTCGGGACCAACAGACGAGAACGCACAATGATCAAGGTCAGCATCCTTTATCCGTATCGGGAAAACGGCCACTTCGACGTGGACTATTACTGCGTCACACACATGCCGCTCGCGGCCAGGCTGTTCGGGCCGTCGCTGAGAGGCTGGTCGGTCGACGTCGGCATCAACGCCGGGCCGCCGGGGTCGCCGCCGCCGTATGTCGCCGCCGGTCATTTCCTGTTCGATAGCGCAGATAACTTCTACAAGGTTTTCAAGCCTGCCTCGGACCAGTTGGTTGCTGACATCCCGAACTACACCGACGGTGGCAACGGCACGATTCTGATCAGCGAAATCAAGGTTTCTGTGTGATATCGCGTGGCCAGTGTGGCTTGGCGGCACGCAGTTTGCCGATTAGCCTGACTTGAACGCCTGGAAATAGATCCACCGCGTCCCCACTTTGACGCGTAACGCGCCCTCCCGCGGGAACGGCGCAGACAATCCAAATGAAACCGCCGGCGCACCGATCAGTCAACGCCGGCGCCCCGCGGCCGATCGACGGCCGCCATCCGAAGGATAAGGACACGAGATGTTTGGCGATATCGCCCGTTTTCTGCTCAATACCGTCTTTACGCTGTTCGGCGCAGCGTTGCTGCTGCGCGCATGGCTGCAGGTCGTGCGCATGCCGCCGTACAACCCCGTCACGAACGCGGTGCTGCAAGTCACCAACTGGATCGTGCTGCCCCTGCGGCACATCCTGCACAGCACCCGCAACATCGACTGGGCGAGCCTCGTTGCAGCGCTGCTTGCGGCAATTGTCTATGTAGTGCTGATGGTGGTGCTCACGGGCGCCGATCCGCTCACGCTTGTGCCGACGCTGCTGATCGTCGCCGTGCTGACCGTCATCAAGTGGGCGCTGAATCTGATCATCTGGATGACGATCCTGATGGCGCTGCTGTCGTGGCTCAATCCGCGCTCGCCGGCCATGCCGATCCTGTACCAGCTGACCGCTCCGTTCCTGAATCCGCTGCGCCGCGTGGTGCCGCAGCTCGGCGGCATCGACCTCTCGCCGATTCTGCTGTTCGTGATCGTGCAGGTGCTGCTGATGGTGGTGACTCGTGCGGCCGTACAGTTGACCTACTTCGTGATCTGAACATCGCTCCGTGCGCCTCGTGGGCAAGGGCGGCGGCGCGATTTGCGCTAACCGCCCCTTCCCGAGTAGAATTATGCGCTCTGCGGGCGTCGTATAATGGTAATACCCTAGCTTCCCAAGCTAGAGCCGTGGGTTCGATTCCCATCGCCCGCTCCAGATTCTTTTCGGCCAGCCTGGCGATTGACCAGGCGGCTTCGCAAAGGGATCTGAATCTGCCGCATTTCCCGCCCGCTTCACACACTCACTCCCCACCTGACATTCGGGAAGTCGCACAAACGCGCGATGAGCCGGACTGCCCACGCATATAGCGAATCCCGTTACGAAACCGTAATCTTGCTGCCAGTCTCAGGCCTCCTTCAAGCCGGCCGCCGTCTGGACGCACCCTTTTCGGGTGTGCTACCTTACGCGCACTTGCAACGTCCGCTCCATCTTCCTGCTGAGCCATCAGCAGAATCCAGCACGAGCCGCCTCCCATGAAGGCGGCTTTTTTGTAGTGGCAGCGGCCCGGCATGGCGATTCGAGCGAAGCGAGCCTGCGAACTGCGGCCCGTGCCGCGCAAGCGCAAAGGGCGCCTCGCAATACGCCATGCAAGCCGCCAAGCCCTCACCCTTGTAGCAGCATCGACAATGATCCACGATCCAAACGACGCCGGCCTGCCGGACGAACTCCCGCCTTCCGCCGAAGCTGAAGGCCAACCGGCCGATGCCGGCTCCGACGCCCCGCAAGAAGAAGCTTTGCATCGACGCCGCATCCGCAGCTTCGTCACGCGTGCGGGTCGCGTGTCGACCGGCCAGCGCCGCGCGATGGACGAACTCGGCCCGCGTTTCGTCGTACCCTTCACACCACAGCAACCCGACTGGAATAGCGTGTTCGGCCGTGCAGCGCCGCGCGTGCTGGAAATCGGCTTCGGGATGGGCGCGACCACCGCGGAAATCGCCTCGCACCGTCCCGGCGACGACTTCCTCGGCGTCGAGGTTCACGAGCCGGGCGTCGGCGCGCTGCTGAAGCTGATGGGCGAGCAGGCGCTGTCGAACATCCGCATCATTCAGCACGACGCTGTCGAAGTGCTTGAGCAAATGATCGCGCCGGATAGCCTCGACGGCGTGCATATCTTCTTCCCGGACCCCTGGCACAAGGCGCGCCACCACAAGCGCCGGCTGATCCAGCCAAAGTTCGTCGCGTTGCTGGTTTCGCGTCTGAAGCCGGGCGCGTACCTGCATTGCGCGACCGATTGGCAGAACTACGCCGAGCAGATGCTCGAGGTGTTGGGCGCCGATCCTGCGCTGCAAAATACCGCCGACGGCTACGCGCCGCGCCCCGAATATCGTCCGGTGACGAAGTTCGAGCGCCGTGGGTTGCGGCTTGGGCATGGCGTGTGGGATCTGGTGTTCAGGAGGCGCGGCGCGGCGTAAACCTGCACGCTACAACTCGCCCGCCATAAGAAAAAAGGTCCGCAAACGCGGACTTTTTTCATGACGTTGAAAACGGAGCGCAGACTCAGTCCGCCCAGCTCAACGCGCCGCTATAGCCCACCAGCAGGATCAATAGTCCGAAGCCGATCCGGTACCACGCGAACACGGTGAAATCGTGCGTGGAGATATAGCGCAGCAGCCAGCGCACGCAGGCGAAGGCGCTGACGAAGGCCGCCACGAAGCCGAGCGCGAAACTGCCAAGCGCGTCGGCGGACAGCAAATGCCAGTCTTTATAGAGCTCGTAAGCCGTCGCGCCGAAGATGATTGGAATCGCGAGGAAGAAAGAAAACTCCGTGGCGACGCGCCGTTCGAGGCCAAACAGCATCCCGCCGATGATCGTCGAACCCGAACGCGACATACCCGGGATCAGAGCGAAACATTGAGCGAGGCCGACTTTCAACGCATCTAGCGGACTCAAATCGTCAACGTTCCGTACCCGCGCCGCCACGTCGCCTCGCACTCGCTGGCGCGCTTCCGCCCACAGGATCACCACCCCGCCCGCCACCAGCGCGAACGCGACCGGCACCGGCGAAAACAACGCCGCCTTGATGGCCTTTTCGAACAGCAAGCCAAGCACAACCGCCGGAATCGTCGCGATGATCACGTTCAGCGTGAAGCGCCTTGCGTCGGGCCGGCTGGGCAAGCCGACCACCACGCTGCCGATGCGGCGGCGAAACTCCCAGCACACGGCCAGAATCGCACCAAGCTGGATCACGACATCGAAGGTTTTCGCGTGGTCATCCGTGAAATTGAGCAGACTGCCCGCGACGATCAAATGACCGGTGCTCGACACCGGCAAAAATTCCGTCAGCCCTTCGACGACGCCCAGAATCAGCGCCTTGCAAGCCAATAGCCAGTCCATCCGTGACCCTCATCGCTGTAGATAGTCGAAACGAACACGGTCAGCACGGTGCGCGCGCGGCCCTGCCGGCCGCGCGCAGCGTCATTTCTCGACGATTTGCACGCGTATGCCGTTTGTAAGGATGGTGATTGTACCGGGTTCGTAATTCACCCCGGCAAATTGCAGCTGTTCGGGCTTGAAGGTGTAGATCGGATAGTTGGTCAGCAACTGTGTGGCGAGCACGGCCGCCGCGGCGTTGATCTGCTGCGTGTAAGCCTGCGCCTGCCCGCTGACGCTGACGTTGTCGACGTTCGGCGCCTTCAGCACCACCGATTTGCTGGCGGCGTCGTAGGCCAGCTCGCTCGACAGCGTGAAAACGCCGTCGACCGGTTGCGGCATGAACGGGCTCGCGAGCCGGGCGTCGAGCTTCACCGAGACGCGGTTCGCGTCCGGCAGGAAGCCGACCACCGGATTGGTCAGCGCGACATCGAACACTTGCGAAACCGTGCGCTGATACGGGAATTTACGCTGCACAGCGTCCTGCACCTGCTGCTGCGAGAACGTGTAATGCGAAGGGATGAACGGGAAGATCGGTGTCGCGCAGGCCACCAGCGACACGGTAATACCAAGCGCGGTGCAGCCTGTCAGCGCTGCAAGCAGGAAGCGGCGCCGGGTCGGCGCAGCGGGTCGATTCATGCGAAATCTCCTGTGGAAGCCTTCTCGATCAAGCGGTTGCGTTGGTTTGCGTCGGATTGGGTTGTTTGCGCGAGCGGATCACGTGGCGGAATGGTTCGCGCGCGTTATCGGCGCACAGCCGGTTGCGGTTGAGTCTGCGTTTCAAGCTGGGTGAGCCATGCGAGCGCTTCGCTGCGGCTCGCGCCGCACATTTCCACCTGCGGCCGCAGACCGGAACAACACGCAGGACGCTCCGGCTGGCCGAAGATCGCGCAGCGCAGATCGTCGCCGAGTTGCACGCAACGCACCCCCGCCGGCTTGCCAAGCGGCATGCCTGGGATCGGACTCGAAATCGACGGCGCGATACAGCACGCGCCGCAATCGGGGCGGCACGCATGACCGGCCACATTGAATGGGGACTCGCGCTTCAGAACGCTGTTCGGCACATCACTCACGACATTTTTCCTGAACTCGAAAAGAGGCAACGCAACGCCAGACCCGCATTGTGCCATCGCATCGCGTGCGACCTTTTTACACAATCCGGCGGAGGGTCGCCCACGTAAACTTGGCGGATACGAAAAGCCACGCTCAAGAGGCACCTGCGCGGTTCGATCCGGTCTCGAGAACCCGCCGGCTCGTGCCTCTTCGATGGTGGCCGTCAAACCCGAGCGCCCCATGACCACCGCCAACACGCTATTCCGCCCCGACCTGCTCGCCAAATACAACGCGAACGGTCCACGGTATACGTCCTATCCGACCGCCTTGCAGTTCCGCGACGCGTTCGATCCCGCTGACTATTTAGGCGCCGCAGCCGACCCAGGCGCGTCCTCCACCGACCTCTCGCTGTACTTCCACATCCCCTTTTGCGACACCGTGTGCTTCTACTGCGGTTGCAACAAGGTTGCCACCAAAAACCGCGCGCACGCGCGTCCCTATGTCGAGCACCTGAAGCGCGAAATGGTTTTGCAGGCGGCGTGTTTCGACACGCGGCGCCCGGTGTCGCAATTGCATTGGGGCGGCGGCACGCCCACGTTCCTTTCGCACGATGAAATGGCGGAACTGATGGCAACGGCACGTGAACACTTCACGTTGCTGCCCGATAGTGAAGGCGAGTATTCGATCGAAGTCGATCCGCGCGAAGCGTCGCCCGAGACCATCGCGCATTTGCGCACACTCGGCTTCAACCGGCTCAGTCTCGGCGTGCAGGATTTCGATCCGGTGGTGCAACAGGCGATCAATCGCATTCAGCCGCTCGAAATGACCGCCTCGGTCATGCAAGCCGCGCGTGACACGGGGTTCCACTCGATCGGCGTCGATCTGATTTACGGGCTGCCGCATCAAACCGCCGACAGCTTCAGCCGCACGCTGGACACGATGATCGAACTCGCGCCCGATCGCCTTTCGGTGTTCGCGTATGCGCACATGCCTCAGCTCTTCAAGATGCAACGGCAGATGGACGCGGCCACGCTGCCCTCGCCCGCTGTGCGCCTGGCGATCCTGCAACGGGTGGTCGAGCGGCTCACGGGCGCGGGCTATGTCTACATCGGCATGGATCACTTCGCGCTGCCCACCGACGAACTCGCGCGCGCCCAGGCGCAGCGTACGCTGCAGCGGAATTTCCAGGGGTACAGCACGCGTGCGGAATGCGATCTGATCGGCTTCGGTGCGTCGGCGATCGGCAAGGTTGGGGACGTGTACGCGCAGAACACCAAGAACCTGCCCGGCTATGCCGCGGCAATCGATGCCGGCAAACTCGCGATCACGCGCGGCGTGCGGCTCACCGCCGACGACCGTCTGCGTCGCGATGTAATCACGCAATTGATGTGTAATCTGGAACTGCGCTTCGAAGAATTCGAAGCCGCGCACGGCATCCGCTTCGCCGATACGTTCGAGCCGGAACTGGAGCGCTTGCGCGGCTTCGAGCAGGACGGACTGGTGTCGATAGGCGGCAGCAAGCTCGAAGTGCAGATGGCCGGACGCATGCTCGTGCGTAACATCGCGATGGTGTTCGACCGCTATCTCGGCCAGCAGACGCTCGAACGGTTTTCACGCACGGTTTGATGGCTGAGCTTGCGAAGAAAGCAGCCGGCTTGCCGACCGTCGAATTTTCCGCCATAATCTGCGTCTTCGCCGCGCGCCCTACTCTGACGCGTGCGCTGCAGGACCTGCCCAGGTGGTGAAATTGGTAGACGCAGGGGACTCAAAATCCCCCGCCGCAAGGCGTGCCGGTTCGATTCCGGCCCTGGGCACCAGTACTGCAAACGCATAAACCTCTCCGAAAGTCAAGAAATACCGTACTTTCCGGCTCTAAGCCTTATCCAGTAAGCCTCCCAGCATTGTCCGACTGTGCATGAAAATGCATTGAGTTTTGATCCTTGCACCCAGCACTGCCCACGATCTGCACACGACACTGCACACGACACTGCACACGCTACAGTCTCGCTGCGATCTGCTCGGCCGATTCCCGGTAGTACGTGTTTTGAAGGATGGACAAATCTTTGTGACCGCTGATCTTGGCGAGCGTCATAACGTCCACCTTGCGCGATAGTCGCGTGAGCTTCCGCCCATGAATCGCGAATCGTGAAAGTACAAGCCTTCAATTAATAGTTGGTCGCGGGCCTTCCGAAACAACGCACCGAAAGACGCGGAGCGCCGCGCTCGGCTATGTGCCGAATCACGCCAACGCATTTTCTGGTTGCGTCTGATACGCGTCCATGTTGGACCTGGTGAGTCTCACGAAAGCGACGCGCAAGAACGAGCCTCGTTCATGAATTGATGAATCTCATTCGCCAAATGAGCAACCCCGTAATCTTCCGCAGATCTCGCGACCTGCCGCGTCGATCCGATGAAGCCACGAAGACCGCGTAAATCAACCCGACCTCAATTGCATCGCAATCAGAGAACCATTGGCATACCTGTTGCTCGTCACCTTCGTACATAAAACAACTGGAGGTGACACATGGCGCTCGATGCACATAGCAGAGCTTTCCTCGAGGCACTGGCGGAGAAGGGGGCCAAGCCGTTCCATCAAATAGGTGTGCCTGAGGCGCGGAACTTCATGGAGGGACTTCGTGACATCGTCGGCCCGGGACCCGACATGTACCGGGTCGAGGACCTATTCCTCGATCAAGGGGGACATGCCCTACATCTGCGGGTACTTGCTCCCGAAAGCAGGTCTTCCGGGATCGTTGTGTACTGTCATGGCGGTGGCTGGGCACTCATGTCGATCGACGACTATGACGCAGCAGGACGGCACATCGCGTACGAAACCGGTTGCACGGTCTTGCTCGTCGACTACCGTCTCGCTCCCGAACACCCCTATCCGGCAGCGATCGATGATGTATGGCTCGCACTCGAATGGGCGGCCACCCACCGGGAAGCATTGAACGGAAGTCCGCACGCACCGCTCATCGTCGCCGGCGACAGCGCGGGAGGCAATCTTGCAGCGGTCGTCACTCAACGAGCACATGCCCGTGGCGGACCCGAGATCGCGCAGCAACTGCTCATCTATCCGGTCACACAGGACGATCTGAATACGCCCTGCTATCTCGATCCAGACAATCAGGCGCTGCTTGGTCAGGAGGACATGCGCTGGTTCTGGGATCTCTATCTTCCGGACACCGCAGCCCGGCAAGCATCCGAAGCATCGCCGCTGCGGGCAAAAAGCTTCCGGGGGTTGCCACCGGCCATTGTCATCACCGCCGAACACGATGTGCTTCGCGACGAAGGCGAGGCGTATGCGGCCGCGCTACAGTCCGCGGGCGTCCACGTGGACCATCGACGCTTCGCCGGACAGATGCATGGCTTCTTTGGCCTCGACGCGCTTCTACCGGCGAGCGCCGAGGCCAGAGGTTATCTCGCTCAGGCTGTCCGTACTCGATTGGGCGAGCTTTGTAATGACGCGGAACGAAAGGATCTCCTCCTGGACCGATGAACGGCAAGACTGTCTTCGCTGGGGATGCCGGCCATCGCCGGCGCGCTCCCCGTCGGACGGCACCTACTTTTCGTCGCCCGGCAGTTTATCGAGACGATAGGCGAGTTGCGCACGTGTCAGCCCCAGAAGTCGCGCGGCCTTTGACACATTACCCTCGGCCTTGGCCAATGCAGCTTGTAGCAATCGCGCCTCCAGTTGTTCCAGACTAAAGTCCTCGACCAGCAACGACTCGCACAAAAGGTCCGGCTCACTCCCCATGACTGGCTTTGACGTTTTCAGTTGCCCCCTGTCGTCAACGCGAATCACCAGTTTGCCCGTCTCGGGAAGCGACGGGAAGAATGCGTCCAGCTCGATGGCCTGGTTGCTATCGGTCAGAATGACGCCGCGCTCGATCATGTTCTCGAGCTCCCGCACATTTCCCGGCCAGCTGTATGCCATGAGGGCCTTCATCGCCTTGTCGGAGACGCCCGCGGTCTTCTTGTTGTAGAGCGCGTGAAACTTGCCGAGAAAATGCTCGAGTAGAAGCGGTATGTCCTCCGTGCGGTCACGCAGCGCAGGAATATGAACCGGATAGACATTGAGCCGATAAAACAGGTCCGCGCGAAACTTGCCTGCCTTCACGGCGTCGCCCAGATCCTCGTGGCTCGCCGCGACCAGCCGAACATCAACCTTGCGGGTCTCGGTTCCGCCGACGCGCTCAAGCTCTCCTTCCTGCAGCACTCGAAGCAAGGCCGCCTGGGCACGCGGGCTCAGCTCAACCACTTCATCGAGAAAGAGCGTACCTTCGTTCGCTCTCTCGAACTTGCCCTCCCGGCTGGTCACCGCTCCGGTGAAGGCGCCTTTTTCCACCCCGAACAGCTCCGCCTCAATGAGATCAGGGGGGATGCAGGCACAGTTCACCGCAACGAACGGCCTGGAGGCTCTCGGTGAGCGCATATGCAGTGCGCGCGCAAAAATCTCCTTGCCGACACCGGTCTCGCCTTGCAGCAGGACGCTAACGGGCGCGGTCGCCGCTTTCTTCAAAAGCTCGCTCGCGTGCATGAAACGGCTCGAGCGGCCTACGGAGTTTGCGATAAGCCCATCTGGGGCGCTCGCGTTGCGTACGGACGCCTGCAACTGGCTCAGTTGAGTTTGAACCGAAAGCAGTTCTTCTGCCATCGCGTCCGGTTGCAGCAGGCGGACCAGATCATCATGATCTTCCCACTCCTCCGCAGGACGGCCGACAATTCGACAATGGTCCGCGCCGCACCCGAGGCACTCCACTTCCTTGAAAAAAATGCTTCGACCCATGTAGTACGTTGTGAAGCCGTTCGCATATCCAACGAGTTGCCAACAGACCGGTTCGCTTACCGGTCCGTGTTCCCGCAGGTGCAACTCAGCTTCAAAGGCGTCTTGCCACTGAAACTCCGCGTAGAACTGCCCTTGCCCGACATCGAACTCAAGCTTCAGCGGCTTTACGTTCACCATCCCCTTGATCAGCGCCAGTTGGGGACCGGCGAAGAACGCCTCCGCAGTGGAAAGATCCGGACGTAGCTGGCGGGCCAGGATCGCATCGCGCCAGCCGGAGTGGTAACTGAGGCGCATAAGCAGTCCTCGCGCGCGCTGACTTCCCAAGGTCCTGGTAAGCTCCGTCCGCAGGTTCGCGAACATGCTGCTGTGTGTGAGGAGCATGCGCTGCTCGTGCAGCCAGATCTTGCCCTGCTCGACGTCGAACGTGATTTGTGAAACCAGGTCCCGGCTCTCGGGGAATTTCGGATCTTTGTTGCTCGACATTCAGTCCCCACCATCGAAGGCGATTCGCGTATGTGCGGTGACCCGGGGTCGCGTCGCCGTCACCGGTCGTTTCGATTGTAGGCGCGCGCGTTCAGGTCGCGTCATCAGTATCCACCCTATCGAAGGGACGTCGGTCGCGACGAACGCGTGAACCAGTTGGGCGACACGCCGTGCTGCGGCCGAACTTCACCATATCGGAAAGAGCCTTGATGATTTCCGCAACCTGACGGGTCGATCGTTTGGCCGAGCTCCTCCGTTTCGGTCGCCAGGCGCTGTCGCCACAGGCTCTACAGCCAATGGCACAGACGTTGCATTGACTTGTGCACCCCGGTGGGCTTTTCCCATCCTGCGCCTGCCCGGAAACAGAGACCGTAAAACACAAGGAGACTCGTATGTCCGAAATGATCGGAGCAGTTGCGCAAGAGGCAATGGAGGAAGTCGATGCCGTCGTCGTCGGCGCGGGCTTTGCAGGCCTGTACATGCTTCACCTGCTTCGCGACAAGCTCAAGAAGCGCGTCGCCGTGTTCGAAATCGCGGATGGTGTCGGTGGCACCTGGTATTGGAACCGCTACCCGGGCGCACGTTGCGATATCCCCAGCCACCACTATTCGTATTCGTTCTCCGAAGAGTTGCAGCAGGAGTGGACCTGGTCCGAAAAGTACGCCGCGCAGCCGGAGATTCTTGAGTACCTCAACTTCGTTGCCAACAAATTCGACCTTTTCCGCGACATTCATTTTCAGACGGCCATTACCTCGGCGATCTATGACGAGGCATCGGCAAAATGGACTATTCAAACGAGCGCCGGCAAGCGCATCCTCGCAAAGTTCTTCATTCCTGCCGTAGGCACGTTGTCTCATGCCAACATCCCCAAATTCAAGGGGCATGACAGCTTCAGGGGCGACGTCTACTTTACCGGGCACTGGCCCAAGGAAGGCGTCAACTTCAAAGGCAAGCGCGTGGGCATCATCGGCACGGGGGCAACCGCCATGCAGGCGATTCCGCTCATCGCGGAAGAAGCGCTTCATCTGACGGTGTTCCAGCGCACCCCGAACTATGCCGCGCCCCTCATGAACGCGCCCATGGACCCCGTGCTGGACCAGCAGGCGAAAGCCATGTACCCGGAGCTTCGTCGTCAGGCATGGGACAGCTTTGCAGGCGTGCCGTTCGAGCGGCTCAAACCTTCGGCGCTAGAGGTCACGCACAACGAGCGCGTCGCCCACTATGAAGCATGCTGGAACGACGGTGGTTTCAGCCTCTGGATCGGCAGCTACCAGGACATCCTCTTCGACAAGCGGGCGAACGAAACCGCAGCGGAGTTCGTGCGCGGCAAGATTCGCGCGCGCGTGAAGGATCCGGCTATTGCGGACATGCTCTGCCCGCCTGTCGGCCAGACCTACGGCACCAAACGCCAGCCTTGCGAAACCAACTACTACGAGACGTACAACCGCGACAACGTCACGCTAGTCGACATCAAGAAAGCGCCCATTGAAGAGATCACCGAAACCGGCATCACGACCACTGACGCATCGTATGAATTCGACTGCCTGATCTACGCCACCGGCTTCGATGCCTTCACCGGCGCCCTGTTCAAGATGGACATCCGCGGACGCAACGGTCAGACGCTCAAGGAGCGCTGGTCCACCGGACCGCGCACGCTCGTCGGGCTCGCTGCTCACGGCTTCCCCAACATGTTCACTATCACTGGTCCGCAAAGCCCGTCGGTGCTGTTCAATATGCCGCTCGGCATCGAGATGCACTGCGAATGGATTGCCGAGTGTATCGAACACATGTCCGAGAACGGCATCGCAAGTATCGAGGCAAATGAGCGGGAAGAAGATGACTGGATCGCTCACGTCAAGGAGGTCGCTGACGCCAGCCTTCTACCAGAGGCGACGTCGTGGTATCTGGGCGCGAACATCCCAGGAAAGCCCCGTGTTTTCATGGTCTATCTCGGTGGCGGCAAACACTACAAGGACGTCATCTCGACGATCGCGCACAACGGCTACACCGGGTTCACGCTCGACAGGCAACAACGCCTGACGGATGCCCCCGAATCTGTACCCACGGCCTGACCAGGCGACGCGCGCGGCCTGCCTGCCGCACGACGGCGTGATTCGCGCCGTCCAGGCGGCGAGCCTTCAAACAGATTGAGCCATACCAGCGGCGCAGGTCGAGGCTGCTGCGATTGGCCCGCGCAATAACGTCCAACAAGCTGTAACTCCGGCGGCCAGGCGCAATTCGCGCCAGGCCGCCGGCACGGCATTGTGCGCCGCGTGCCAGTCCTTTCAATAAAACAAAATAGGAGATGCGAGATGCAGGATGAAAAAGGTCACAAACCGAAGAGGCTTCGATCACGTCGGAATGAGCGCGCAAGCGCCGCGTCCGGATCCATGCGAAAGGCATGCTGCAAGATCTTCGCGGCGTGCATGATGGCCGTTCCCTTCCAGATGGCCCATGCAGTCATCGAGACGGATCCCGCCGACTATGTTCCCTTGCCGCCAGGAACGAACCTCGCCGTTCTTTACTACCAGCATGCTTTCCGCGATAGCACGTACCACGGTGGCGAACAGGTGAACATTCCGTTCAGGCTGGAGACCGACATAGCGATCGCACGGTATGTACGCTATCTCAGCGTCGCCGGCTTCACCGTGGATGTGCAGGCAATCGTCCCGTTCGGCAGCGTACGCTTGAGTCAGCCGGTGAGCTCGGTCTCGAACGGTGCCGGCGATCCCTTCCTGGGAACGGTCATCTGGTTGTTGAACGATCAGAAGGCGCAGCGTTATCTGGCGCTCGGTGCGTTCCTGGGCATTCCGGTTGGCAGCTACGACAGCGCCAAGGGAGCCGTCAACGTTGGTTCGAATCGATGGCAAGGCGTTTTTCAGATCTCCTACGGTCAGCCGATCTACGGAAACCTCGCATTCGACGTGACGGGCGAATATGCGATCTACGGCGCCAACAACGACTTTGCTGGACTCAAGTATCAGCAAAAGCCCACCTACGAACTCCAGACGCATTTGCGTTATGCGCTGACGCCGCTCACCACATTTGGAGTCAGCTTCTATCAAACCGCGGGGGGACGCAGCACGCTTGGCGGAGTCGATCAGGCCGATCGCATCAACACCAGCCGCTACCTGCTGACTATCCAGCAGATAATCGTTTCCCCCACGCTGCAACTTGAAGCTCAGTTTGGACAGGATATCCACGTCTCGAGCGGACCCAAGGAAAAATATCGGGTCAACCTGCGGTTGGTGAAGGTCTTTTAACGCTGGACGTCTGTTTGACTGCCGGGCAGCCGCCCGGTGCAGCCCTCCGCCCGCTTCACCTCGGGGACGGGACCTTCGCGCGTGGCAACCGCGAAGTCCTCCCAGAGGTGCGGATCGCCGTCGATGTCAAGCCGACGGAAGGCGGCCCTTTACGGGCCGCTTTAGTTCGAGTAATGCCCTCTTGCGCAACATGCTCCGCAAGAGGGCTACGTGCGCCGCGCTGCGTAAGTGGGCAACGGGACCTGTCCAGGTTTCAGATCGACCTGAACAGAGGGCTTTTCGCCAGAGCTTCGGCGCCGTCCGCACTGGTCAGGAATTTCTCTGTGTAGATATCGCGCTCGAACAGTTGCCCTTGCATGAGCGTTCTGATGGACGCTTCAATCATGACCGGCGGCCCGCAGAGATACGCCTTGTGGCCGCGAAAATCGTTGGCAAAGTGCGCTTTCGCGGCTTCATGAACAAAGCCGCGAAAGCCATCCCAGGCGGAATCCACAGCCTCGCTGGAAAGTGCGGGTACATACGTGAAGTTTGCATGCCGCCCTGCCAGTTCAAGAAAAAGGTCGTGATAGTAGAGCTCTGCCCGATCGCGAGCGCCATACAGCAGCGTGATCGGCCGCTCATCTCCCTGCTCGAGCAAATCCAGCAGCATCGATCTTGGACTTGAAAGCCCCGATCCACCTGCAATCAGGATGACAGGTTGCGGGTCCGACGCGCGCACGAAAAATCGGCCGAACGGACCGCTAAAGCGAATCTCGTCGCCAGGCTTCAAACCCTCGTGCAGATAGCCGGTCCCTGTTCCGCCCGGCACACGCCTGACGTTCAGTTCGATCAGCCTCGAAGAGCCGGGCTTGTCTGCAAGCGAGAACGCGCGTGGCATGTCTTCACCGGGAATATGGACGTTCACGTACTGACCTGCCTGAAACTCGATGCCCTCGTCATCCAGTTCGATGAAGATGCCCTTGATCGTCGGCGTCAGATCGATCATCTCCTTCACGCGGCCCGTATGGTCCTTAACCGGGAAGTGACGTGCATCGACGTCTTCATCGATATCGGCCTCGATCGTGAGGTCGGATTGCGCCGTCGCGCAGCAGGCGAGACACTTGCGCTCGTCGCGCTCGAAGTCCATCAACGCGAACGGTGACGCGTTGCCATGTTCGACCTCGCCATCAGTGACCTGAACCTTGCAGGTCGCGCACAGGCCGTGACAGCACGCGTGCGGCAGCCACACACCTGCCCGAAGGCACGCGTCGAGAATGGTCTGGTTATCGCCGATTTCAATGGTGTGACCGATCGGCTCGATCGTTAGCTGATAGCTCATTTCAGCCTCTCCTCTCTTCGTGATTGCGTCCGTCGCTGGCCTAACTGCAGGAACCGTGGATTCCGGTCAGGCCGGGCGTGCGAAAGCGAATCAACGCCTTGTGCAGCAATCCGTTTTCAGCGAGCGTCCGGTCGAACTCGGGTACAAAGCGTTCGTTTGACCGGAACCATTCGATTTCTCCGATCACGACCTTGTCCCAGTCGGGATGCGATGAATAAATACCCGGAATGACTTCGTTGGCGAGCGTTGCGAAGGTCGTTGCCGGCGAGACTGGAATGCAATGCGGCGCGCAGAACATCAGATGATCCTCCCAGCCGATAAAGAGGAGCCGGTTGCCGTGAAAGTTTTCTTCACGGTCCTTCACTTCGCCCTTATAGCCTTCATTGAGCGCGATAACTGGCATGACTTGTCTCCTTCAGGATTCGATCGACGTGCGCCTTCAGGCGGCTTTTTCGGCGGGTGCGGTTTCCCGCGTCTCTTCTCCGCCATGACTCGGTTTGCCGGTCCAGCGCAGCCAGTTCTTCCTGTCTGGCGAATCCTCGAATTCGTGGCCGTCTTCACCTACGTTGATGTGGTAGTAGCGCAGCACTTCAGCCAGCGGGTTGAAGTCGGCTGCGGTGGGATCCGCATCTTTCTCGAAGCAATTTCCCTGGTAGATCTGGTGCACAGGTAGCCACGCCTGCACATACTTCTCTGGTTCGTTGTCGAAGACGTCCTTGCAGCCGTCGGAGCAGAAGTGATACTTGTTGCCGAGGTAGTCGCTTTCGCGATAGCAGATCTTCGTCGGATCGTCGGGCTCCGTGAACGCCATCGGAATCTGGCAAAGCTGGCACAGCATCGGCAACGTGTTGTTGTAAAAGCGCTTGCCCTGCTGTTGCTGTTCCCGCCAGTACTCGAGGCGGGGCCGATAGAGCTTGTCGAAGGTCGCAGGATACTTTTCGGCCAGCCAGATCATTTCGTCATCGGACGGTACCCATGTGTGCATGGCCGCCGCGTGCGTGTAGTTGTAGAAGATGCCCCACGCCTCATGCGAGAGGCGATCTTTCTCTTTCGATGCAACGTCGTGGTACTTCGGCATGCGAATGCCATAGCGCTCGAGGTCATGAAACAGCGCACCGCCGTTCTTCTCGAAGTAGGTTTCCCACGCTTCCTGCCAGGACATGATCCGCTTGGGCAACATGTAGTCCATCATCATCGCAACGAGCGTCAGCAGGCGGTAGCCGCGCCAGAACCACTTGTCGACCCATTTCTGGATGATCGGCACATTGCCGGGGTCCTGTTCAAGCAGAAATTTCACGACCTCCAGCCCGAGGGTCATGTGACGCGATTCGTCGGACTGCGCGGAGAAGCCGAATGTCACCGTCGCCATGTCGCCGTTAAACGCGGCACCTGACATGAACGGCATGAACAGCAGATTGGTCAGCACATATTCGAACGAGAACGAGATCGCCGTCACGAATTCGAATGGCCCGGCGCTCATCGCGTCTTCGAAATACGACTTCGGCACTGACAGGTACCAGAGCCGGTCGTGCATATGCTTGAAGTCGTGAAAGCCATTGAAGAACTTGTTGTAATGGCTGATCGTGTGGACCTGCGTTTGCGCGTGACGCAGTTCGTCGATCGCCTGCATCTGGCAGGCGATCCGCGCACCGGCTCCACGAAAGTTGCGCCCGGCCAGCGCGAAGCCGCGATGCGCCGCGTATTCGAGTGGGCTTACCCCCGTCAGGAACAGCTTCAGCGCGTTGATATACCGTGGGTCGGTGACGTTGAACTGGCCGTTGTTCTGCTGGAAAGCATCGATGATCGCGTAGAGCTTGCGTTCCTTCTCTCCCTGATACTTCCAGTAGGCGTCCATCGTCAGACGGAACGGGTCTTCCCATTTGTCCCAGTCGTGGACCTTGATGCCTTCGAATCTGTCGTACGGAAAAACCTTGTCCATCGGCTGGTAGGTCGTTTCCCATCCGAGGCCGCGTGTCAACATCGCATAGTTTTCCTTGATGCTCAACTTCTTCGGCGTCGCGTTGGTGGTGCTCATGTTGTGTCTCCTGTTCGCCCGTCAGGCTTTCCATTCAAGAATGAATTCGTCATCTGTCTCTTCGATGTTGCCGCCAAGCGAGATCAGGTTGAGTTGCAGTTCGCGCAGATCGAAGTCACGGCCAATGCGCGCCTCGATCGATTCACGCCTGATCACCAGACGGCCGACGGCATCGATCTTGACCATGGCCGGAAATGCGTTGATGACGGCGTGGGGGTTGTCCGCTTCGATTGCCTCGATGATCGGCCGGGAATCGTCGTTGGTCTGAAACGCGATGAACACGGAATCAGTCATGAATGGCCTCCACAGCGGATGCAAGCGACACGCCCTGTTTCAGCACGCGGGCGTCGAATGCTTCAGCGATCTCGCGCAGTGCCGATTCGGCGTCGTTGGCGCCAAGCGCTTCGATTGCAAGGGGTTGCAACGCGTCGAGAACCTGAGGACGCCACTTCGCGATCCACTGACCAAGCAGCGCGGCGTTTTCTGTCGACTCCGACGCAGCCGTCTTGAGGGTCGCGTCGACCCATCGATTCGACTCATCGAACCACGTGCTTGCGAACTCGTTCAGCATGCCGATGCCGGGTCCGCACTGTTGCGTCAGACGCTGGTCGATATGGCGGTAGAAGAGCGGATACAACAGGCCGTCCAGCACGACGTTCTGCGCGACGTAAGTCTCGAACCAGTCCTTCACGACCATCGTGTCTTCGACCATGCGGCGCACGCCTTGCCAGATCGGGCTGCCAAGCCAGCGCTCCTTGCCGTCCAGCAGCGACGTGCCCTGATTGCCGTCGAGCAGCAGGCCAAGGCGTGACAGGTACTGCGCAATGCCCAGCCGGTCCATGCTATGGAACATGGTGGCCTGGGTGATGGCCGTGCCCCATCCATAGCCCGTCACGAAGCAGTTATTCGTGTTGGCCGCCCATTCGACGTGCCTGAGAGGCACCATCAGCGCGGCAATGTGTGCTTTCACCTCAGCCGGCAGGTCACTCAGAAGGCGGCGTTTGGAGACGAACTCGATGTTCTTCTCCATCGTGTCCTGCTGCCTCGAACGCGTGATCGTGTAGGTCCCGTAGTAATACTGACGAGGGTCCTTGAACGCGTACCAGTCGTTCATCCTGATGGCCGTGCGGCCCTTGTCGTACAGCGCGAATTCGGGCTCCCACAGTGGCCGGTAATGGAAATTGTCTTCAGGCTGCAATTCCAGAGTGGCTTCCTGATATCGCGAAGCCGGCTTGTCTCCGCCCAACCGTCGCGCTACATGAGAGAAGGTCTGACGGATCTGCTGTACGGCAGACGTCTTGATGTCGATTTGCATGGCGTGTCTCCTTGGTTTCCTATACGGGTCACTCAGACAGTCCAGGCTGTCCGTAGCGCCATTTCAGCTGTTCGAGGTCAAGCGCCTCGCCTTCGTCGTCACTCAGGTGGACTGCGCGGTTTGCCGTGCAAAAGGACTCGTAGTCCGGCAACGCCATGACGAGCTCGACGCTGAGTCCCGGGTCACCGATGGAAAAGTCGAATTCGACAAAACCATCGTCGCGACGTTGCCTGACACGGACATAGCGTCGAGTTACGTCAAAAACGCTCGAGGCTGGCTCAACATGGGGTGGATGCGATGGCATCGCTGTCTCCTTCGTTTTGATTTCCGCATCAGACTCCTCGCGCGGTTCATGCCGTCATTCACTTCACGCTTTCATCGAAATGCGGGACTGCGCAGGTATTAAGGCAATCCCGATGCCAGCGGCAGTTCAACAGGCCACGAATGCCGCGCAGAAAGACGAAAAATCCTTTGTTAATCAATGGAAAAACAAAGGCCGAACAATCAGGCGACAAATGAACCGCGAGCCATCAGAACCCCTTGCGCTTGACCAAATGATCGAAATCCGTCGTGATCGCTTGCTCGGCGTCCAATCAAATCGGTATCCGGGAACACCCGGGGTTCGCAGGTGGGCGATTCGCCGTGCAGCGGGACACGGAGCGTTGCATACTGACAGGCAACACCCGTTGGCGGGACTTCAAGAAAAGTGGTGGGAGACGAATCCAGATGGTCACTCGAGACAAAGCGCAGGCCGCAGCCAGCGAACGCATGTCGCTGGTATCGCCCAAGGGCGACTGCGTGGACAGCCTTCGATATCCGGACATCGCAGACCTCATGTCGAGGCTGCATTTCTCGCCGGGCGACGGACGAATCTGGCTGGACGATCAACGCATGCTGCTGGTTCACACCGGCTCGGTCGGCGTGATGCGACGCGAGCTGATCGAGAGCCTCGGTATCGATGCCGCGCGCGGCTTGCTCACGCGGATGGGCTACAACTCCGGCGCGCGTGACGCAGAGCTGGCGCGCAAAGTCCGGCCCGACAGCGCGATCACCGAAATGTTCGCGGTCGGCCCGCAGTTGCACATGCTGGAGGGCATGACCGTCGTCGAACCGGTGCGCCTTGAACTAGACGTCGAGAAGGGGGAGTACTACGGCGAGTTCATCTGGAAGAATTGCGCAGAAGACGAGGAGCACATCCGCATTTATGGAATCGGCGCCGAGCCTGTCTGCTGGACTCAGATCGGGTATGCGTCCGGCTATACCAGTGTCTTTATGGGGCGTCCCGTTGTCTATCGCGAAGTGGAGTGTCGCGCGTTGGGCCAGGCTCAATGCAGGATTATCGGCAAACCCGTTGAGGAATGGGGTGACGAGGCGGCAGACGATCTCCGTTTCATGCAGGCACAATCGTTCACGCAAGGCTTGTCTGCGGGAGCGGTTAAACGCGAACAGAGCGCGCCCGTACTCGGTGACCCGCTGACGGCGCCGCCCACGGCGTTCGGCGACGACAACATGGTGGGTGCGTCCCCGGGTTTCAACGCGGTATGCCACATGATCCGGCGCGTGGCGAGCACTCGCGCGACAGTCCTTTTTCTTGGCGAGAGCGGTGTTGGCAAAGAGGTATGCGCCCGCACGCTGCACCGGATCAGCACGTGCAGCAATGGTCCATTCGTAGCAGTCAATTGCGCGGCGATTCCGGAAGCGCTGATCGAGTCAGAACTGTTCGGTGTCGAGCGCGGCGGCTTCACGGATGCCACGCAGAGCCGGCCTGGCCGTTTCGAGCGCGCGAATGGCGGTACGCTTTTTCTGGACGAGATCGGCATTCTCAGCCTGACGGCACAGGGCAAACTTTTGCGTGCGCTGCAGGAAGGCGAGATTGAACGGATCGGCGATACGCAGACACGCCGCGTCAACGTACGAGTCGTCGCGGCGACGAACCTGGACCTGAGGGATGAGATTCGCGCGGGGCGCTTCAGGGAAGACCTGTACTTCCGCCTGAACGTTTTCCCAATCCGTGTGCCGTCGTTGCGCGAACGACGCGAGGATCTACCCGTACTGCTGAATCACATGCTGCACAAGTATCGTGCGCGTCACCAGCGTAACGTAACGGGCTTCACCGGCCGTGCGATCGACGCGATGTTGAACTACGGCTGGCCGGGGAATATTCGCGAGATGGAGAACCTTGTCGAGCGCGGCGTGATCCTCGCGCCGGATGGAGGCGCAATCGACATCGGCCATCTTTTTACGAGCGGAGAAACAATTGACGCGGAGATGTTCGGCCTTGGCACCGATGGGGCATTGATGCCCTCTGGATCCTTGCTGGACCAGACAGCGGGCACTCCCGATGGAGAAATCGAGCGCGTCGCCCGAAAAGTAAACAGCTTGCTGATGGGGATCAGCGGCGATATCGAGCCAACATCGCTCGACGATATAGAAACCGCACTGCTAAAAAGCGCCGTGCAACGTGCGCAAGGCAACTTGTCGGCGGCCGCGCGGACGCTGGGGATTACGCGTCCGCAACTCGTGTATCGCCTTAAAAGCCGGGGGCTTCGGGTCTAGGGAACGGCGTTTCACGCGGCATACCTCAGCGCGTTCATGGCCGGCCGTTGCTGACCGGGCGGAAAGATGTACCAGTTCCCGTCGTCGTGACGAAAAAAGAACATCGCGCCAATACCCTGGCGACAAGCTGCTTCTACCCGCACATAGCAACACCCCTTCTGGGCGAGGTGTGTGAACAACGTAACGCGCGCGCTCGTTCTGTTGGACGGCGCAAGCCACTTTTCGACCAAAGCGTGCAGTGAGTATCCTGAATGCGCCATGACCATCTCCTCAACTGCATGTCGCTCGATGCGATCGAGTACATTGACGAACGTTTTCCACAGCTGACAGTGATTTTGCGGGTGTCGGTTGCGTACCGAATCTTCACTCACCCGATCCTGTTGGCTGAAAGGCCCGTGCTTGCGAAAACGCGAACACGCCCCAGATCATGCAACGACTGTGCCAGTCGCGGTCCCAAGGCTGTCCGTCACGGCTGGAATCGCCTCGCCCCTTACTGCGCGCGGCACGCAAGGGGTGGGGTAGCTGCTGCGGGGTACGGCTGACCTGAAGTGGTGAAGCGATCATTTGATGAAATGATCGAAAGTCGTCGTTTTTCCGGCGTTCGTATGGATCAAAGCAGTATCCGGGAATACCTCGGGCCGGGTGCCGTCGACACAAAAGGACGGCCTCCCGCGCCGCCGACACGCTCTACTGTCCTGCCACCCGCGCGCCGCCATGCATCGCCGCACGCCGGCGCTTGAACACATAACCGGCCCACATCACGACCAGCCATGCCGGCACAAGCCACACCGAGACCGAGAGGCCCGGCGTCATTGCCAGAATCACGAGGATCAGCGCCATGAAAGCGAGGCAGATCCAGTTGCTGACCGGGAACCAGAACGACTTGAACACGAGTGTCTCGCCCGCCGCCACCATCGCCTTGCGCGACTTCAGGTGCGTCAGGCTGATCAGCGCCCAGTTCAACACGAGGGCGGCCACCACCAGGGCCATCAGCAAGCCGAGCGCTTCGGCCGGAATCAGATAGTTGATGATCACGCACGTGAACGTGGCGAGCGCCGACAACCCGATCGCCATATACGGCACGCCGCGCCGGTCGACCTTCATCAGCGCACGCGGTGCGTTGCCCTGTTCCGCGAGACCGTAGAGCATGCGGCTATTCGCATACACGCCGCTGTTGTACACCGACAGCGCCGCGGTCAGCACTACCACATTGAGGATGTTCGCGGTCAGCGTCGAGCCGATCTGCGAGAAGATCATCACGAACGGGCTGCCGCCGGCCGCGACCTGATTCCACGGATACAACGAGAGCAGCACCGCCAGCGAGCAGATGTAGAAAATCAGAATCCGGTAGATCACCTGATTCACGGCCTTCGGAATGCTCTTCTGCGGGTCGGCCGCTTCAGCAGCCGTAATGCCGATCAACTCGAGCCCGCCGAACGAAAACATGATGACCGCGAGCATCATGAAGAGGCCATGAAAACCATGCGGGAAAAACCCGCCGTCGGCCCAGAGATTGGTGATCGAGGCTTGCGGGCCGCCATGGCCGCTGATCAGCAGATAGCCGCCGAACAGGATCATGCCGATCACCGCCACCACCTTGATGATCGCAAACCAGAATTCGGTTTCGCCGTACGCTTTGACGTTGGCGAGGTTGATCGCGTTGATGACGGCGAAGCACACCAGCGCCGAGACCCACGTGGGCACCCCCGGCCACCAGTAATGCACGTAGGTGCCGACTGCGGTCAGTTCGGCCATGCTCACGAGCACATACAGCACCCAGTAGTTCCAGCCGGACAGAAAGCCGGGAAAGTCGCCCCAATACTTGTACGCGAAGTGGCTGAACGAACCGGCAACCGGTTCCTGCGCGACCATTTCGCCGAGCTGCCGCATGATCATGAAGGCGATGATGCCGCCGATCGCGTAGCCGAGAATCATCGACGGGCCGGCCGCCTTCAACACGCTAGCGGAGCCAAGAAACAAGCCGGTGCCGATCGCCCCGCCCAGCGCGATCAGCTGGATGTGGCGATTCTTCAGCCCACGCTTCAGGCCGTCTTGCTGCTGTGCACTATTCAAAATTGCGCCCCAGTATATGGATATCGATCACCCGATCAGACTTATGGTCTGCCGCGGCAGAACCGATAATTTTACCGCGCCCGAAATTACCTCAATACTGGGACCAACCCGCGCTTGGTTCTGCGCCGCACTTAACGGCGCGGATAGTGATTGTCACTGGCGTGGCGCTTCTGTATGTTCCCCTAGTCGAGGCCTCAGCCTTCGGAGATTCAACATGTCGCCCAAACGTCTGCTTTGCGCCGCAGCTTTGTGTCTCTGCTTCGCTGGGGTGGGTACCCTCGCGCAAACCGCGGCGCCCACGGCAGAACCCGCCGCCGAACCGGCCGAGATGCCCGGTATGGAGTCGAGCGCACCCGAAGCACCGGCCCCGCCAGCCGCCGCGCCGACCGCAGTACCCGCAGTACCCGCAGTACCCGCAGTACCCGCGACGCCTGCCGCCACCGCCCCCATGCCCCCGGCACCCGCTACGCCAACGGCGACTGCTCCCAAACCACCCTCAGCGCCGATCACCGGCCCCGTGCGCAACGTCGTGCTGGTTCATGGCGCGTTCGTCGACGGGTCGAGCTGGAACGGCGTCGTCGCGAAGTTGCAGCAGAAGGGGTATCACGTGAGTTCAGTGCAGAACCCGCTCACGTCGCTCGCCGACGATGTCGCCGCCACCCGCCGCGTCCTCGCGCGCCAGCAAGGCCCGACCATCCTGGTGGGGCACTCGTGGGGCGGTGTCGTGATCACGGAAGCCGGTGCGAACGCACCGAACGTCGCAGGTCTCGTGTACATCGCGGCGATTGCGCCGGATCTGCATGAATCCGTGGCAGACCTTATGAAACGCGCGGCGCCGATGCCTGCGACCCAAGGCATCGTCGCGGACCCCAGCGGTTACCTCTGGCTCGACCGCACGAAATACCACACCGACTTTGCCGCCGATGTGCCCGAAAACCTCACACGCGTACTGTCCGCCGCGCAAGTTCCGATCTCCGCGACGGCATTCAATGAAACCGTCAGCCACGTAGCGTGGAAAGAAAAGCCGTCGTGGTACGTGGTGACGACCCGGGATCGCGCGGTGTCGCCTGAAATCGAAAAATTCATGGCCGACCGGATGAATGCGAAGGTCGTGTCGATGTCATCGAGCCATCTCGCGCCGGTGTCGCATGCAGGTGCTGTTGCGGATGTGATCGATCGTGCAGCGCGAGAGTTGAGCCGGCAACAGTAGGCCCTGGCTAGTAAGCGTAAGGGTGGGTTCGGACGCGGCTAACGGTGCTTCAGACGAACATTCAAGCGGCAGTTCAAGCGAAGACGCAGCGAGACCGTATTAGCGATAGATCGCCGTCACGGGCGTCTCGCCGATCCGCGCGAATCCGCGATACATGCCCTCGGTATTGAACGGCAGCGTGACGTTGCCGCGCGCATCGACGGCGATCAGGCCGCCGCGTCCGTCGATCTTCGGCAAACGGTTCATCACCACGTCGTGCGCCGCCTCTTCGAGCGAGATGTTGCGGTACGCCATCTGCGCCGCGACGTCGTACGCCGCCACCATGCGCATGAACATCTCGCCTGTGCCGGTGGTCGAGACTGCGCAGGTTGCGTCGTCCGCATAGCAGCCCGCGCCGATCAGCGGCGTATCGCCGACCCGGCCGAGCTGCTTGTTGGTGACGCCGCCCGTCGAAGTCGCAGCCGCCACGTGGCCATGTTGATCGAGCGCGACCGCGCCCACCGTGCCGAACTTGCGATTCGGATCGATCGGCTCGTGCGGCGCGGGATCGCCGTCGTTCGACGATGGCGCGGCGGCCAGCGTCGCGCCGTCGTGATCGAGCATGGCGCGCTGCTGACCGCGCGCGAGTTGCCATTGGCGACGACGCGCTTCGGTATGGAAATACTCGGGATCGACGAATTCGAGTCCTTGCGCGGCCGCGAAGGCTTCCGCACCGTCGCCCGCGAACAGCACATGTTCGCTGCGCTCGAGTACGCGGCGCGCCGCCAGAATCGGATTGCGTATGCGCGTTACGCAGCAGATCGCGCCGGCGTCGAGCGTGCTGCCGTCCATGATGGCCGCGTCGAGTTCATGCGTGCCGGCTGCTGTGTAGACCGCGCCACGTCCGGCGTTGAAGAGCGGGCAGTCTTCGAGCAGGCGTACGGCTTCGCTGACGGCGTCGAGCGCGCTGCCGCCGTCGGCGAGGACACGCTGGCCCGCGCTCAGCACGGCGTGCAAGGCAGCGTGGTAGTCGGCTTCGACGCTGGCCGACATCGATGCGCGCAGGATCGTGCCTGCCCCGCCGTGAATGGCAATGAGTGCGTTGGTGTTCATCTTTTGGCTTTCGAGGTGCGGGTGGTACGGGTAGAAGCGCGCGCTGGCTTCTCAGCAGTGCTGGACGGCGCGGCTTGTGGATCGGTCAGCCAGGGCAGCACGAATTCGCTGACGCCGGCGGCCGCCTTGACTGACTGTTGTGCGCGATACGCGAGCGCATCGCAAAGTGCTTCGATCACGGCCAGCACAGCGGAATCGGCATTGGCCGCAAGCCGCCGTTCGGAGCGGATATAGAGTGCGAGATCAGCGAATTGCGCGAGCGGCGAGCGCGGACTATCGGTTAGCGCAAGCACGCGTGCGCCGCGGCCTGCCGCACGACGCGCGAGTTCGATGGTGTCTTCGATATAGCGCGGAAACGCAATGGCGATCACCAGATCACCGTCGTCCGCTGTGAACAGGCGCCGCGCGGCATGCGACGGTCCACCGATCAAGGCGAGCGACTGCACGTTGTCGTGATACGGCATCAGGCCGTGCTCCATCAAGCCGGCGAGAAACGCGCTGGCCCCGTAGCCGAGCACGAAAACACGGCGGGCGGCAATGATCGCTTCAACCGCCGCTTCGGCTGCGGCGCTATCGATCGCGGTGCGTGTCGAATTAAGATTGGCCACCGCCTGTTCGAGCGATGCATCGAGCAGCGCGTCACCGGAAGCGGGCGATTCCTGCGCGCTACGCAACCGCTCTACCGGCGCGAGCGTCGCTTCGAAGCCGCGTACCAGCGCTTCGCGAAACTGCGGATAACCGTCGAAGCCCAGCGCGCGAGCAAAGCGATTCGCCGTTGCCACCGAGGCACCGACCACGTTCGCCAGTTCGTCGATCCGCATGGTCGCCGCGCGGAACAGATTCGCCAGCACGAACTCGCCCATGCGCCGATGGATCGGTGTGAGGGTCGGCATCGCTGCGGCAATGCGCGCGGCAATGGCCTGCTCGGCGGGGTTCGATGCAACGGACGAGTGATGGATCATGCGAGCGAGCCGACGTGGTGACTGTCCCTCAAGGGACCTCCCTTCGGGGCGCCCCCCAAGGGGACTTCCTTCGGGCGCAATCAAAATGAATGAAAGTATATTTACATAGAAATCCAATCTAAAAAAAATTCATTTTCATTTTCGAGGGTTTTCACGGACATCAGCAGGCGAGTCGGCGCGCAACGTGGCCGCCAGATGAAAACCGGTTTTCATTGCGCGATTGCTGCGCCCTCGGGGCGGCACGCAAGCGGTGCCGCCGGCGACATGATGATCGTCGACGCGCTCTATCCCAATCGATGCACGGCGCTCGGCACGTACACCGCTTGCAGCACGAAGAAACCGAAGTTGAAGAAGATCGCGGTGGACGGATCGCGGATAGAGAAGGTGAAGAGGACGTAGCGTGCATTGATGAACACCTGCGACGGAATGTCGGGAGACCCGCGTCGTCGCTACGGCGCTGCGCGGCGCTCTGCTTCTTGCGGTGTTATTCTTCGCTCGCCATGAATCTCGAAAGCATCCTCTTCACTCAAGGTTTCGGCTCGCGCCGCCAATGCTGGGCGCTGATCGGCGACGGCCGCGTGAGCATCGGCGGTTCAGTCTGCGCCGATGCCGACGCCGATTTCCCAACCCATGACAATACGTTCTGCTTCAGCGTGGACGGGGTCGTCTGGCCGTATCGCGAGCACGCCTATCTGCTGCTGAACAAGCCCGCCGGCTACGAATGCTCGCGCGACCCGCAGCATCATCTGAGCGTGTTCAGCCTGCTGCCGCCGCAGTTCGCCGAACGCGGCGTGCAATGCGTGGGACGCCTCGATCAGGACACCACCGGCCTGCTGCTGCTCTCCGACGACGGCAAGTTCGTTCACATGTTCACGTCGCCGAAACGCAAAGTGCCGAAGCTGTACATCGCAACCACGCGGCACCCCATCGACGACGTCCAGTTGAGTGCCTTGCGCGACGGTGTCCTGCTGCACGGCGAGTCCAAACCGATCGTCGCCGTCGACGCCCAGGCGCGCGGCGAGCACGCGTTGGCGCTTACCGTGATGGAAGGCAAGTATCACCAGGTCAAGCGGATGATTGCGGCAGCCGGCAACCGTTGCGAAGCGCTGCATCGCGAGCGGATCGGCGCACTCGCATTGCCTGCGACGCTCGCGGAAGGCGCGTGGCAATGGCTCGACGAAACCGACCTCGGATATTTACGGAGCGGGTAAACCGGTAGGGCCCTTTTAAGGCCTTGATGCGTCAGGACAATCGTGTGCGCCCCGCACACAGGCCCCGGGGGACACCTGATTACACGCTGCATCGCAGCATGCTCTTCCTTACAACTCGCTCTATACTCGTTTAAACAAAGACTACATAGGGTTCACAAGGAGGGGCGCCATGGTCATCCACGACACCACCGCGATTTCGCATTTGATGATCGCTTTCGTGTGCCTCGGCCTGGTTCTGATTGGCGGACTGCTGGTCATGATGCGGCTGCGGCACAAATATCATCCGAACCTGATCGGCGCACTGATCGGCGCGATGCTGTGCTTCCTGTTGCTGGAGGCGTTGCCTGCACTGACATAAGCCTGTGAGTCCGCGCGCCGCCGGGCGGCGCGTTTTCAATTTTCACGCTTCACGCCTCGCGCAAAAAATCCTCGACGCTCGGATAGCGCAAGCGCACGTGCAATTCCTCTTTGAGGCGCCGGTTCACAAGCCGCCTCGATTCACGCATGAAGGACAGCGAGGTCGGCTCGATCTGCTGCTCCGCCTCCACGCGCGTGATGCGCGGCGCGTGTTCGAGGCCGAACGCATCGGCCACCACGTCGAAGTACTCCCCCATTTTCAGCGACGTATCGTCCGATGCGTGGATTGCGCGCCCCGGCCGCCCGTGCGTAGCGAGGCGCACGAGGATCGCGGCGAGGTCGTCGGCGTGGATGTGATTGGTATAGACGTCGTCGGCATCGATCAAGGCGGGGGTGCGCTTTTCCAGCCGCACGAGCGGCAGACGGTTGCTCGCGTAGATGCCCGGAATCCGCGCGATGCTTGCGGCGATCACGCCTCGCGCAGTGGCGCGCCGCAATTGCCGCTCGGCCGACACGCGGCGTTTGGCACGCGCATTGGCCGGCTGCGACGCGCGCGTCTCGTCGATCCACGCGCCGCCGCAATCGCCGTAGACGCCTGTCGTGCTCGCGTACACCAACTTCACAGGCGCCCGCGGTGCGGCGGTCCAGCGCACCCTGTCGGGTACAATATTGGCTGCTTCAGATTCCGCCCACGAGGCACGAATGCGGCGCAACCCGCGGCGCAGCCGCCCGACCGGCGCCAGCGCGCCGCGCGCGGCACGCAGCGCCCGATCGCGGCGCGCGCTCAGCGTCGCAAGCAAGGCGCGGGTACGGCGGTCGTCATCGCCGGTCTTTTGCGGCGGCGCGAGATGCAGCACCGTCGGCGCGAGGCCGGCAAGCCGCTTCAGGCTGCGGCGCGCGTCAAGGTCGCCGACCAGCGGCGTGACGCCAGCGGCGCGCAATTCGGCGCTGCGTTCGGCGTGGCTGGTGAGCGCGAAGACATGCGCGTGAGGCCGCAGCAAGGGCACGCAGCGCATGCCGACATCACCGCAGCCAACGATCAACACGCGCGGCCGGCGTAAATTTCGTGTCGCTTTCATGGTGGACGCATTGTAGCCGCCTGGCGCGGCAGGTACCGCACAGTTGCACCGCGGGTCCGATAACGATTACCGACTTTTCGATTTCGAACACTCTATGGCATTTAACGTCACGCTCCGGCAAAGCGGCCGGCAGTTTCAGGTAGAACAGGACGAACCGGTCCTGATCGCGGCTTTACGCCAGGGCATCGGCCTGCCGTACGGCTGCAAGAACGGCGCCTGCGGCTCATGCAAAGGCACCGTGGTCAGCGGCCAGGTCGAACAGCGTCAGCATTCGTCGTCGGCCTTGTCGAACGATGAAAAGACGCGCGGCATGGCGCTCTTCTGCTGCGCGACGGCATGCTCCGATCTCGAAGTGGATATCCGCGAAGTGGCCGGCGTGGGCGACGTGCAGGTCAAGAAACTGCCGTGCCGCGTGAACGCGATCGAGCGCAAGGCTGACGACGTCGTCGTGCTGAAGCTGCAACTGCCCGCCAACGAACGTCTGCAGTATCTGGCCGGCCAGTACCTCGAATTCATTCTGAAAGATGGCAAGCGCCGCAGCTATTCGATGGCGAGCGCGCCACACACGGAAGGCCCGATCGAATTGCACCTCCGTCACATGCCCGGCGGCACGTTCACCGATCACGTCTTCAATACGATGAAGGAGCGCGACATCCTGCGCTTCGAGGCCCCGCTCGGCACCTTCTTCCTGCGTGAAGATTCGGACAAGCCGATCGTGCTGCTGGCCTCGGGCACCGGCTTCGCGCCGCTAAAGGCGATCGTCGAACATGCGGTGTTCAAGAACCTGAACCGCCCGATGACGTTGTACTGGGGCGCGCGCCGCAAGAAGGATCTGTATCTGCTCGATCTCGCCGAGCAATGGGCTCGCGAGATTCCGAACTTCAAGTTCGTGCCGGTGCTGTCGGAACCAGACGCGGGCGATGCGTGGACGGGCCGTGTCGGCTTCGTGCATCGCGCGGTGATCGAGGATCTGCCCGACCTGTCGCCGTATCAGGTGTACGCCTGCGGCGCACCGGTGATGGTCGAGTCGGCACAGCGCGACTTCACCCAGCATCATGGGCTGCCGGAGGACGAGTTCTACGCGGATTCCTTCACGAGCGAGGCGGATCTGGCGAACGCGGTTTGAGGCGGTGAATGGGTTGATCGGGTGACGATTAACCCATTCACCAAAACGAAACCGGTACGCTGGCAGACTTGCACACATCCGCGTTGATGTGACTCCGCGCAAATTCATGGTTTACACCAGCGCTTTCCTTGTCGTATTCTTTCGCGCATGAACCGCATCCAGTCCGAACTCCGACGTCGCCGCTCGCCGCTCCCTTAGGGACGCCGCTGGCTTCGTCACGGATTCGCGCCGCACAAAGGCGCTAGCAGTTCGGATCATGAAAGCCACGGCATGCCGTGGCTTTTTTGTTTGCTTTTTTTGTTTCCCCCGGCCCCTGTTTCGTATTGGCCAACCGCTCATCAACCCTTCACCCCGCTGTCTGGAGCCCGCCGTCATGAATTTCAATGAGTACCCGATCGAGTCGCTGATGAGCATCACGAACCGGCCCGAAATCGTTTTCACGCACGGCAAGGGCTCGTGGCTCTATGACAATAACGGCAAGCGATATCTGGACTTCATCCAGGGCTGGGCGGTCAACAGCCTCGGCCATTGCAACGACGGCATGATCGAAGCGCTGAATAAGCAGGCACAACTGCTGATCAACCCATCGCCGGCTTTCTACAACGAGCCGATGGCGCAACTCGCAGGCCTGCTTACGCAGCACAGCTGTTTCGACAAAGTGTTCTTCGCGAACAGCGGCGCCGAAGCGAACGAAGGCGCGATCAAGCTCGCGCGCAAGTGGGGCAGGAAATTCAAGGACGGCGCGTTCGAAATCATCACGTTCGATCACAGCTTCCACGGCCGCACCCTCGCCACCATGTCCGCAAGCGGCAAGCCGGGCTGGGACACGATCTACGCGCCGCAAGTGCCGGGCTTCCCGAAAGCGGATCTGAACGACATCGCGTCGGTTGAAAAGCTCATCAACGCGAAGACCGTCGCCGTGATGCTCGAGCCGATTCAGGGCGAAGGCGGCGTGATTCCCGCCACGCGCGAGTTCATGCAGCAACTGCGCGCGCTGACCAAGCAGCACAACCTGCTGCTGATCGTCGACGAAGTGCAGAGCGGCTGTGGCCGCGCCGGCACCTTGTTCGCGTATGAACTGTCGGGCATCGAGCCGGACATCATGACGCTCGGCAAAGGCATCGGCGGCGGCGTGCCGCTCGCGGCGCTGCTCTCGAAAGCCGACATCGCCGTGTTCGAACCAGGCGACCAGGGCGGCACTTACAACGGCAATCCGCTGATGAGCGCGGTCGGCTATTCGGTGATCTCGCAATTGACCGCGCCGGGCTTCCTCGAAGACGTGCGCGCGCGCGGCGAGTATCTGCGCGCCAGGCTGCTCGAATTGTCGGAAGAACGCGGTTTCGAAGGCGAACGCGGTGAAGGCCTGCTGCGCGCCCTGCTGCTCGGCAAGGACATCGGCAATCAGATCGTCGAGAAGGCTCGTGTGATGCAACCCGACGGCCTGCTGCTGAACGCGGCGCGTCCGAACCTGCTGCGCTTCATGCCGGCGCTGAACGTCACGAACGAAGAAATCGACCAGATGATGGCGATGCTGCGGTCGATTCTCGACACGCTGTAATCACAGAGGAAAGCGCGTATGACGAGCGCAACGCTATCGATCCGCCGCTTCGAAGCGAGCGACACCGACGCCGTGGTCGCGCTGTGGCAGGACGCATTCCCCGAGTACCGGGACGTGACGAGGCCGCAGCGCAATCCGCACCTTTCGATCGCCAACAAGCTGGCGACGCAACCGGAACTGTTCTTTGTCGCAGTGTTCGGCGAGCGTATCGTCGGCACAGTGATGGGTGGCTACGACGGGCACCGAGGCTGGCTGTATTCGCTCGCGGTGGATGAATCGTTGCGTCGTCACGGCATCGGCACGCGTCTGGTCGCGCATGTCGAATCCGCGTTGACCAAACGTGGATGCCCAAAGCTGAACTTGCAGGTGCTGTCCGCGAAGGACGACGTGCGGGCGTTCTATGAGGCACTCGGTTATCGCGCGGATGCCGTGATCAGTCTCGGCAAACGCCTTGGTGAACTGGTGGAAACGCCGGCCGCTTAGGCGCCGGGCAAGCGCTTGAATAGAAAAAGGCCGCATGCGCGATTGAAACGCATGCGGCCTTCTTTACGGCTAAGGCAAACCTGGTCCGGGTTATTTACCCAGTTCATTTACCCAACTTACTCGCCCAGATAAGCCGCCCGAACCTTCGGATCATCGAGCATCTGCTTCGCGTCACCGGACATCGTCACCAGACCCGAGTCCATCACGTAGCCGCGGTTCGCCGCCTGCAACGCGAGACGCGCGTTCTGCTCGACCAGCAGCACTGTCATGCCTTCAGCCGAGATCGCCCGCACCACTTCGAAGATCTTCTCGACCATGATCGGCGACAGACCCATCGACGGTTCGTCGAGCAACAACAGCTTCGGCTTGCTGATGATCGCGCGCGCCATGGCCAGCATCTGCTGTTCGCCGCCCGAGAGCGTGCCTGCGTACTGCGTCGCCCGTTCCTTCAGGCGCGGGAAGAAGCCGAACATGCGATCGACGTCCGCCTTGATGGCGTCCGTATCGTTACGCAGATAAGCACCCATCTGCATGTTCTCAACGATCGACATGCGCGAGAAGATGCCACGGCCTTCCGGCACCATCGCCAGACCGCGCTTGAGCAGTTCGTGCGCCGGGATGCCTTTGATCGACTGGCCCATGTACTCGATGTCGCCCGCCGAGTACGGCTTCAGACCCGTGATCGCCTTCATCGTCGTGGTCTTGCCCGCGCCGTTCGCGCCGATCAGCGTGACCAGCTCGCCCTGCGCGACTTCGAGGTCGATACCCTTGACTGCCTGGATGCCGCCGTAATTGACCTGCAGGCCCTTGATTTTCAACATTGCCGTTGCCATTAGTGGACCCCCGCACCCAGATAAGCTTCGATCACCTTCGGATCCTTCTGCACGTCTGAAGGCAAACCTTGCGCAATCACCTTGCCATAGTCGAGCACCGTCATCTGGTTGCACAGACCCATCACCAGTTTCACGTCGTGCTCGATCAGGAGAATCGTCTTGCCGTCGCTGCGGATCTTGTCGAGCAGCTTGGTCAGCTCGACCTTTTCCGTTGCGTTCATGCCGGCAGCCGGTTCGTCCAGCGCGAGCAGTTTCGGATCCGTAGCCAGTGCGCGGGCGATTTCCAGCCGACGCTGGTGACCGTACGACAGATTGCGCGACGTGTAGTCCGCGTACTGCGCAATGCCGACGTACTCCAGCAATTCGATTGCGCGTTCCTTGATCTCGCGCTCTTCCTTGCGCTCGGCCGGCGTCTGGAACACCGCGCCGATCAGACCGTGCTTCGTGCGCACGTGACGGCCGACCATCACGTTTTCCAGCGCGGTCATGCCGCCGAACAAACGGATGTTCTGGAACGTGCGGGCAATCCCCGCCTTCGCCACCTGATACACAGCGGTCGGCGTGTATTGCACGTTGTCGAGCTTGAACTCGCCCGAATCGGGTGTGTACAGACCCGTGATCACATTAAAGAAGGTCGTCTTGCCGGCGCCGTTCGGACCGATCAGACCATAAATCTGGCCCGCCTTGATCTGCAGGCCGACGTCGGACAAAGCCTGCAGGCCGCCGAAGCGCTTGTTCACGCCTTTCACCGACAGGCGGATCTGATCGCTGCCCACGTTGTTGCTTACGTTATCGCTCATATGTTTTCTCCTGTCGACCTGAGTTAGCGCTTCAGCGCTTACTCAGGTCCCATGCACCGCTGTCGACCTGAGTTAGCGTGTCGACCGGAGTTGGCGCTTTAGCGCTTACTCCGGTCCCATGCTTACTCAGGTCCCATGCATCGCTGTCGACCGGAGTTAGCACTTCAGTGCTTACTCCGGTCCCATGGCCTCAGGCGCGCACCGGCTTCTTGCCAGCGCGCTTCGCCAGTTTCGCAATCTTGTCTTCGTGCTTCGGCGACGGCCACAGGCCTTCCGAGCGGTACAGCATGATCACGACCATCGCGAGGCCGTACAGCAACTGACGGATCACTTCGGTATCGACGATTTCATGGCCGAAGATCATGTTCTGCAACGGACCCATCGTCGAGCGCAGGAATTCCGGGAACACCGCAAGCAGCACCGCACCGAGAATCACACCAGGGATGTGGCCCATGCCGCCCAGCACCACGCACGCCAGCACCACGACCGACTCCCAGAACGTGAACGATTCCGGCGACACGAAGCCCTGGAACGAACCGAACATCGCGCCCGACAGGCCGCCGAACGACGCGCCCATCGCGAAGGCCAGCAGCTTCACGTTACGGGTGTTGATGCCCATTGCCTTGGCGGCGATTTCGTCTTCACGGATCGCGGCCCATGCACGGCCGATCCGCGAGTGCTGCAAACGCGTACAGGTCCAGATCACGAACAGCGCGCACAACACGAACAGGTAGTAATACATGTACACCGACGGGAACGAGAACCCGAGGAACGTGTGTGTCTGCGCCAGACTGAAGCCGCCCACCTGCACCGGATCGATCCCCGTGATCCCCTTCGGGCCATTGGTGATGTTCACCGGACGGTCGAGGTTGTTCATGAAGATCCGCACGATTTCCCCGAAGCCCAGGGTCACGATGGCGAGGTAGTCGCCACGCAGCCGCAAGGTCGGCGCGCCGAGCAGGACGCCGAAGGTCGCGGCGAGCCCCATGGCGATCGGCACGATGATCCAGATCGGCACATGCAGCCCGTTCGGCGCCAGATGCGCGATCCACTCGAACTGCGAGGTCAGGTGGGGCGAACTCAGCAAAGCGGCAACGTAGGCGCCGATGGCGTAGAACGCGATATAGCCCAGGTCCAGCAGGCCGGCGAAGCCGACCACCACGTTGAGACCCAGCGCCAGCATCACATACAGCATGGCGAAGTCGAGCACGCGGACCCAGTAGTTGCCGCCTGCCGCGCCGATGATCATCGGCGCCGCGATCACGAAGATCGCGGTGATGATGCCGACGGTCAGCGTCTTCGTCAGGTTCTTTTCAGGGATGAGCGTCGTGGACGGCTCGATCGGTTGAATTGAGGTCATGTCTGTCTACTCCTTATGCTCGATCCGCAACACGTTCGCCCAAGAGGCCCGACGGACGGAACACCAGCACGATGATCAGCACGATGAATGCGAACACGTCCTGGTAGTTACTGCCGAATACACCGCCCGTGAGGTTGCCGATATAACCCGCCCCCAACTGTTCGATCAGGCCGAGCAGCACGCCGCCCACCATGGCCCCGCCGAGGTTGCCGATCCCGCCCAGCACCGCTGCGGTAAACGCCTTCAGACCTGGGATGAAGCCCATATAGAAGTGTGCGTTGCCGTATTCGGACGCGATCATCACGCCGGCCAAGGCAGCCAACGCCGAGCCGATCATGAAGGTCGCCGAAATCACGAAGTTCGGGTTCACGCCCATCAGGCTGGCGACGCCCGGGTTCTCAGCGATCGCACGCATCGCGCGGCCCAGCCTGGTCTTGTGCACCAGCAGCAGCAGACCGCCCATCACGAGGAACGCCACGACAATGATCACGATTTCGGTCATCGAGATCACGGCGCCAGGCGTCGTGTCGGTGGCCTTGATCACGTTGATCGGGTCGGTGGGCAACAGCTGCGGGAACGGCAGCGGGTTGCGCGACCAGATCATCATCGCGAGGGTTTGCAGCAGGATCGACACGCCGATCGCGGTGATCAGCGGGGCGAGACGCGGCGCTTTACGCAACGGCCGGTAGGCCACGCGCTCGATCGTGTAGCCGACCACCGAGCAAACCACTGCCGCGATGATCAACGCAATGACGAGCGTCGGCACATTGCCGAGGCCGGGGAAGTGGTTCTGAAGCACGCCTATGGCCGAGAGCGCAACCATCGCGCCCACCATCAACACATCGCCATGCGCGAAGTTGATGATGCCCAAGATGCCGTAAACCATCGTATAGCCCAGTGCGATGATGGCGTAAACGCTGCCAAGCACCAGCCCGTTGAGGACCTGCTGGATGAAGATATCCATTTAATGCTCCTTAGCCCGTGCGACTGGATTCGCGTTCTTCATCAGCCGGTGGGCGGTGATGCGGGACGGAATCTCAACGGCACTGCGGGTACTGATGTAAAAGACCGGTAAGGGTTATCCGCCATCCGGTTCGTCTTACGACTGGGATGCAGCCGGGGACTCGCCGATGGCGGATGCAAAAACGGCACCGTTGGGTGGTGTCGGTGCCGTCAGGCTGAACGTCCCGTCATCACATCTTTACGACGTCGAGAACCGCTTTCTTGCCGTCCTTGAAGTCGTAAAGCGTAATGGCGCCCTCTTTCAAATCACCCTTGTCGTCGAACGCGATGTGGCCGATTACCCCGTTGTAATCGGTGGACGGCATCGCAGCCAGCACCTTGGGCGCCTCGATCGAATTGGCGCGCTTCATTGCATCGACAATCACGTACACAGCGTCATACGTGAACGGTGCGTAAATCTGCACCGGCGTGTGGAAGCGGTCGACGTACTTCTTCTCGAAGTCCGCTCCCTTGTCCATTTTCGAAAGCGCGAGTCCCGCCTCCGAACAGACCAGGTTTTGCACGGCGGTTCCCGCCAGCTCACCCACCTTGTCGGTACACACGCCGTCGCCGCCAAGGATTTTTGCCCTGATACCGAGCGCCGCCGCCTGTTTGGTGAACGGCCCGCCCGTTGCGTCCATGCCGCCGAACATGATCACGTCCGGCTGAACACTCTTGATCTTTCCAAGGACGGCCTGAAACTCCGTTGCCCTGTCATTCGTAGTTTCGCGCGCGACGATCTTCGCCCCGCTCGCCAGTACTGTCTTCGCGAACTCGTCGGCCAATCCCTTGCCGTACACGGTCGAGTCGTCGACGATCGCGATGCGTTTCGCGCCGAGCACTTTCGTTGCGTAGTTGGCAAGCGCCGGCCCCTGCTGGGCATCGGTCGCGACCACCCGATAAGTCGTCTTGAAACCTTGCTGCGTATACCCCGGGTTCGTCGACGACGGCGAGATCTGCACGATCCCGGCATCGCTATAGATCTTCGACGCCGGAATCGAAACGCCCGAATTCAGGTGCCCGACCACGGCGACCACATGATCGTCGACGAATTTTTCGGCGACGGCCGTACCCGTTTTCGGGTCCGCGGCGTCATCTTGCGCGTCGAGCTCCAGCTGGATCTTGTGACCGTCGATAGTCAAACCCTGCGTGTTGATTTCCTCGACCGCCAGACGCGCGCCGTTTTCATTGTCTTTACCGAGGTGCGCGATAGGACCCGTCAATGGGGCCGCATGACCGATTTTCACGACAGTCGCTTCACTCGCCGGTGCCGCTGCCGCCGTGGCAGCCGATGCCGCGGCTCCCGCCTCACCTTCCTGTTTCTTGCCGCATGCGGTCAACATCGCAACCGCGGTCACGATGGACACGGCGTAAGCAAATTTGACTCGCATTATGTAGGTCTCCCGCGCCTTGCAAAATCCGTTGTTCGGGACCCGGAGGCCTTGAGAACGCGCGCATTGTAACTCCAATTATGCGACGCGCAATATTGTTGAAACGGTGGGGTTTTCCTGCATTGCAACCTTATTTTGAGAGAGGAATCCCACCATTGGCGCAACCCGGTTGCGACTATTTCCCGTGCACCAGTTGCACCACCGTTGCGCCCAATGGCATCAAGTGTTGCAGCGATATGCCTCGATCGCCGATTGCGCCGTGGTCCGCGTTAAGTATTACGTTTTCATTGATATCAAGACACACGCACTATTTTAGTGCGCCAAAAATCGGTGCAACGTCTCTGACACGATTTAAACGGGGTCACATCATCGGAAAATCGATTAAATGCCAAATCGCAATTCAAAAGAATTTGTGTGGGAGCACACTTAAAACGGCTCGACGCGGTGTTCTGGCACTTTATTCAGAGAGACTCACGAATCTACGGGCGTAAAAAAAGCGCGCCATCGGGCGCGCTTTTCTTTCAGAAACGTCAGCTAATTGTCAGGCGGGGAGACCCAGCCCGCGTGGCAGCGGAAACGCAATGTTCTCCTCGATGCCTTCGAGCGCACGCACGTTGCGCACGCCGAGCTCACGCAACCGGGCGATCACCGCTTGCGCCAGCACCTCCGGCGCCGAAGCGCCCGCCGTCACGCCGATCCGGCGCTTGCCTTCGACCCAGACCGGATCGATCTGGTCCGGCGAGTCCACCATATAGGAAGGCACGCCAAGCTTTTCGGCCAGCTCGCGCAAGCGGTTCGAGTTCGAACTATTCGGGCTGCCGACCACGATCACGACGTCGCATTGCGGCGCCATGAACTTGACCGCGTCCTGGCGGTTTTGCGTGGCGTAACAGATGTCCTGCTTCTTCGGCTCGCGGATCGCCGGATACTTCGCCTTCAGGGCAGCGATGATCTCGGCTGCGTCGTCGACCGACAGGGTGGTTTGCGTAACGAACGCGATCCGCTCGGGCTCGGCCAGTTGCAAAGCCTGCACGTCTTCGATGTCTTCCACCAGATGCATGCCTTCGCCTGCCTGCCCCATCGTGCCCTCGACTTCCGGGTGGCCCTTGTGGCCGATCATCACAATGTCGAAGCCGTCCTGGCGCATTTTCGCGACTTCGATATGCACCTTGGTCACAAGCGGACAAGTGGCGTCGTACACCCGCAGGCCGCGCGATTCGGCCTCCGAGCGGACTGCTTTCGACACGCCATGCGCACTGAAGATGACTGTATTGCCGGGCGGCACTTCTTCCAGCTGCTCGATGAAGATTGCGCCTTTCTTGCGCAAATCTTCGACAACATAGGCGTTATGGACGATTTCGTGACGCACATAGATCGGCGAGCCGTGCAGCGCGATGGCACGCTCCACGATTTCAATGGCCCGATCGACGCCGGCACAGAACCCACGCGGCTGCGCCAGCAGGATCTCTGCTTCGGCAAGAGTCGTATCCGTGATGCTCATGTTTACAGAATCCCGATGATTTTCACTTCAAACGCCAGCGCCTGGCCGGCAAGCGGATGATTGAAATCGAACAACGCCGACGTTTCGCCGACTTCTTTCAGGACGCCAGCGTAGCGGCCGCCGCCTGGCGCGTTGAATTCGACCAGGTCGCCTGGCGAAAAATCCTCGCCGATCATGCTGTTTTCGCGCAGTGTGGCCAGCGAGACCCGCTGGATCAGCTCCGGATTGCGCGGCCCGAACGCCTGATCCGGCGTTAGCTGAAAGGTCGAATGGTGGCCCACCTTCAAACCCAGCAGAATATCTTCCAGCGGCGGCGCCAGTTGACCCGCACCAAGCAGCAGCGTGGCCGGCCTGTCGGTAAATGTATTGATGACTTCGGCGCCATCGGCAAGGGAAAGCCGGTAATGAAGCGTCACGTGTGAACCGGGTTTTACTTCGGAAATGTCGATGATGCTCATGCAATGCTCGCTCAGTCGAAGCGCGCTGCACGCGTGCGCCGCAGGCGCAGTCGACGCGTGTGGCAGACCGTCGGAGTGCCGTGCGCAAAGCGTCTATTGTAAGCCACATAGCGCGCGGCAGCTTGGCGCCGTTGCATGCACGCCGGCACAGCCTGACACCGCGCGCCGCCACAAACCCAAACTGGAGGATGCGTACCTATATGGCCGACTACGCCTGCACGATAGACCAAGCGACACTCAATGCGACCTCGCCGGAGCCTGCCACGCCCGCCGCCCTGGCGCCCGCCCTGATGTCGCCGCGCGCTTGCGCCGCAGCGGGCAATACCGCAGCCGATCGTGGCGCTCGCATCGCCGGCGCTGCGGCGAACGCCCGCACACCCCCAGCCCGACAGCTCGTACGCGGCAAATGGCTGAAAGACGACATGCCGCGTGAGCGGCTAATCGCGGAAGGGCCGGGCGTGCTGTCCGACGCCGAAATGATCGTACTGGTGCTTGGCTCAGGCCTGCCCGGCCACGATGTGTTCAACGTCGCGCGCACCCTGCTCGACCGGTTCGGCTCGCTGCGGGCAATGCTCGACGCAACCTATTCGGATTTCGACGGCCTGCGCGGCGTCGGCCCGGCAAAGAAGGCGCAGTTGCTCGCCATCATGGAGATGGCGCGGCGCTCGCTGGTCGACAAAATGCGTGACCGATCGCTGATGAACTCGCCCGAGGCCGTACAAGACTATCTGCGCCTGCGCATAGGCGGCATGACGCAAGAAGTCTTCGTGTCGCTCTTTCTCGACGCCAGGCATCGGTTGATCCGCTGCGAAGAAAGCGCACGCGGCACGCTGACACGCATGGCGGTCTATCCGCGCGAGATCGCGCGGCGAGCCCTGAGTCTGAATGCCGCCAGCCTGATCGTCGCGCATAATCACCCTTCCGGCGCCGTCCAGCCGAGCGCGAGCGACTGCCGACTGACGCATACGCTGCGCGACGCGCTTGCGCTGATCGACGTGCGGCTGATCGATCATCTGGTGATCGGCGCCGACGATACCTACTCGTTCGCCCGCGCCGGCTGGCCGTGAAATGGGCTGAACCTGGGCCGCGGCAACGTCGCGCCGAGTTCGGCATCGCAAATAAGGTTTGATTTTGCGGCTTTTTTTCTGCTAGAATTCCGGTTTGCCTATTTCCAACCCCCTGTTCCGAAGCCACCAAGGCGTTCCGGAAAGGAAACGTGCCTCGAGTTTCAATAAACTCTTAGCGCGGCTCTTTTCGGGAAACTTTCACGGCGTTCGAACTCAGAATTAGCGTATTAGGAGTGCTCTCATGGCACGCGTATGCCAAGTAACTGGGAAAGCGCCGATGAGCGGCAACAACGTTTCCCACGCGAATAACAAAACCAAGCGCCGGTTCCTGCCGAACCTGCAAAACCGCCGTATTTGGGTGGAAAGCGAAAACCGTTGGGTGCGTCTGCGCGTTTCGAACGCCGGCCTGCGCCTGATCGACAAGAACGGTATCGACGCTGTGCTCGCAGATCTGCGCGCACGCGGTGAAGCCTAAGGAGTAAATCATGGCGAAAGGCGCACGCGACAAGATCAAGTTGGAATCGACCGCAGGCACGGGTCACTTCTACACGACTACGAAGAACAAACGCAACATGCCGGAAAAGATGCTGATCAAGAAATTTGATCCGGTCGTCCGTAAGCACGTTGACTACAAGGAAACCAAGATTAAATAAATCTTGGCTCCTGCCTGACGAAGGCAAAAAGATTTGCAAAAAAGCCTCGCATTCGTGCGAGGCTTTTTTGTTTTGTGCGCCCCAATATCGCGCTGCTTAGCGGCCCTTTGTCTACCAGGACAGTCTTATCCCGTTCGGCCAGCTTTCCCTCATCCGTTGTGACGCGTATCCTTTCTCGTTTTAGCGGCGTGCGAATGGCACACCGTCATGGCAAAACGAAAGACGGAGATGCAGGCGATGGAATTCGATGTAGCGATTGTCGGTAGCGGTCTGGCAGGTTTGAGCGTCGCGCTCAATCTCGCGGAGACCCGGCGGGTTGCGGTGGTCGCCAAGCGATCGATGACCGAAGGTGCAAGCGATTGGGCGCAAGGCGGCATCGCCGCGGTACTGGATTCGGCGGACAGCATCGAAAACCATGTGCGCGACACACTCATTGCGGGTGGCGGCCTGTGCGACGAGGCGGCAACGCGCTTCATCGTCGAGCACGGACGTGCCGCGATCGAATGGCTGATTGAGCAAGGGGTGCCATTCACCAAAGACGACGCGGCCGAACTCGGCTTCCATCTGACACGCGAAGGCGGCCATAGCCATCGCCGCATCATTCATGCTGCGGATGCAACGGGCCATGCCGTGGTCACCACGCTCAGCGAGCGTGTACGCCATCATCCGAACATCACCCTGCTCGAAGACCACTACGCGATCGACCTGATCACGTCCGACCGCCTCGGCCTGCCAGGCCGTCGCTGCCACGGTTTGTATGCACTCGATCTGCAAAGCGGCCGCACCGTGACAATCGAGGCGCCGCATACGGTGCTCGCCACCGGCGGCGCCGGCAAGGTCTATCTGTACACCACCAACCCCGACACCGCGACCGGCGACGGTATCGCGATGGCCTGGCGCGCGGGCTGCCGCGTGTCGAATATGGAATTCATCCAGTTCCATCCGACCTGCCTGTTCCATCCTTATGCGAAGTCGTTCCTGATCTCGGAAGCGGTGCGCGGCGAAGGCGGCATTCTGAAGCTGCCGGACGGCACGCGCTTCATGCCGAACCACGACGAACGGGCCGAACTCGCGCCGCGCGACATCGTCGCGCGCGCGATCGACTTCGAGATCAAGAAACGCGGCATTGATTGCGTGTATCTCGACATCAGCCATCAGCCGCCTGAATTCCTACGCGAACACTTCCCAACGATTCTGGCCCGCTGCCTGGAATTCGGCATCGACATCACCAAAGAACCCATTCCGGTGGTCCCTGCCGCGCACTACACGTGCGGCGGCGTCGTGACGGATCTGGAAGGCCGGACTGATCTCGCGGGCCTCTATGCGGTCGGTGAAACGTCATGCACCGGCCTGCACGGCGCAAACCGGCTTGCCAGCAACTCCTTGCTCGAGTGCCTCGTGATCGGACGCTCCGCCGCGCAGGCCATCGAGGAAGAAGGCTTCAGCGCCGCCGTCCATGCGCCGCTGCCGGACTGGGACGAAAGCCGCGTGTCCGATCCGGACGAAGAAGTGGTGGTCGCGCACAACTGGGATGAACTGCGTCGCCTGATGTGGAACTACGTCGGCATCGTGCGGACGGACAAGCGGCTCGCGCGGGCCAGGCATCGGCTCGCCTTGCTCCGGGACGAGATTCACGAGTATTACGCGAACTTCAAGGTGAGCCGCGATTTACTTGAGCTGCGCAATCTGGTCGACGTGGCATCGCTAATCGTCGAAGGCGCTCGCTCACGGCGTGAAAGCCGCGGCCTGCACTTCAGCCGCGATTGGCCGGCCACGTTGCCTAAAGCGCTGCCGACGGTGTTGTCACCAGAGCATGTGCGCAACCGCAATGTGTGATGTCTAAAGCTGAAGTGAAAAAGCCATCGCGGGTTTCCCAGCGACGGCTTTTTCATTGACTGCGAGCGCTTAGGCGCGTGCGCTCAGACGATCCGCATCGAGTAATCCGTTGCGCGCACATCTTTGGTCAGCGCACCGATCGACACACGGTCGACGCCCGTTTCCGCGATGGTCCGCACCGTCTCGAAGTTCACACCGCCGGACACCTCCAGCACCGCCCGCCCTGCCGTAATACGCACTGCGTCGCGCATCGCATCGAACGAAAAGTTGTCCAGCAGAATGGATTGCGCGCGATGCGCCAACGCGGTTTCCAATTGCGCCAGCGTTTCGACTTCGATCTGGATCGACACGCCCGCATTCAGCGCGAGCGCCGCATCCATCGCCGCACCGACGCTACCCGCTGCGGCGATGTGGTTTTCCTTGATCAGAATGCCGTCGTATAACGCAAGCCGCTGATTCGCTCCGCCGCCCACACGCACTGCGTATTTCTGCGCGAGCCGCAAGCCCGGCAAGGTCTTACGTGTATCGAGGATGCGCGTCTGAGTGTGGGCAATCGCGTCGACATAACGGCGCGTTGCGCTCGCCACGCCCGACAGCAGTTGCAGGAAATTCAGCCCATTGCGCTCGGCTGTCAACAGCGCTCGAACAGGGCCGCGCAGCTCGCAGACCGGCGCGTCCGCTGTCATCCGATCACCCTCGCGATAACGCCATTGCACGTCGATACGCGGATCGACCTGGCGCATCACCGCGTTGAACCATGGCACACCGCACAGCACGGCATCTTCGCGCACGATAATGCGTGCATCACGCAGGTCGTCTGCGGGGACAAGGCGGCCGGTCTGATCGCCTGCGCCAACATCTTCGGCCAGCGCGTCGGCGACGTTGCGGGCTAACGCAGCATCGAACGCCGCACCGTACTGCGCATGAATCTCTGCGAACAGCGGCGACACCGCCTCGGCCTGATTGAGTTCCACAGCCCCTTCAACTGCCCCCATTACGCCGCTCCCACGTTCGAATACAGTTGTGCGTCGCGCGCGAGATCGCCGCTGGCTTGCACGCGCTTCTTGTGACGCGCCGCGAAGTCGAGCATCCGGTCGATCGGCAGACGCGCCCGCTCGCCGATCACTCGATCGACGAAGATTTCGTTGTGGCCGCGGTCGAGCACCTCGGCCAAGTTGGCGAGGCCGTTCATCGCCATCCACGGACAATGCGCGCAACTCTTGCAGGTCGCGCTGTTGCCAGCCGTGGGCGCGGCGATCAACGTCTTGCCGGGCGCCGCAAGCTGCATCTTGTGCAGAATGCCGAGATCGGTCGCCACGATGAAATGCGTCGCGTCGAGTTTTTGCGCGGCGTCGATCAACTGGGTTGTCGAACCCACCACGTCCGCTTGCGCGACCACGTTAGCCGGCGACTCCGGATGCACCAGCACTTTCGCGCCCGGATATTCGGCGCGCAACAGATCGAGTTCAATGCCCTTGAATTCGTCGTGCACGAGACACGAGCCCTGCCACAGCAGCATGTCCGCACCGGTCTTGCTCTGGATATAGCTGCCGAGGTGCCGATCCGGCGCCCAGATGATCTTTTCGCCGCGTGCGTGCAGGTCGGCAACGATTTCCAGCCCGATCGACGACGTCACCATCCAGTCCGCACGAGCCTTAACGGCCGCGCTGGTGTTCGCGTACACGACCACCGTGCGATCCGGGTGAGCGTCACAGAAAGCCGAGAACTCATCGACCGGACAGCCCAAGTCGAGCGAACAGGTCGCGTCGAGATCAGGCATCAGAATGCGCTTGTCCGGACTCAGGATTTTCGCGGTCTCGCCCATGAAGCGCACGCCCGCCACCACCAGCGTTTGCGCCTCGTGATCGCGACCGAAACGCGCCATTTCCAGCGAATCGGCCACGCAACCGCCGGTTTCGTCGGCGAGCTCCTGCAGTTCCGCGTCGACGTAATAGTGCGCGACGAGCACGGCTTTCTCGCGCTTAAGCAATGCGCGGATGCGCTCCTTCAACGCCACCTTCTGTTCCGCCGACGGCACGTCGGGCACCTTCGCCCACGCCTGCCCGATCCCGCAGGTCGTGCCCTGCGCCTGTGGCCGGTCGTATTCGACGGTCCTGATCGCCTGCTGATCCATAATCTCCTCTGCCCTCGCTCTGCCGCCGCGGACCGTCAATCGCGTGTCGTTGAAATTGCCGCGGCCCAAAAAGCAAAACCCCGCCAACGCGGGGTTTTGTGACGTAACGAAATTTTAATGGATTTCGCGCTCAGGCATGCGATCAAGCATAACGGCGCAGGCGCATCGCGAAGTCTTGCAGTGCTTTGATACCGCTTTGCTCTGCGCGATGACACCAGTCTTGCAACTGAATCAGCAGTTGATCGCGCGACGCATTCGAGCGCTCCCACATCGCCGCCAGTTCATTGCGCATGTCGATGTAGGTCTTGAGCTTCTGGCTGTTCGCGAAGATTTGCGGCAACTGGCGCTTCTGCGGCTCGTCGAGACCCGCTTCTTCCTTGTGGAACCAGCTACGCGCACCGCGCATCACCTGATATTTCTCGCGCGCGCCAACTTCCTTCAGGTGCGCCAACTCCTGGCGGTAAGCACGCTTGAGCGCCTTGCCGTAACGCGCCATCACTTCGTAGCGGTTTGCCAGCACGGCTTGCAACGTGTCCTGGTCAAGCACCAGCTTGCCGGTGGTCAGACGCGGCGTAGGCGCGATCTTCTTTACCTTGGCCAGACGAAACGCCGACATGATGCGGATGTACATCCAGCCGATATCGAACTCGTACCACTTGTTCGACAGCTTGGCCGAAGTCGCATACGTGTGGTGATTGTTATGCAGCTCTTCACCGCCGATGATGATGCCCCACGGGAAGATGTTGGTGCTGGCATCCGACGAGTTGAAGTTGCGGTAGCCCCACCAGTGCGCGAGGCCGTTCACCACACCGGCCGCCCAGAACGGAATCCAGATCATCTGCACGGCCCAGATGGTCAGGCCGACGACGCCGAACAGCGCAACGTTCAGCACCATCATCAGGCTCACGCCGAGGATCGGGTACTTGGTGTAGACGTTGCGTTCCATCCAGTCATTCGGCGTGCCGTGACTGAATTTGCGCATCGTTTCTTCATTCTTGGCTTCGGAACGATACAGTTCCGCGCCTTCGAGCAGCACCTTCCAGATGCCACGCGTTTGCGGGCTGTGCGGATCTTCTTCGGTCTCGCACTTGGCGTGGTGCTTGCGGTGAATCGCGGCCCACTGGCCGGTCAGCATGCCGGTGGTCATCCACAACCAGAAGCGGAAAAAATGACTGACGATCGGATGCAACTCCAGCGCACGGTGCGCCTGGCAGCGATGCAGATAGACCGTTACGCCAATGATCGTGATGTGCGTTGCGACCAGCGTGTACAGCACAAGTTGCCACCACGAGAAGTGCAGCAGGCCGTGGGCAAGGAAATCGAGCAAGGAATTCAACAAGGCAATTTACCTGTGGAACAAGAGACGCCAGACACAAGCAAAATGCGTGTGTCAAGAAAGTGAAAGCATACAGCGGGATTGGACGATATTCTACTTGAAGCGTTCCAAGTGTTTGTAACAAATAGGGATTTTTTGTGCGACATCAACCGGACGGAAGCGCCGGAGCTTGTTTTTTGACCTGCAGGCGGGTCCGAAGTGCCCGTCAGTGGGCGCTGTCGGCCTGATTAGCCGCGGCAGCGGTCATTGTTACCTCTCGCTGCATCGCGTCGCTCACGTTACCGACGATTCGCACCTCGCGTTGCGCGAAAGGAATCGAGATGTCATGTTCGGAGAATAGACGCCAGATGTTGCGATTCACGGCCGAGCGCACGCCAGAGGTGCCCGTCGCCGCGTCTTCGATCCAGAAACCCAGTTCGAGGTTGATGCCGTCGGGGCCGAAGCCAACCAGATAGGGCGCAGGCGCCGGCTCCTGCAGCACCCGCGCGACACCTTGCGCGGCTTGGGCGAGCAGCGCCATCGCCTGCTCGACGTCAGAGGAGTAGGCGACCTGTACGGCCGCCTTGGCGTAGCCGCGCGTCAGATAGGAGGACTGGTTCTGCACCACGTCCGTAATCAGCTTTTCATTCGGGATCAGCGTTTCGATCCCGTCCAGACCGCGCACCACCGTATAACGCGTGCGGATCTGCGTGACCATGCCCTGCAGGCCGCTGACGTTGATCGTGTCGCCGATGCGCAGCGAGCGGTCGATCAGGATGATGAAGCCCGAGACGTAATTGCTGGCGATTTTCTGCAACCCGAACCCAAGCCCCACGCCCAGCGCGCCGCCAAACACCCCCAGCACCGTAATGTCGATGCCGACCAGCGACAGACTGATCAGCACCGCCGCCAGCACGAACGCAGCACGCCCGACCCGCGCCACCACCACTTTGAGGTTGGCGTCGAGCGTCTTTGAGCGCATCAGGCGGTCTTCGAACGTGGCGCCGAGCCACATCGCGACGATCATCGTCACGCACACCCACAGCAGGCCCGTGGTGAGCGAGAGCACCGTCATGTGCGCATTCGCGACCTTGAAGTGCACGCTGCCCATCCAGGCGATCACGTCGTCCTGAATGCCCATCACGGTGAGCACCATGCCGACCCAAACGACCAGCGAGACGATCTTCTCCACCAGGAACAGCCCGGGATGCGTCGCGCCATCCTGGCTGAAGACCCGCCGCGCGAAGAAAAACACGATATAGATCAGGCCTATACCGAACAGCGGCACCAGCGCCAGATCGAGCAGCGCGGTGTGCATGAACTGGCCGGTGATCGCCTGCGCGACCCAGACGAGCGCCGCCCCGATCAGCGGAAAGAACGCACGGTTCAGGCTTTCCGCGCCGAAACGCAGGGTCTGGTAACGCGTCTGGCGCCGCAGATCGAGCGTGCGGCGCAACAGGCGCGCGAGCAGCCACGCGACGACGAGCGTGCCAAGCAGCGCGCCGGCCTGCCACAGCATCACCGGCTGGCCGAAGTCGCGCGCGAGGTCGCTGAACATGTGAGGAAAAATACGGTTTTGCATGATGCAGCCGAAATCGCCTGCACGCCGGGTTCAGCAAAGGAGCCCGGCGCGCCGGCGGATAGCCTGTTGCGTTTAGCTCTGGCGTTCCAGCACGGCTGCGAAGAAGCCGTCAGTGGCGTGGCGATGCGGCCACAGCGACAGGTAATCGCCCATTTCCAGGTCGATGCGCTGCTCGGCGAGCACGTCGCGCGCCGGCACCAAAGCGAAGTCCGGATGATCGGCGAGGAACTGCTGCACGACGGCTTCGTTTTCCGCTTCCAGAATCGAGCAGGTCGCGTAGACGAGACGGCCGCCCTTCTTCACCAGGCGCGAGGCGCTGGCCAGAATCGACGCCTGCTTCGGCGCCAGTTCGGCCACCGATTCCGGCGACTGGCGCCACTTCAGGTCCGGATTCCGGCGCAGCGTACCGAGCCCGCTGCATGGCGCATCGACCAGCACGCGGTCGATCTTGCCGGCCAGACGCTTGATCTTCGCATCGTGTTCGCTGTCGATCAGCACCGGATTCACGTTCGACAGCCCGCTACGCGCGAGGCGCGGCTTGAGCTTGGCCAAACGCCGCTCGGAGATGTCGAATGCGTACAGGCGCCCGGTGGAGCGCATCGCCGCGCCCAGCGCCAGCGTCTTGCCGCCCGCGCCCGCGCAGAAGTCCACGATCATTTCGCCGCGCTTGGGCGCAACCAGCGAACACAGCAGCTGGCTGCCCTCGTCCTGGACTTCGACCCAGCCATGCTGGAACGCGTCCAGCTTGGTGAGCGGCGGCTTGCCGACCACCCGCACGCCGAACGGTGCGAAAGGCGTTGCACCACCTTCGATACCAGCCTTCGACAGCGCGTTCAGCACGTCGTCGCGACTTGCCTTGATCGGGTTCGCGCGCAGATCCAGCGGCGCCGGATAGTTCAGCGCGGCGGCCAGTTGCGCCAGTTCAGCGGGTTCAAAGCGCTTGGAGAGCGCCTGATAGATCCAGTCGGGCAAATTCAGGCGAATTCGCAGCGGCAGGCTTTCCGGGTCGATCATGGCGACGTGTTCGAGCCAGCGCGACTCGGCTTCCGACACGAATGGCTTGAGCGCGGTACGCCCGGCCGTCTGCATCAGTCCCAGCAAGGCCATGCGGCGGGCCGGGCTGCCCGCTCCGCCTTCGGCCAGGTGGGCGAATTCCATCCGGCGGCGCAGCACCGCGAAGACCGCCTCGGCGATCACGCCGCGCTCGCCGTGCCCGAGCTTCGGATGCGCGCGGAAAAAGCGGCTCGTCGTGGCGTCGGCCGGGCCGTTCAGTCTCAGGACTTCAGCCAGCAAAGTCTCAGTTTGTCCAATCAAAAAACCATGTAATCTCATGCGCCCTCTCCGGCGGTGTGACCGGCAAAGAGCCATTGCGGCTCCGGCGGCGTAAGCGTGACGCGCAAGCCGTCAAGGGCAAGACGCCCTTCGACGAACCAGCGCACTGCGCGTGGATAGATAATGTGTTCGGTTGCCAGCACGCGTTCCGCGAGCGTGGCGGGGGTGTCGCCAGCCTCAACGGGGACGGCCGCCTGCGCGACGATCGGCCCGTGGTCCAGCTGCGACGTGACAAAATGCACCGACGCGCCGTGCAAACGCACGCCAGCGTCAAGGGCCTGTTGATGGGTTTTCAGGCCCGGAAAGCTCGGCAGCAGCGAGGGGTGCACGTTCAGCATGCGCCCAGCGTAATGGTCGACGAAACCGGCCGTAAGCACCCGCATGAAGCCGGCGAGCACGACCAGATCGGGCGCGAAGCTGTCGATTTCTTGTGCCAGCGCGGCGTCGAAGCTGTCGCGATCGGGAAACTGGCGGTGGTCGACCACCGCGGTGGCGATGCCGTGCGACGCTGCGAACGCAAGGCCCGCGGCGTCAGAACGGTTGGCAATCACGGCGGCGACTTGCGCCGCCCAGCCCTCGTCCGCGCAGGCGCGAATGATAGCTTCCATGTTGCTTCCCCGTCCGGAAATCAGGATGACGAGTTTTTTCATCCGTGGATTTTATCATTCGGAGGACACTGAAACGGCGACGCGCCGCCGTCTCGTGCGCTGAGCGTTTATAATCGTTTGTTTTGCGGCACCTCGGCCGCCCTACCTCAAACCCGCTATCGTGAGAGTCTTCCGCGGTCTTCCCAATGCTGAGAGCCGTGCGCCCTGCGCACTGACCATCGGCAATTTCGACGGTGTCCACCGCGGCCATCAGGCTTTGCTCGCCCACGTCCGGGCCGCAGCCGATGCACGCGGCCTGCCCGTCTGCGTGATGACCTTCGAGCCGCACCCGCGCGAGTTCTTCAACCCGGCTGGCGCGCCGCCGCGAATCGCGATGCTGCGCGACAAGCTCGAGGCGCTGCGCACCAACGGCGTCGACCGGGTCGTGGTCGAGCATTTCAATCACACCTTCGCGAGCCAGTCGCCGGATACGTTTGTCGAACGGATCATCGTCAACGGGCTGCATGCGCGCTGGGTGATGATCGGCGACGACTTCCGCTACGGCGCCAAGCGTGTGGGCGATTTCGCGTCGCTCAAGACCGCGGGTCAACAGTACGGTTTCGAAGTCGAGCAGATGGCCACCGTGGCCGATCCGTCCGGCGCGCGCATTTCCAGCTCGGGCGTGCGCACGGCGCTGGTGGCGGGCGATCTCGACTCGGCGCGCGCCGCGCTGGGCCGCGATTACCTGATCAGCGGCCATGTCGTGCATGGCATGAAGCTCGGCCGCGATCTCGGTTTCCCCACCCTAAATCTGCCGATCGCGCACAAGCGTCCGGCGCTTGCCGGCATTTTCGTGGTGCGCGTGCACGGCGTAACGGACCAACCGTTGCCGGGCGTCGCCAGCCTCGGCTTGCGCCCCACTGTGGACGATTCCGGCCGCGTGCTGCTCGAAGTGCACTTGCTCGACTGGCACGGCGATGCGTATGGCAAACTCGTGCGCGTCGAATTCCTGAAAAAGCTGCGCGACGAGGAAAAATACGTCGACCTCGAAACGCTGACCGCCGCCATCGCGCGCGACGTCGCCAATGCGCGCGCGTGGTTCGCAGCCGTCGGCGCCGGCACGCCGGGCAGCCGTTCCACCGGTTTCGCCACCTCGGCCACCGACCGAATTAGATAGCCGCCGCGGTACATGCGAGTGCACTGTGTGCTGCATGTACCCACCGCTGCGCGCATCGAAGGGCGTCCGTGAATCACGCGACATGCCTGCCGGGCGCGCCCAACGCCCTGCGCTTCATGCGCATACCGCAGCCTCGCTGCGCTTAGAAAGAATTCACCGCGACCTCATCATGAGCAACAAGAAAGCCGATTCGAAACCGCAGTCACGCTACCCGGTCAACCTGCTCGACACGCCGTTCCCGATGCGTGGCGACCTGCCCAAGCGCGAGCCGCAATGGGTCAAGGAATGGCAGGAACGCAAGGTCTACGAGACGATCCGCTCTGCTTCCAAAGGCCGCAGGAAGTTCATCCTGCACGACGGCCCGCCGTATGCGAACGGCGACATCCACCTCGGCCACGCGGTGAACAAGATCCTCAAGGACATGATCGTCAAGGCGCGCAATCTGGCGGGCTTCGACGCGGTCTACGTGCCGGGCTGGGATTGCCACGGCATGCCGATCGAAATCCAGATCGAAAAGCAGTTCGGCAAGTCGCTGCCTGCCGCCGAAGTGATGCAGAAGGCGCGCGCCTACGCGACCGAACAGATCGAGAAGCAGAAGGTCGGCTTCCGCCGTCTGGGCGTGCTCGGCGACTGGGACAATCCGTACAAGACCATGAACTTCACGAACGAAGCCGGCGAAATCCGCGCGCTCGCGAAAATCATGGAAAAAGGCTATGTGTATCGCGGCCTGAAGCCGGTCAACTGGTGTTTTGACTGCGGCTCGGCGTTGGCCGAAGCGGAAGTTGAATACGCGGACAAGACCGATCCGACCATCGACGTACTGTTCAGCTTTGCCGAACCGGAAAAGACTGCGCAGGCATTCGGCCTGACTGCACTGCCGCGCAACGAAGGCGGCATCGTGATCTGGACCACCACGCCGTGGACCATCCCCGCCAACCAGGCGCTGAACCTGCATCCGGAAATCGTCTACGCGCTGGTCGACACGCCGCGCGGCTTGCTGATCCTGGCCGAAGAGCGTGTTGAAGCGTGCCTGAAACAGTACGAACTGGAAGGCTCGATCATCGCGACCACGCCGGGTGCGAAGCTCGTCAACCTGCGCTTCAATCATCCGCTCGCAGTCGCGCATCCGGCCTACAAGCGTACGGCGCCGGTTTATCTCGGCGACTACGTCACGACCGAAACGGGTACGGGTGTGGTCCACTCGTCACCGGCGTACGGCGTGGAAGACTTCGTGTCCTGCAAAGCGCACGGCATGGCCGATTCGGACATCATCAATCCGGTGATGGGCGACGGCCGTTACATCGAATCGCTCGCGTTGTTCGGCGGCCTGTCGATCTGGGCGGCCAATCCGCAGATCGTCGAAGCCCTGCAGGCAGCCGGCTCGCTGCTGCGCACCGAGAACTATCGGCACAGCTACATGCACTGCTGGCGCCACAAGACGCCGATCATCTACCGCGCGACCTCGCAGTGGTTCGCCGGTATGGACGTGAAGCCGAACGACTCCGACAAAACGCTGCGCGAAACCGCGCTTGAAGGCATCGAGAACACCGCCTTCTATCCGTCGTGGGGCAAGCAGCGCCTTTTCAGCATGATCGCGAACCGCCCGGACTGGACGCTGTCGCGTCAGCGTCAATGGGGCGTGCCGATGGCGTTCTTCGTGCACAAGGAAACCGGCGAACTGCATCCGCGCACGCTGGAGCTGCTCGAAGAAGTCGCGCAACGCGTCGAGAAGGCCGGCATCGAAGCATGGCAAACGCTCGACCCGCGCGAACTGCTCGGCGACGACGCCAATATGTACGAGAAGAACCGTGACACACTGGACGTCTGGTTCGATTCGGGCACCACGCACTGGCACGTGCTGCGCGGCTCGCATAAAGACGAACTGCAATTCCCGGCTGACCTGTATCTGGAAGGCTCGGACCAGCACCGCGGCTGGTTCCACTCGTCACTGCTGACCGCTTCGATGCTCGACGGCCGCCCGCCCTACAACGCGCTGCTCACGCACGGCTTCACCGTGGACGGCGAAGGCCGCAAGATGAGCAAGTCGCTCGGCAACGGTATCGATCCGCATGAAGTGTCGAACCGCCTCGGCGCGGAAATCATCCGTTTGTGGATCGCCTCGACCGATTACTCGGGCGAACTGGCGATCTCCGAAGAGATCCTGAAGCGCGTGACGGAAGGCTATCGCCGCATCCGCAACACGCTGCGCTTCCTGCTCGCGAACCTGTCGGACTTCGACTTCGCGCAACACGCGCGTCCGCTCGAAGACTGGCTCGAGATCGATCGTTACGCGGTGGCGCTGTCGGCGAACCTGCAGAACGACATCCTCTCGCACTACGACAAGTACGAGTTCCACCCGGTGGTCGCCAAGCTGCAGACGTTCTGCTCGGAAGACCTGGGCGGCTTCTATCTGGATGTGCTGAAAGACCGCCTGTACACCACGGCGGCCGACTCCGTTGCACGCCGTTCGGCTCAGACCGCGCTGTATCACATCGCACACGGCCTGCTGCGCCTGATGGCGCCGTTCCTGTCGTTCACCGCCGAAGAAGCGTGGAAGATCTTCTCGCCGAACAGCGAAACGATCTTCACCGAGACGTATCACGCGTTCCCGGCAGTGCCGCAAGCTGGCGAGCTGCTGCTCGACAAATGGACACTGCTGCGCGCCGCGCGTAGCGACGTAACCAAGGCGCTGGAAGAAGCACGCGTGGCGAACCTGATCGGTTCGTCGCTGCAGGCGGAAGTCGAAATCCGCGCGAGCGGCGCGCGATACGACGCGCTCGCGAGCCTCGACGACGACCTGAAGTTCGTGCTGATCACGTCAGCAGCGAACGTCGTGAAGGTTGATAGCGAAGCGGAAGAAGGCGTCGAAGTGATCGCCTCGAAGTATCTGAAGTGCGAACGCTGCTGGCACTACCGCCCGGACGTCGGCGCCAACGCCGAACACCCCAACCTGTGCGGCCGCTGCTTCAGCAATCTGTTCGGCAACGGAGAAACGAGGAGCGCGGCATAATGGCGAGAACCATGTCGAAAGCGTCGTCTGGAAACCGTTCGCTGGCGCCCTGGCTCGGCGTCGCGCTGATCGTGATTCTGTTCGATCAGCTCACCAAGATCGCGATCCAGAAAGTGTTCGCCTACGGTGTTCCGCATGAGGTCACGCCGTTTTTCAACCTGATCCTCGTGTACAACCGTGGCGCTGCCTTCAGCTTCCTCGCGATGGCGGGCGGCTGGCAGCGCTGGGCGTTCACCGCGCTCGGCGTGGTCGCGGCACTCGTGATCTGCTATCTGCTCAAGCGTCATGGCGGACAGAAGATGTTCTGCACCGCGCTCTCGCTGATTCTCGGCGGTGCGCTCGGCAACGTGATCGACCGGCTCGCGTACGGCCATGTAATCGACTTTCTCGATTTCCACGTGCGCATGTGGCACTGGCCGGCGTTCAATCTCGCCGACAGCGCGATCACGATCGGCGCGATCCTGCTTGTGCTCGACGAGTTGCGGCGCGTGCGCGGTTCGCAGTAACGCGAGTTACTGCCCGCTTTGGCCTGATATATGGGCCGAACCTGGGTCGTGCTCGGTGACTATGCTCCGGGGCCACGCATAGGGGCCATGTTTAAAGACCATGCCGGACCGTCACGAACACGGCCGAGCACATGTCCGGTTTGAAGACCGGTGGCGGTGGCCAGTGCCACCACCGGCCACCACGCTTTGTCGGAGGCTTTCGTTGGCAACCGCAGAACTCGCAGGAAAACACCTCGTCCTCGGTATGACGGGCGGCATTGCCTGCTACAAGATCGCCGAACTCACGCGCCTGTTGACCAAGGCCGGCGCAACCGTGCAGGTCGTGATGACCGAAGCGGCCACGCAATTCATCACCCCAGTCACGATGCAGGCGCTGTCCGGCCGGCCGGTCTATACGAGCCAGTGGGACACGCGCGTGCCGAATAACATGGCGCACATCGATCTATCGCGTGAAGCTGACGCGATCGTCATTGCACCGGCGTCTACCGACTTCCTCGCCAAACTCGCGCACGGCATGGCCGACGATCTGCTCTCGACGCTGTGTGTCGCGCGCGATTGTCCGCTGCTCGTCGTGCCGGCGATGAACCGGCAGATGTGGCAAAACCCCGCTACCCAACGCAACGTCACGCAGCTGCGCGCGGACGGCATTGAAGTGCTCGGCCCCGATTCGGGTCCGCAAGCGTGCGGCGAAACCGGCGACGGGCGCATGTTGGAAGCGGCCGCCACGTTTGAGGCGATCGCGTCGTTCTTCTCGCCCAAGATCCTGTCCGGCCGCCGCGTGCTGATGACCGCCGGCCCGACCTTCGAGCCGCTCGATCCAGTGCGCGGCATCACCAATCGTTCGAGCGGCAAGATGGGTTTTGCGTTGGCACGCGCCGCCCAACAAGCGGGCGCCGAGGTGCATCTGGTCGCCGGCCCTGTCGCGCTGGAAACGCCGTGGGGCGTGTTCCGCGAAGACGTGCAAACCGCCCAGCAAATGCACGACGCGGTGATGCGCTCGGTCGCGGACGCCGACATCTTTATCGGTGTGGCCGCGGTGGCCGACTGGCGCGTCGATCACGCCAGCGAACAGAAGATCAAGAAGACCGCCGACCGTGCGCTGCCCAGCTTCACGTTCGTCGAGAATCCGGACATCCTGGCAGCGGTAGCCAGGTTGCCGCATCCGCCTTTCGCAGTCGGCTTTGCAGCGGAAAGCGGCGATCTTGAAGTGCATGGCGAAGAAAAGCGCGTGCGCAAGAACGTACCGCTCCTGATCGGCAATCTCGGCCCGCAGACTTTCGGTCTCGACGACAACGAGGTCATCCTGTTCGAAGCAGGTGGTGCAACGAAGCTCCCGCGCGCCGACAAGCAGACGCTCGCGCGCGCATTGATCGTAGAAATTGCCAGGCGTCTGCCCGACACAAGTCTGGTCCGCTAAAGCCGCTCGCGGCGGCGCATGCTGCGTTCGCCGCGAGCGCCTCTGGCGCACCGCATCATCTGGAGCAGTACTGACATGACGCTACTTTCCGTGCTCGATCAAACGCCCGTGATCGACGGGCACTCGGTGGCGGACGCAATCGCCGCCACCGTCGAACTTGCGCAGCTTGCTGACGACCTCGGCTACACGCGCTACTGGTGCGCCGAGCATCACGGCTTGCGCGGCGTGTCGAATCCCTGCCCTGAGGTGATGCTGGCGCGCCTCGGCAGCGTGACCAAACGCATTCGACTCGGCTCAGGTGGCGTAATGCTGCCGTACTACAGCCCGTTCAAGGTCGCCGAGCAATTCATGATGCTCGAGGCGCTGTTTCCCAATCGTATCGACCTCGGCGTAGGACGCGCCCCAGGCGGCGACATGCGCACGGCGCAAGCAGTCGCAGCCGGTGCCTACAATCGCGGCGAAATTTTTCCGCAGCAGGTCGCCGATCTGGTCGGCCTGATGCACGGCACACTGCCCGAGGATCACCTTGGGCACGGCGTACTGCTGCAGCCGCAAATCGCCACGCGCCCCCAATTGTGGGTACTCGGGTCGAGTGAATTCGGCGGCCTGCTGGCGGCGCAACTCGGCATCCGCTTTGCATTCGCGCATTTCATCAACGCGCATTTCGGGCATCAGGTGGCGCTGGCTTATCGTGAACGCTTCAAGGCTAGCCTGGAAACAGAACAGCCCTATCTGGCCGCCTCGGTGTTCGTGATTTGCGCCGACACCGAACAGGAAGCCGCCGACCTGGAAAAAGCAGTCGACCTGCGCCGCGTGCAGATGGCCCTTGGCCTGAATGCACCGATTCCGACGATCGAGCAAGGCGCTGCGCAAGAATACGGCGTACGCGAGCAACTGGTGATCGACCGCGAGAAGCCCCGCAGTATCATCGGCACGCCGGAAACCGTCACCGAACGGCTTCATGCTTTGCAGGAGCAGTTCAAGGCCGACGAACTGATCGTGCTCACCGTCGCGGGCAGCTACCGCGCCCGGCTGCGCTCCTATGAACTTCTCGCCGACGCGTTTCAACTCGGACGCCCGGCCTCCACGACCTAACCCTTCGAACCTGCATGAAACTCGACCTGAAGATTCTCGATGCGCGCATGCGCGACCAACTGCCGGCCTACGCGACCACCGGCAGCGCGGGCCTCGACCTGCGCGCCTGCCTCGACGAACCGTTGACGCTGAAACCCGGCGAAACCGCTCTGGTGCCAACGGGTCTGGCGATTCACGTCGCCGATCCCGGCTATGCGGCGCTGATTCTGCCGCGTTCGGGCCTGGGCCATAAGCATGGGATCGTGCTGGGGAACCTGGTCGGCCTGATCGATTCGGATTACCAAGGTCAGCTGATGATCTCGACGTGGAACCGCGGCGAGACCGCGTTCGTGCTGAATCCGATGGAGCGCCTCGCGCAACTCGTGATCGTGCCGGTCGTGCAAGCCGAGTTCAATATCGTCGATGATTTCGAAACCAGCGAGCGTGGCGCTAGCGGGTTCGGCAGTACAGGGAAGCATTGAAGCGAGCATCGGCGCGCCATGTCCGCCCGTGGCGACGGCGCGCCTGGTCGACACATTTCGCGCCGGCTCCCGTTCCGCCGGCCTGGGCGCGGTCCCTTGTTCCGCACATGATTCGTCGCAGGCGTCGCGCAGCGGCCACGACTCTCGACGACACTCAACAGCACCCAATCTTCCGCATCGACACCGGCTTGCCGTTCGCAGGCATGCCCTGTCTTCGCACGCTCGAAATGCGACACATCCAGGCGCATCCTGCGACGCTAAGCTCTTTTGAAGTGCACCCACAAAAAACTACAATCGATCAATAGTTCGTCGTGTGGCGGCTGTCGTGACGTCGGGCGAGACTCAAGGCGATAGTGCATCAAATGTCTTCGCCACGGACATCGAACCCGCTGCCCAACCAACTAACCCGCAGGAGTCAAATCAAGCAAATCACGTCTCGTCGTGATTATTTCGGATGACGAATCAGATCGAATTCACGCAGAAATCCTTTCACCCATTGAGGCGGATAGATTGCTCCCGACTGTCATGAGCCGAAACGTCTCGTTGGTCAGCTTTTGCCTGGAGATAGTATGAAAGTCCTGTATGACGCAGTCGTAGGCGCAGGTGCCGGTCAGTATTACGGCACCATCGTTGTTTCCGGCCTCAAGTACGAAGACGGAACCCCCGTCAACGTCCGTCAGTTCCTTTCGATGAATTTCACGTCGCCGGCCGCCGTGGCCGACACAGACATCAACGGGACGTTTATGTCGTGGGTCCAGGTGACGCCCCATGTTGGTTCGACGCAGATCGATACAACCACCTTTTCAGTCTCGGCTCAACTCGATTTTGCTGAAGCGCACACGATGGATCCGCGCGATCAGTTCACGATCGGGATAAACGGCGATCTGACCCACAATCCGGATGCTTACCTCAACTCATTTGTCATCGCGGCCGACGCGGCGCCCGACGTGAACGGCAGCGTGTCTGTCGATTGTGCAGCCCCTCCCGACTCGGCCTTAGCCGGCTTTCCGCCAGTGCTTACCTTCAGCCTCGGCAGTCAGCGATCCGATCTCACGCTCAGTTATGGCAAGACGACCAGCGTCGCACTGATGCAGGGCGCCTATTCGGTCAGCGGCAATGACATCTGCACCGACGACGAGACCGTCAGCGCACCACTGATCATTGCGCCGACGCAGGTCACCGTAGCGCCCAATCAGACCGCGCCGGTTTCCGTCACTTTCGGCCCCGTACAGCGATACTCCGCCCTGGATATCGCCATCGGCGCGCTGAGCGGCCTTGCGACAGAGACACTTGACGTCGTCGTCATCGACCAGGCAAGCGGCCAAACCCTGGCTTCGTTTGCTGCCGGCATCAACAGTTCTACGCAGTTACGCAAACTTCCGGCATCAGGCACTGCACTGATTCAGATCGGCAACATTGCGCTGAACAATACTAAGTATTCCTTTTCAACACCGGCTGTCGAGTTGAAAAATATGCTTCACGAGGTTCTTATCGACGATTCAATGGTGCAAACCGCGCCTGTCGATACGACCGGCTACGTCAGGGTTCCCGTCAATATCACGGCTGAAAAAACCGTGACCCGGCAAATTACGCTGCGCCTGTCCAGCGAGAGCATGAGCTACACGCAAACGGTGTCTGTCAGTACCCAGAAAACCGCCTTCAGCGCGCCGGTGAAACCGGGCACGTACTCGGTTCGCGCGGACGATTTCGTCTCCGGCGGTACGGTCTTTGCAGTGAGCGTAGCCAATACGCTCGTCGTTGCTGTTGACGGCAGCACGGCACTCGACCTGTCCATCGATGCGTCCGCAAGTCTCAACGTGCCGGGCTTTCCTGCTTTCCTGTCGTTCGGAGGATGCGCCGATCTCACACCGGGTAATCAGGCCGATTTCGTCGCGGCACGTGCGTCGTCTCTGTTCAACTACGCGGGCTTCGACGGCGCCGGCGACGACAACACCTACCTCACCGACGATCAATCCACCAGGCAGGCGATCCAACTCGCGAGGAATGTCGAAGCAGCGCTAGACAACGGACAGACCGTGCTTCCGGTGATGATTTCGTACACGTGCAATCTGTCGCTCGGCAATACGCCGGGGATGCTCGCCAATGCCGATCAGCACGCCCACAGTTTCGCGAATTTCATCCTAGCGCTGAATCTCGCCAACGGTACGATCGATGCCGCCCATCCGGTGCCGGCCGGCTTTATCGTCAACCCCGACTTCCTCGGCGCCTGCCAGCAAGCGGGCTTTGGCGCGAGTTACGGAATGCCGGTGCGCGCGCCGCTGCAAACGGCACTCGACCACTGGTCGGTCAAAGCCGTCATTCCCGCGACCGTGACCGAAGACATACGCGGTTACGTCGAGGCGGTGAACTGGCTGGTCCGTACCGTTGCCCCGAAAGTTGTGTTCGGCTGGCAAATCAACCTTTGGGGCGTCGGCTATTCGGAGTGGATCTATCAAGATAACGATCCGGCCACCTTCGCCCAACAGACGGCAGCGTACGTGCAGGCGCTGGAGGTCTACAGCGGTCCGAACCCGCCCGACTTCCTCGCCATCGACCGCTATGAAGCGGACGACTTCACGCAACGCGCTTATGTGAACGGCTACTGCTACAGTCCGCGTGAATGGGATCGGTTCTTCGACTTTTGCAAGACCGTCAGCCGCGCGCTCAAGGTGCCGGTGATGCCCTGGCAGATTCCCGCGAGCCGCACGCCAGCCACCACGGACGAGGTCTACGCGGATTTCGACAGCCAGCATTGGGGAAGCGGTGGCAGCTATATGCTAGGCGACCCCGCGATCGGATCGGATTATCACAACATCAATCCGACTATCCTCGCGCTCGAATTCCCGACGCCTTTCCAGACCTACATGGGTAAGACCGTCGAAGATCTGTTCGCGCATGCGGAACCGTTCGACATCTCCGGGCCGGCGTATGGCGATTTACCAGTACGCGGCATCTTTGCCGTGCTGCTTGGCGGCGGTTCCACCACCGGCATCATCGCCACAGTCGGCAATCCGGAGCCGTGGGTGCGCGACAAGCTGAACGCGTACATGGCGGCGCCGATTGGCTTCGATAGCGCGTCATCCCGTCCGCGCATCCATACGAAACCGCGCCAGCCGATTAAGAGTTGAGCAAACGTTCCGGGCACGCGGCCGGAACGCAAAAAGCAGAACGGCGCGGGGTTTAACCCGCGCCGTTCTGCTTTCAGAGCAACGACTGAAATTTACCCGCCTGACTTACTCGACCTCAACCGCTTCCGGATTCGGATTGCGCGGCGCCGGATGTTCGTCGAAGGTCAACTGCACCTTGTCTTCCGCATCCACGTCGACCGTCACGCGACCGCCGTTCATCAGCTTGCCGAACAGCAGTTCGTCGGCCAGCGCGCGACGGATCGTGTCCTGGATCAGACGCTGCATCGGCCGCGCACCCATCAACGGATCGAAACCGTGCTTGGCGAGATGCTTGCGCAGCGCGTCGGTGAAGAGCGCATCGACCTTCTTCTCGTGCAACTGATCTTCCAGTTGCATCAGGAACTTGTCGACCACGCGCATGATGATTTCTTCATCCAGCGAGCGGAAGCTGATCGTTGCGTCCAGACGGTTACGGAACTCCGGCGTGAACATGCGCTTGATGTCGACCATTTCGTCGCCGGTTTCCCGACGATTTGTGAAGCCAATCACCGCCTTGCCCATTGCCTCGGCGCCCGCGTTCGTCGTCATGATGATGATGACGTTGCGGAAATCCGCCTTGCGGCCGTTGTTGTCCGTCAGCGTGCCATGGTCCATCACCTGCAGCAGCACGTTGTAGATGTCCGGATGCGCCTTCTCGATTTCGTCGAGCAGCAGCACGCAATGCGGCTTCTTCGTGACGGCTTCAGTCAGCAAACCACCCTGATCGAAACCGACATAGCCCGGTGGCGCGCCGATCAAACGGCTCACCGCATGGCGCTCCATGTATTCCGACATGTCGAAGCGGATCAGCTCGATCCCCAGCGTGAACGCCAGTTGCTTCGCCACTTCCGTCTTGCCGACGCCCGTGGGGCCGGAGAACAGGAACGCACCGATCGGCTTGTCCAGCTTGCCCAAGCCCGCACGCGCCATCTTGATCGCGGCCGACAGTGCGTCGATGGCCGGGTCTTGCCCGAACACCACGCTTTTCAGATCGCGATCCAGCGTTTGCAGCTTGCTGCGATCGTCTTGCGACACGCTTTGCGGCGGGACGCGAGCAATCTTCGAGATGATTTCTTCGATCTCGTTCTTGCCAATGGTTTTCTTCTGCTTCGACTTCGGCAGGATGCGTTGCGCCGCGCCAGCTTCGTCGATCACGTCGATCGCCTTGTCCGGCAGATGACGATCCGTGATGAAGCGTGCCGACAATTCAGCCGCCGCCGACAATGCACCCGACGAATACTTCACGCCGTGATGCTCCTCGAAGCGGGACTTCAGCCCGCGCAGGATCGCCACCGTCTGTTCGACGGTCGGTTCGGTCACGTCGACCTTCTGGAAACGGCGCGACAAAGCCGCGTCTTTTTCGAAGATGCCGCGATATTCCGTGAACGTGGTCGCTCCGATGCACTTCAGCGTGCCCGACGACAACGCCGGTTTCAGCAGATTCGACGCGTCCAGCGTGCCGCCCGACGCGGCGCCCGCGCCGATCAGCGTATGAATTTCGTCGATGAACAGAATCGCGTGCGGACGTTCCTTCAATTCCTTGAGGACCGTTTTCAGGCGTTGCTCGAAGTCGCCACGATACTTGGTGCCGGCGAGCAGCGCGCCCATGTCGAGCGAATACACCTGCGCATCCGCCAGAATGTCCGGCACTTCGCCGCGCGTAATACGCCAGGCGAGCCCTTCGGCGATCGCGGTCTTGCCGACACCGGCCTCACCGACCAGCAGCGGATTGTTTTTGCGCCTGCGGCACAGCACCTGCACCACGCGCTCGACTTCCGACTCGCGCCCGATCAGCGGGTCGATGCGGCCGTCTTTCGCCATCTGGTTCAGGTTCTGCGTGAACTGGGCGAGCGGCGTTTCCTTCTGCGCGGCGGCTTCGTCGGACTCGGCATTCGCGTCGCTCGCTTTCGCGGCGTCCGTGCTGCTCGTCTTGGCGATGCCGTGCGAGATGAAATTCACCACATCCAGACGCGTCACGCCCTGCTGCTGCAGGTAGTACACCGCATGCGAGTCCTTCTCGCCGAAGATCGCCACCAGCACATTCGCGCCGGTCACTTCCTTCTTGCCGTTCGAGGTGGATTGCACATGCATGATCGCGCGCTGGATCACACGCTGGAAACCCAGCGTGGGCTGCGTGTCGACGTCATCCGTGCCAGGCACGGTAGGCGTGTTGTCATGAATGAAGTTGCGCAGGTTCTGGCGCAGATCCTCGATATTGGCCGCGCATGCACGCAACACTTCCGCGGCCGTTGGATTGTCCAACAGTGCCAACAAAAGATGTTCGACCGTGATGAACTCGTGCCGCGCCTGGCGTGCTTCCATGAACGCCATGTGCAGGCTGACTTCCAGTTCCTGGGCAATCATGCTTCCTCCATCACACACTGCAGCGGATGCCCGGCCTGCCGTGCGTGGGTAACGACTTGCTCGACTTTGGTCGACGCGATGTCCCGCGTATAGACCCCACAAACTCCCCTGCCCTCGCGATGCACCTTCAACATGACCTGAGTTGCGGTTTCGCGATCTTTATTGAAATATTCCTGCACGATCATCACGACAAATTCCATTGGCGTGAAGTCGTCATTCAGCAGCACCACTTTGTACATGGAAGGCGGCTTCAGCTTCTTTTCCTGCCGCTCCAGTACGGTGCCGTCCTGCTTGTCCGGGATAATCGCCATACACCCATTCTAAACAACTAGGACAGGCCCGCAATCCTGTCAAAACCCGGCCAACCGGCCGGTAAGCCCGTTCGCTACCGTCTGATGGGTGATTACCCCCAAAAGCGTTGCGTCATTCGACGAGCCGATTGCGGAGCCGGCCCCTATCCAGTGATGCGTCGCAGCCGTGCTGCGCCGCAGTCGGATCGAGTATCGCACAACCTGCCAATGCTGGCTGGGGCACCGGCCCGGCCAGCTGACGGTGCGCGACCCGCAGAACAGCATGTGAGTCGATTATGCGACTTTTCAAGACGGCTCGCTTGGGCAACCGCACATAACAAAACAAAAGCCGGAAAAACCCTGGAAAACGCCTGTTTGCAACGCGACAACGGCATCTCAAAATCTTCTTGACACTCGAATAAAGAGCCCCAACAATCAAGCTGGCACTTTTTTCACTGAGCCATAATTCGAAAAAATGCCGATGGTGAGCTTGTGAGGAGGGAGCGGCTGCATCGCGCGGTCGTCGAGCTTTTCGAGGGCTCGTGGTAGTGACATGAGTTACAGGGGAAGTTGGAATGGCAACTGGTACGGTCAAATGGTTCAATGACGCAAAAGGTTTCGGATTCATCACGCCTGACGAAGGTGGTGAGGATCTGTTTGCACACTTCTCGGCCATCCAGATGAATGGGTTCAAGACCCTCAAGGAAGGTCAAAAAGTAACCTTCGAGGTCGTGCAAGGCCCGAAAGGCAAACAGGCATCGAACATCCAGGCACCTGCCTGAAACAGTTCGTTACCCGTCCTTTGAAACCCGGCTTCATGCCGGGTTTCTTTTTTGGGCGTGTGCCGCTAATTTGCCGCGCGAACGTCGTCGCGCAGTTCACATTGTCCGTGGCCTGAAAGGCCATGATCGACGCACGCCCGCCACGCGATCGACCCACCAGCGATGCCTGACATTCGTCCGGGATCGCACTGGCCAACTCCCCGGGTATTAGCCTCGTTTTTGCCGACCGCGAGTTAGTTCAGAACCGTCGTTTATACATCCGCCTGCCAGTTGATTCAACATAAGTAGCGATCCCCAATTTCGAGTCTCCTTTACTGGAGCCCCTCTACGGCTTGGGAGAATCGGAAGCCAATCTTGAAAAGGCGATGGTATGGATCAACTGCCTTCCATCGGATCGACGGAGCACGCAGCGCGCAATGCTCAGGGCGGCACAATCAGACGGCGCGAGTGCGGTGCGAGGCAGCGCGCCGGTGACAAGAGCGGGGATGGAACGTCAGGCTGCGGCCATGCGCTCCGCGGCGTCGCGGTACGAGGTGAAACAAAAATAACCTCGGCAGGTCGTTGATCTACCGAGGTTATTGATTCGGGCCGAGACGCCCGGAGATTCGCCTACATATTTTCGATCAGCACCTGACCAAACCCTGAACAGGACACTTGCGTCGCGCCTTCCATCAAGCGCGCGAAGTCGTACGTCACCCGCTTTTGCAGAATCGACTTTTCCATCGACTTGATGATCAGGTCGGCCGCTTCAGTCCAGCCCATGTGACGCAGCATCATCTCAGCCGAGAGAATTTCCGAACCCGGGTTCACGTAGTCTTTGCCAGCGTACTTCGGCGCAGTGCCGTGCGTGGCTTCGAACATGGCGACCGAGTCCGACATGTTCGCGCCCGGCGCAATCCCGATGCCGCCGACTTGCGCGGCCAGCGCGTCCGACACATAGTCGCCGTTCAGGTTCAGCGTGGCGATCACGTCATATTCGGCCGGACGCAGCAGGATCTGCTGGAGGAATGCATCGGCGATCACGTCTTTCACCACGATGTCGCCACCCGTTTTCGGGTTCTTGATCTTCATCCACGGACCGCCGTCGATCAGCTCCGCGGCGAATTCCTTCTGCGCCAGCCCATAACCGTAATCGCGGAATGCGCCTTCCGTGAACTTCATGATGTTGCCCTTGTGCACCAGCGTGACCGAGCGGCGCTCGTTGTCGATCGCATACTGGATCGCCTTGCGCACGAGGCGCTCCGTGCCTTCGCGCGACACCGGCTTGATACCGATCCCCGAGGTTTCCGGGAAGCGGATCTTCTTCACACCCATTTCTTCGCGCAGGAACTTGATGACCTTCTTTGCCTGTTCCGACTCGGCTGGCCATTCGATGCCGGCATAGATATCCTCCGAATTCTCGCGGAAGATCACCATGTTGGTCTTCTCAGGCTCACGCACCGGCGAAGGCACGCCCTTGAAGTACTGCACCGGCCGCAGGCAAACATACAGATCGAGTTCCTGGCGGAGCGCGACGTTCAGCGAACGGATGCCGCCGCCAACCGGCGTGGTGAGCGGACCCTTGATCGAGACGACGTATTCCTTCAGCACCTGCAGCGTTTCTTCCGGCAGCCACACGTCCGGGCCGTACACCTTGGTCGACTTCTCGCCGGCGTAGATTTCCATCCAGTGGATTTTCCTCTTGCCGGCATAGGCCTTTTCTACTGCGGCATCCACCACCTTCAACATCACCGGTGTGATGTCGAGGCCCGTACCGTCGCCTTCGATATATGGAATGATCGGCTGGTCGGAAACGTTGAGCGAGAAATCTGCGTTGACAGTGATCTTGTCACCGCCGGTAGGAACCTTGATGTGCTGATACGGCATGATCGGACTCCAGTGAAGACTGTGCTGAAAGCTGATGGGAGACTGCGGAAACTGGGTGCTCCTCGCTACGCGCAATGCCGGACGCCCGCGAGCGGCCTGGTCGCCTATTCTAGCCCACGCCGGCGCAGCAACGAGGCCGTAACGGCTCGGGGTTTTCCAACATTGTCTAAAATCAACAACCAGCAAGCCGCTTATTCTTATGTCTTATACAAGACATAAGAATTGCAGCGACTCGTTATGCCTTATTATTTCGCCATTTACTATCGGGCCAACGCCTCCCCGCCCTGCGTGCCACGTCCCCGCCGCAACGGCGCCGCTCGACCTTCATCGATTCCCTTATGCGACTTCTCGCCCTGAACAAACCGTTCGGCACCATCTGTCAGTTCTCGCCGCACGAAACGCGGGCGTCGCTGGCCGACTGGGTGAAAGTGCCCGGCGTCTATCCGGCGGGCCGGCTCGATTCCGATAGCGAAGGGCTGCTACTCCTCACTGACGACGGTGCCCTGCAAGCGCGCATCGCGGAACCGCGCCACAAACTTGTCAAACGTTACTGGGCGCAAGTGGAAGGCGCGGTCGATGATGCCACGCTGAAGAAGCTCGCGCGCGGCGTCGATCTCGGCGATTACGTGACGCGCCCCTGCCGCGCTGACTACGTCGAGCCGAGCGACTCGCTATGGGCCCGCACACCGCCGATCCGCTATCGCGCCGCGATTCCGACCACGTGGATCGAATTGTCGATCACCGAAGGCAAGAACCGTCAGGTGCGACGCATGACCGCTGCGGTCGGTTTTCCGACGTTGCGCCTCGTGCGCGCCGGCATCGGCGCACTCGATATTTTTTCTCTCGGACTTCAACCGGGAGAGTGGGTTGAATTGCCGCTGAAGGCGCCATGGGAAGGCATCATCTGAACCTGTTAGCCTGCGCGCCATGCCCGAACTGAACCTGCATCAAAACAGTATTCTGAACCGTGGCAAAAAAGCTAACTCGTTGTATCCGCAAACAAATTAGCGCGTGAAACCAATATAAAAAACGCGTGAAACAATTACGCCCGCGATCGCCGCACAGCCACTCATTTGCATCAGCACCCCGGCATATAAATTTTCCGCAAAAATCACGTCAACCGGTGCGCGAGCTCACGCGTTATTCGACGCAGATGCCGCCCGAAGCTATCCGGCATTCAGCCTTAAGGGCCTTTGCACAAGCCGCATGCGCGGTAAGTACGGGGAGTCTGAGCGCTAAGCAGACGCGTCGAAAAATTTGTTCGATGCGGCTGTCAACCGAAAGGTGGATGGCACGTTTACCGACATGACTCTACATATAACCGGGTCATTTGGTTAATTAACTCAAGCTGAGGATTCACAAAATGAACAAACTGATCGCCGCTCTGGTCGCTGGCCTCTTCGCAACGGCAGCATTCGCACAAGCTTCGGCTCCGGCAGCAGCTTCGGCAGCTCCGGCAGCAGCAGCTTCGTCGGCAAAGAAGACCACGAAGCACGCTCACAAGAAGGCGCACAAGAAGGCAGCAGCAGCTGCTGCAGCTTCGGGCGCTTCGGAGTAAGTTTGTTGTAAAAACGCAGTCAAGAACTAGCTTCATTGCCGTTCTTACGGCGTTGAAAGGCAGATCACCGCAAGGCGATCTGCCTTTTTGTTTTTGACGCGCTCGCGTAACATTCGCGGGTTAATTTCCAGCAAGGAGTCATGCCGTGCGATTTCCCATGCGCTCGTTGGTTGCGCGTTTCGCTGTTGCCGTTGTATTGCCGCTCGCCGCGATGTCGTTCGCCGCGACCACCGCCGCCCCCGCTCATGCACAACAGATGCCGGCCGGCGCAAAGCAGCCCGGCGACTTTCCGCGCGCGAAGCTGACGGCGGGCATGTTCGTGATCGACGCAGCCGTCGCCGGTAACGACGCCGACCGCGAACAAGGTCTGATGTATCGCACGACTCTCGCGCCGAATGAGGGCATGTTGTTCGTCTTCAACGAAAACGCCGTGCATTGCTTCTGGATGAAGAACACGTTGATCCCGCTGTCGATCGCTTTCATGCGCGCCGACGGCACAGTCACCGACATCGACGAAATGCAGGCCGAGACCACCAACAATCACTGCCCGAAGAACAACGGCGTGTATGCATTGGAAATGAGCAAGGGTTGGTTCTCGTCGAAAGGCATCAAACCGGGGATGAAAATCCAGGGGTTGCCGGCCGCGCAATAAAAGCACGCCGACCACCGCAACGCCCGCCGCTCCTTCAGCGGCCGCTTTTCAGAAAAGCCGGCGCCCATCACCAGGGCACCGGCTTTTTTTTGTGTTCCGCGTGGTGCGGGCCATCCACGGAACCGCGCAGCAGAGGTCCGCGCCGCGCCGTGAGCCCATACCAGCAGGCCGTCACGCGCGGCTGGCAAGATTCCTGCAAAAGACAGGCCGACGCGCTATCCTAGTATTCTTAGCACAGCAGCACCCAGGCTCCCCGGGCAGCACAGGCTGCCGCCCGGCAAGCGTTTCAGGCGCGCCATTTCAAGGAGGTTCACGTGCCCCGCAAGACTCCCATCGAGCGCTACCGGAATATCGGCATTAGCGCCCACATCGACGCCGGCAAAACCACCACCACCGAACGCATCCTGTTCTACACAGGCGTGACCCACAAGATCGGCGAGGTTCACGACGGTGCTGCGACGATGGACTGGATGGAACAGGAGCAGGAGCGCGGCATTACCATCACGTCGGCGGCGACCACCGCCTTCTGGAAGGGCATGGCCGGCAACTATCCTGAACACCGGATCAACATCATCGACACCCCGGGCCACGTCGACTTCACGATTGAAGTGGAACGCTCGATGCGCGTGCTCGACGGCGCATGCATGGTGTACGACTCGGTCGGCGGCGTGCAGCCGCAGTCCGAAACCGTGTGGCGCCAGGCGAACAAGTACAAGGTGCCGCGCATTGCGTTCGTCAACAAGATGGACCGTGTCGGCGCGGACTTTTTCCGCGTGCAGCGGCAGATCGGCGATCGCCTGAAGGGCGTCGCGGTACCGATCCAGATTCCGGTCGGCGCGGAAGATCATTTCCAGGGCGTGGTCGACCTCGTCAAGATGAAGGCGATCTACTGGGACGAAGAGAACCAGGGGATCAAATTCGAGTACCGCGACGTCCCGGCGGAACTCGCGGCTACCGCGAAGGAATGGCACGACAAGATGGTCGAGGCCGCCGCTGAAGCCAGCGAAGAGCTACTCGACAAGTACCTGCATGGCGGTACGCTGACCGAAGAGGAAATCAAGCACGGCATTCGTGTGCGCACCATCGCCAACGAGATCGTGCCGATGCTGTGCGGCAGCGCGTTCAAGAACAAGGGCGTGCAGGCCATGCTCGACGCGGTGATCGACTATCTGCCGTCGCCGGTCGACATTCCCGCCATCACGGGCCACGACGAACACGACAAGGAAATCGAGCGTCATCCGCGCGACGACGATCCGTTCTCGGCACTCGCCTTCAAGATCATGACCGACCCGTTCGTCGGCCAGCTGATCTTCTTCCGCGTGTATTCGGGCGTGGTGAATTCGGGCGACACCGTCTACAACGCGGTCAAGGAAAAGAAGGAACGCCTCGGCCGGATTCTGCAGATGCATGCGAACGAGCGCAAGGAAATCAAGGAAGTCTACGCGGGCGACATCGCCGCGGCAGTCGGCCTGAAGGAAGCGACCACCGGCGACACGCTGTGCGATCCGCAGCACGTGATCATTCTCGAACGGATGATCTTCCCGGAACCGGTGATTTCGCAGGCCGTCGAGCCGAAAACCAAGGTCGACCAGGAGAAGATGGGTATCGCGCTCAATCGTCTGGCGCAGGAAGACCCGTCGTTCCGCGTGCAGACGGACGAAGAATCTGGCCAGACCATCATCTCCGGAATGGGCGAGTTGCACCTGGAAATTCTGGTCGACCGGATGAAGCGCGAGTTCGGCGTCGAGGCGACCGTCGGCAAGCCGCAGGTTGCTTACCGCGAAACGGTGCGCAACAAGATCGAAGATGTCGAAGGCAAGTTCGTCAAACAGTCGGGCGGCCGCGGCCAGTACGGCCACGCGGTGATCACGCTCGAGCCGGCGCCGCAAGGCAAAGGCTACGAGTTCGTCGACGCAATCAAAGGCGGCGTGATTCCGCGCGAATACATTCCGGCCGTCGACAAGGGCATTCAGGAAACGCTGAAGGCTGGCGTGCTGGCGGGCTATCCGGTGGTCGACGTGAAAGTGACGCTGACCTTCGGTTCGTACCACGACGTCGACTCGAACGAAAACGCATTCCGCATGGCCGGTTCGATGGCGTTCAAGGACGCGATGCGCAAGGCCAAGCCGGTGCTGCTCGAACCGATGATGGCCGTCGAAGTGGAAACGCCCGAAGACTTCATGGGCAACGTGATGGGCGACCTGTCGAGCCGTCGCGGCATGGTGCAAGGCATGGAGGACATCGCCGGCGGCGGCGGCAAGCTGGTGCGCGCCGAAGTGCCGCTCGCGGAGATGTTCGGCTATTCGACGTCATTGCGCTCGGCAACACAAGGCCGCGCGACGTACACGATGGAGTTCAAGCACTACGCTGAAACGCCGAACAACGTCGCGGAAGCCGTGATCAACGCAAAGCATAAGTAAGCACCACGGGTTGCAACAGCCCATCTGCTGCGACCCGCACTGCAACGAAGGCAGACAGCAAAAGGCCCGTCCCCTGTGTGATGGGCCTTTTTTTCGTGCGTGACGCGGCTTACGGCGGCAGGCAACACGCGCGCTTTTGAACGTGCAAAAATGCCAGACGGCGCCGTGCCCAGCACCCGGACGGCCGCCCACGAGGAGACACATCATGAGCCAGGATCACGAACACCCGCATTACAAGGATGAGCATCCCTCAGCGCCGATCGACTGGCGCGAGCACGGCGTCAAGGTGATCAAGGGCGACCAGCTCGACAGCAATACCGCGCAAACGCCGGGCATGAACCGTGCAGCGGCGATCAACGCGGCGCGCGTCGGCGCGCAGAAAATCTGGGCCGGCACTGTGACGATTCATCCGAATGCAAAGACCGGCGCGCATCATCACGGCGCGCTCGAAAGCGTGATCTACGTCGTGCGTGGCCAGGCACGCATGCGCTGGGGCGAGCGTCTGGAGTTCACGGCCGAAGCCGGCCCGGGCGACTTCATCTTCGTGCCACCCTACGTGCCGCATCAGGAGATCAACGCGAGCACCGACGATCCGCTCGAATGCGTGCTGGTGCGCAGCGACAATGAAGCGGTGGTGGTGAATCTGAACATCGACGCGGTGGAAGCACCGGAAACGGTGTTCTGGGTCGATCCGATTCACAAGCATCCGCACGATCACTAAATCCCGCTTTGCCGTGCCCTCGCCAGCCGGCTACGGTTGCCAGGTCAATCCAACTTGCCTGGCTAGGCGAATCGATAAGGTTTCCGCGGCTTCAGCGGCGCATCGGCTTCAGCAGCGCATCGGCGCACCGGCGATTCCCGCGCTGCGGCATCGTGCACATTGCGTGGACCATGCGAGACAAGCCGCCGGCCGTTGTCGTGACGACACACACCGGCCCTTTTATGCACCAAACCGGAACCGGACCGCGCCGCAGGCGCTCCGAACCGGCAGGCAATCGCTTACACTGAAACCGCTTTTCAGCACCGCAGCTCACTGCAGCTTTTCGTCATTGCAATAAGCCGCCCTGTCGCGCACATCCGGCGCGGCCCTTCAGAACCGACAGCAGAACGGACTGGACACTCCATCAATGAAGACTCCCGCGGACCGATCTCCCGAACTCGACCTAGCCCGCCATACCGCCGACGCCTACGGCAACCACGCCATCGACGAATTCATCGCCGGCCGCGTCACGCGCCGCGATCTGCTGCGCTATGCGAGCGTGATCGGTTTGTCGCTGGTTGGCGGCGGCGTGCTGAATGCGCCGCGAGTCCGCGCGCAAGGCGCACCGGGCCCGTCTAACCAGACAATCCGCGTGGCCCATCTGACGCCGGCCGGCGCGGTCGATCCGCTCACCGTGACCGATGCCGCGAGTCTCGCGCTGCTGAATCAGACCGGCGAATTCCTGATCGACGACGACGGCGAAAAGCTCCTGCTGAAGCCGGCGCTTGCCTTGTCGTGGAAGCCGAACGACAAGGGCGACGTGTGGACCTTCACGCTGCGCCCGAACGTCAAATTCCACGACGGCCAGACCTTTACCGCCAAAGACGTCGTCGCCACCTTTGATCGTCTCGCCGATCCGGCGAGCGGTTCGGCTGCGCTCTCGGTACTCAAGGGCGTGCTGTCGAAAGGCGGTGCGAGGGCGGTCGACGAGCACACGGTCGCCTTCCATCTCGATGCACCGAACGGCAACTTCCCGTACTACGTTTCTTCGGACAATTACAACGCCGTGATCCTGCCCGCGAACTATGCGGGTGGTTATGAAAAGAGCTTCATTGGCACCGGTCCGTTCAAGCTCGAAAAGTATCAGGCCAAGGTCGGCGCATCGTTCGTGCGCAATCCCGACTACTGGGGCGACAAAGCGTTACCGCAACGCGTACAGTTCTCGTTCTATGCCGACGAACAGGCGCAGATGCTCGCGCTGCAGGGCCATCAAGCCGACGTGATGGGCACCTTCACCGTGCAGGGCGGCGCCGGCATTCTGAACAATCCGGACTACAAGGCAATCGGCGTGAAGTCGAGCGCGCATCGCCAGATTCATATGCGCAACGACAATCCATTGTTCAAGGACAAGCGCGTGCGCCAGGCGCTAGCGTTATCGCTCGATCGCGACGTGCTGGTGCGTGGGCTGTTCAAAGGCCGCGCGCAACTCGGCAACGACAGCCCGTTCGCACCGGTATTTCCGTCTTCCGATGCGGGTGTCCCGCAACGCAAGATCGGCATCGCGAAGGCGAAGCAACTGCTTGCGCAAGCGGGCATGCCGAACGGTTTCGACGTCACGCTGACCACCGAAAAGTACATGGAGATCCCCGATCTCGCGGTGGTCGTGCAGAACGCGGCGAAGGCGATCGGCGTGCGGATCAACCTGAAGGTGGAAAGCCAGTCGCTGTACTACGGCGCGGGTACGCCGGGCAAATCGGATTGGCTCGACTCGCCGCTCGGCATCACCGATTACGGTCATCGCGGCGTGCCGAACGTGTTCCTGAACGCGCCGCTCACCAGCACCGGCACGTGGAACGCCGCGCACTTCAGGAACCCGCAATACGATCAACTGGTCGCGCAGTTCGTCGCGGCGGTCGACCTGGGCACGCAGAGGAAAATCGCCGGACAGATCCAGACGCTGCTGCTCGACGAAACGCCCGTGATCATCCCGTTCTTCTACGATCAACTGATCGCCATGCGCAAAGGCGTGAACGGCGTGCGCTTCACGGCGCTCGCGCAACTCTATTTCGACCGCGCAGTGTTGAGCGCGTAATGTTGAACGCAAAAGCCGTTGAACGAAAATGCCGTTGAACGCCAAAGCCGGCGAATGCAAAGGCCATTGAACGCATGAGCGCACGGCGCTTCTTCGGCAGGAGCTCACGATGTCGACCACGGTGAACCCTTCCACGTCCCCGGTCTCGAGCGGCAACGCGGGCCGCATCGCGCGATTTCTGGCGACGCGGGTCGGTTTGTCGTTGATTACACTGTGGCTGCTGTCAGTGATCGTGTTCGCGGGCGGCCAGTTGCTGCCTGGCGATATCGGCCGCGCGGTGCTCGGGCCGCTCGCCGATGCGCGCGCGGTCGCCGCGCTCAATCATCAGCTCGGCGCGGACCGGCCGCTCATGACGCAATACGTCGAGTGGATCTCGCATTTCGTGCGCGGCGATATGGGGCTTTCCTATGCGTACCGTGAACCGGTCGGGCCGTTTATCGCCGACGCACTGGTGCATTCGGCCAAGCTCGGTCTGCTCGCGTTTGTCGTCGTTGTGCCGCTCGGCATTGCGGGCGGTGTGTGGTCGGCCATGCACGCGGGACGCTGGCTCGATCGCACCATCAGCATCGCCGGCTTGTCGGCGACCGTGGTGCCGGAGTTCGTCTCGTCGATCGTGCTGATTCTGGTGTTCGGCGTGTGGCTTCGTTGGCTGCCGACCGAAGCCTCGTATCCGCCCGAAGCAGGCGCGCTCGAACAACTGCGGCATCTGATTTTGCCGGTGCTGCCGCTGGTGCTGGTGTTCTTCGGCTATATCGCGAGGATGGCACGCGCGGGCACCGTCGAAGCGCTCGATGCGGACTACACCCGCACGGCGATCCTCAAAGGCTTGCCGCGCCGTACCGTGATCTGTCGGCACGTATTGCGCAATGCGCTGCTGCCGACCATCACCGTCGCCGCGACGCAGCTCGGCTATATGATCGGCGGTCTCGTGGTGGTCGAGACACTGTTCCACTATCAAGGTATCGGTTCGTTGATCTACAACGCCGCCAAGGCGAAGGATTTTCCGATGCTCGAAGCGGGCGTGCTGACGATCGGCGTGGTCTACACCGTCGCCAATCTCCTCGCCGATGCGCTGCATGTCCTGCTCAATCCACGGTTGCGAGTGAGGAGCGCCGAATGAACACCATCGTTCCGCCCGCCGCGCCGCCTACGCCACGTCCGGCTACCGAGCCGCGCTTCGGCCCGTTGCGCATGCTGCTGCGCTCGCCCACATTTTTGGTCGGCGCGTTGATCGTGGGATGGTGGATCGTCTGCGCGATCGCCGGGCAATGGATCGTGCGGATCGACCCGTATGCATCCGATCCGCTCAACTCGCTGATGCCGCCCGACAGCACGCATTGGTTCGGCACCGATCAGCTCGGCCGTGACGTGTTCTCTCGGGTAATCGTCGGCGCGCGCGACATCCTGACCATCGCGCCTTTGGCGACCCTGCTCGGCACGGTCGCGGGAACGGCCCTTGGGTTGATCGTCGGCTACTTCGAAGGCTGGGTCGACAACGTCGTGGGCCGCGCGATCGACGCCGTACTCGCGCTGCCGCTCGTGATTGTCGCGTTGCTCGCGCTGGCCGCGGTCGGCGCATCGAACTTCACCGTGATCTTCGTGATCGGCATCACCTTCACGCCGATCACCGCACGTACGGTACGCGCCGCCGTATTCGCCGAACGGCATCTGGACTACGTCGCCGCTGCGCAACTGCGCGGCGAACGCGCGCCGTACATCATGTTCGCGGAGATCCTGCCGAATGTGCTGCCGCCGATCATCGTCGAGGCGACCGTGCGGCTCGGGTATGCGATTTTCGCGGTCGCGACGCTGTCGTTTCTCGGCTTCGGTATTCAGCCGCCTTCCGCCGACTGGGGGCTCGCGCTGTCCGAGTCGTACACGCTGATGGCGGGCGGTGCGTGGTGGACGGTCGTATTCGCGGCCGGCGCGATCGCCTCGCTTGTGGTCGGCGTGAATTTGATCGCCGATAGCGTGCAAGGAGTGCTCGACCGATGAACGGCCCGCCGCCCGCCTCGTTCCCTGCCTTCGACGTCTCGAAGAGCGATCGCATGGATGCGCTGTCTGTGGTGGGTCTGACGGTCACGTACCGGATGCGCGGACGCGATCGTGAAGTGCTGCAGGACGTATCGTTTCGCGTGCGGCGCGGCGAAGCGTACGGCCTCGTCGGCGAATCGGGCTGCGGTAAATCGACGGTCGCGATGGCCGCGCTGCGTTATCTGCCGCGCAACGGCAAGGTAAAGGCAGGCAAGATCATCATTGCCGGCCAGGACGTGCAGAAGCTCGACGCCGACGCGTTGCGCACGATGCGTGCGAACGCGATTTCGATGGTCTATCAGGACCCTGGGCGGGCGTTGAATCCTTCATTGACGATCGCGCGGCAAGTCACGGAAGCATTCGAAGCGGCCGGTGTCCCACGTGACGAAGCAGTGCGGCGCACGGTCGAAATACTGCAGCGTGTGCGCATCGCTTCACCCGAGCGCGTGATGGGCAGCTATCCACATCAGTTGTCGGGCGGCATGCAGCAGCGCGTGGTCATCGCGATGGCGCTTGCCTCGAACCCGGCCTTGCTGATTCTCGACGAACCGACCACCGGGCTCGACGCCACCGTCGAAGCCGAAGTGCTCGACCTTGTGGCGCAACTGCGCAAAGAACTCGGCACGGCCGTGCTGTTCATCAGCCACAACCTCGCGGTGATCGGGCGGATGTGCGAGCGCGTCGGCGTGCTGTATGCCGGCAAGCTGGTCGAGGAAGGCGCAACCCAGGACGTGTTCGCGCGGCCGCGTCATCCCTATACGGTTGGACTGCTGCGCTGCTTGCCGAGCGCGGGGCGCAGCAAGGACACCGAGCGGCTCGACACCATCGCGGGTCATCTGCCCTTGCCGGGCTCGGTCACCCAGGGCTGCATTTACGCTGACCGTTGCCGTCTCGCCGATGACCGCTGCCGCCGTGAAGCGCCGCCGCCTTATCGCGTGAGCGCCGCGCATGGCGATCAGATGTCGCGCTGCCATTATCACGAACGCGCAATCGAACTGCCGCGTGCGGCTGCTGACGCATTGCCCCAGGACGACGATGGGTTGCGTGACAGCGAGCGCCCTGCTCTCGTGCTGCGTGCGGAAAAACTCTCGAAGACATTCCACGTATCCGGCGCCCCGCTGCGCGCAGTCGACGACGTATCGATCGAACTCGCCAGTGGCGAAACGCTTGGCCTCGTCGGCGAATCCGGCAGCGGCAAAACGACGCTCGCGAAACTGATGCTAGGCCTGCTCACGCCGGACGCGGGCAGCGTGCTCGAACTCGACGGCACGCCGCTCGCCGCGCGCGTCACGCGACGCAACGACGAGCAGGTCAAGTCGCTGCAGATCGTGTTCCAGAATCCGGACTCGGCGCTCAATCGCGCGCATTCGGTGAGGCGGCTGATCGGTCGTGCGTTGTTGCGCCTCACCGCGCTGCGAGGCGCCGCAATCGACGAACGGCTCGCCACACTGACGGCGGCGGTGCGTTTGCCCGAGCGCTATCTCGGCTCGCGCACACGTCAATTGTCCGGCGGACTCAAGCAGCGCGTGGCGATCGCGCGCGCGTTTGCCGGTGAGCCGCGCGTGGTGGTCTGCGACGAACCCACTTCCGCGCTCGACGTCTCCGTGCAGGCCGCGATTCTCAACCTGCTCGCCGATCTGCAGCGCGAGCGCGGCGTGAGCTACGTGTTCATCTCGCACGATCTGCACGTGGTGCGCTATCTGTCGGATCGCATCGCGGTGCTGTACCTCGGCCGGCTGCTGGAGATCGGACCGGCAGCTGCAGTCTTTGGCGGACCGCACCATCCCTACACCGAAGCGCTTTTGTCTTCAGTGCCGACGCTGGGCGCCCACGACAGCCGTGCCCGCATACGCCTGTCCGGCGATCTGCCGAGCGCCGCATCGCCGCCGTCCGGGTGCGTGTTCCATACGCGCTGCCCGCGCAAACTGGGAGCGATCTGCGAACAGCAAGACCCGCCCTTCCTCGAAGCCAACATCGGCAGCGCTGGCCAGCCGTCGGTACATCGTATCCGCTGCCATATCCCCTTCGACGAACTGCGCGCGCTGCAATCGGCCTCGCGCGACAACACCGGCGAGGCCTCCGGCAACGGTTCTGAAAACACACCGGAAAACGCTGCGCGCAACGAATAACGCGCAATAACGCGGCTTTCCGGCCATGCGTTTCATCGTCGAAACGTTTTCATGCGTTTTTCGCTCGCGGGCATTGCAACCCTCTACTCGACACCGCCGCCGCAAGGTTTTGCGGGCAATGGCATGGATATCGCTGGCTAGCAGTTGCCTGCTTCCCGGGTAGGGGGCCCCCGAACCCTACCCGTCACTAACGACATCATTCTGTATCCCGTCCGCAGTCCCCCGGCAACGGCGGTGATGTCTCGATCCCCCGGTCGAGCGTCACCGCCCGAGGCCGGTCGAAGTCGGCAGCACTCGCAGGCGGTCCGGCAAAACGGCACGCACCGCCGCGAACCGCTGACGAACGGTTCTTGCGCACGTTTAAAACCAGAACAATCGATCGCGTCGCGCGTGACCGGAACCAAACCGAAGCGATTGCCTCATATCAGATTCAACGTTCGATATGAGGGCATCACAACATGCAACGAAACGTCCCCCACGCCATGGCGCGCACGGCCACCGGCCTGTTGATGGTCACCGCTCTGGGCCTCGCATCGCTCGCTCATGCGCAAACCCCGGCGCAAACCCCGGCGCAAACATCGGCTACGTCGGCCCAGCCGCAGCCGCCAACCCTGTCGCAAGCCGCCCCGCCGGTCGATCCCACCTTCTCTGCCTATTCACTCGCGCAAACCTGCAAACAGAAAAACGACAACGTCGCGCAAGGTCAATGCGTCGGCGCGATCCGAGGCATCATCCACGGCTATCAGTACGGTGTGCTGTTCCTCGGTCAGCGCGCGTCGTTGCCGCCCAACGAAACGCAGCGGGTGTCGCTGTGTTTGCGCAATACGCAGGTCTCGTCGATCGTCGACGAATTCGTCACCGACGCCGCCCAGGTCAACGAAGATTCGCTCAGGCACACGCCCGCTGAAGTCGCCGTCCTGGGATCTGTGCACATGCACCACGGTTGTAACTAATGACGCTGGCGCAGCGAGCCGCAGCGGCGCAGGTGCGCCGCCGCCACCGCCGGCTGCAATTCGCTAACGGCCGCCACCGCGCTTACAGCATTTCGAGTGGCCGCTTGCTGCGTGGCGGTTTGAAATAAGTGTCGATGGCAGCGAGTTCATGAGCGCCGAGTTGCAGTTGCAACGCCCCATGGTTGTCGCGCACATGCTCGACGCGGCCCGCTTTCGGAATCGCAAACACGCCGGGCTTTTGCAACACCCACGCTAGCGCCACCTGAAACACCGAAACGCCGTGTGCGTCGGCGATGTCATCGAGCGGTGAGCGCTTCGGCAGGCGCGCGTGATCGACCGGGCTGTATGCCATCGCCGGCATCTTGCGCGCGGCGAGCCATGGCAACAGGTCGAATTCCGGTCCGCGGCGCGCGACGTTGTAGAGAATCTGATTGGTCGCGCATGCCTCGCCGCCGGGCGTGGCGACGAGTTCGTCCATATCGTCCGTATCGAAGTTGCTGACGCCCCAGTGGCGAAGCTTGCCTGCCGTGCGCAATGCCTCGAACGCCGCGACGGTTTCCGCAAGCGGCACCGAGCCGCGCCAGTGCAGCAAGTACAGATCGAGCCGATCCGTTTTCAGGCGCTTGAGGCTCTGCTCGCAGGCAGCGATGACACCGCGCCGGCTTGCGTTATGCGGGTACACCTTGCTGACGAGAAATACCTGATCGCGCAGCCCCGCCAGCGCTTCACCCACGAGCGATTCGGTGGTGCCGTCGCCGTACATTTCCGCCGTGTCGATCAGTGTCATGCCCAGTTCGATGCCGGAACGCAGCGCGGCGATTTCCGAGGCGCGGCGCGCCGGCTGCTCGCCCATCTCCCAAGTACCCTGCCCCAGTTTCGGAATGCGCTCGCCGTCGGGCAGACTTACGCTTGCGATATCGGTCGTCATGCTTTCTCCTCGAAGTGGCTAAACGGATGGCCGCGCGCATGAGGCAACGCGTGCATGTCGATGCGCGGCGCGGGCGGATGCGCGGCGCAGGCGACGGAAATCATAGCGGCGAGTTTAGCGGTTGCGCGGGCAACCGATCGGGCTCCAGACAAAAGCCCGCTATAACGGAGCGCGCCAATGTCTTAGAATTGCCGCTTGCCCTTCTCGCGTGAGCCCCATGACCTCAGCCTCGGAAGACCGCTGGCGCGACCTGCGCCCGGACCCGGAAAACGACACGCCGTTGTACCTGCAACTCGCACGCAAGCTCGGCACCGCGATTCACGAAAACCGCTGGAACGCGGGCGAGGCGCTGCCCTCCGAGCGCGTGCTGTCCGAAGCGCTCGGCGTATCGCGGATCACCTCGCGCAAGGCGATTGCCCTACTGGTCGAACAGGGATTGATCCGCCGCACCCAAGGCGCAGGCAGCTTCATCACGCCGCGCTATGAAGATCCGCTGTCGCGTCTTTCGAGTTTCAGCGAAATGCTGCGGCGACGCGGTTTTACGCCGAGTTCGAAGTGGTTGTCGCGAGAAATTTCGCCGGCCAACCGCGATGAGGTGATTCAACTGGGTTTGTCGCCGGCGGCGGCCGTGACCCGGCTGCGCCGCTTGCGCCTCGCCGACGGCATCGTGATGGCCGTGGAGAATTCCACCTTTCCTGCCGCGGTGATTCCCGATCCACAGGCAATTGGCGATTCGTTGTACACCTACCTGGAAAATCGCGGACTGACGATTGTGCGCGCGCTGCAGCATTTTCGCGCGGTCAATGCGAGCGACGAAATCGCGCTGCAGATGAGCATCGCACCGAACGAGGCGCTGCTGTTGATCACCCGCGTGGGCTACACCGCCGACCAGCGGGCGATCGAGTTGACGGACACGTACTGCCGCAACGACTACTACGACTTCGTGGCGGAGTTGCGGAAGTAACGGGCGGATTGGCCCGCGCCCGCGAAGCGGGCCGCGAGCTATCGCGTACGGCTCGCACGCTGCTGGCCGCCGCTGCCAGGCGGGGCTCCGATGCCGGGACATAGCCTCCATTTGAGCCACCCGTCCCGGTTCCCCTGCTTCCGTAGCCGGCAAACCAGACGATGTTGCAGCGCTCCCCGTTTCCCTCGTACAACTCGAAAAGGGAACGGAGATGCAGCCACGCCACTCACAGTGGCAAACGCATCACTTCCAGCTAGCGCTGTCAGCGCCCACTTCCACAGGCGGCAACGCATAAAAAGCCGGCGTCAGATCAAGCATCTCGGCGGGCAACACGCCACGCACGCGGCCGAATGTCGAATCGACGGTGCCGAGGCAATCCGACACATCGTCGCTCGACACATCCGGCGCACGCCAGCCATCCTGCACAAGTCCGAAAGACTGCAGCCACCGGCCCGTTTGCGCCAGCGAGAGGCGCACGTGCCAGCTTCCGCCTTCGGTGGCGCGCCGTGCCAACGCGACCATCGCGCCGAACGCGGCGAGATAGCCGGTCGCGTGATCCAGCGCCTGACAAGGCAGATGCTTAGGCTCGTCCCAGCCCGCCGCCTGCCGTTCGGTCCACGCGATGCCACTCGCCGACTGCACCAGACTATCGAAGCCGCGCCGCTGAGCCCAAGGCCCCTCGTGTCCATAAGCGGACACCGACACGTACACGATCCCAGGCCGCACGCGCGCCAGTTCTTCGGGACCGAACCCACGCGCCGCCAGCGCGCCGGGGCGATAGGCCTGCAGAAACACATCGGCGCCACCGGCAAGGCCGCGCAAGGTCTCACGTCCGGGCGCATCGCGCAGATCGACCACGGCCGAGCGCTTGCCACGCCCGTTGTCGATCACCAGCGGCGCGATATTCGGCAAATGCGGACCGTTGATCATCAGCACGTCCGCGCCGTGGTGCGCGAGCGCTCGCCCGGCCACCGGCCCCGCGATGATGCGCGACAGATCCAGCACCCGCACGCCCGCCAGCGGCCGGTTCGCGTCGCCGCGGCGCGGCGGCTCAACCGGCGCGTCGCCGATGCGCTCGATCTCGAACAACGGCAAGCGCGCCGGCAAGGTCGCGCAAAAGGTGTTGGACTGGGGCGTGCCGGTGCTCGAATCGTCGATCACGCTGGTGGCCGGCGGCCGCCTGTTGTATCGCGGGCATGACGCCATGGAACTGGCGCGCACGGCATCACTGGAGGGTGTCGCGGCGTTGTTGTGGGAATGCAGCGCGAGGCGCATCGCCGAGGCACCGGCAGTCCCTTTCGCCGCCGCCCAGTGGGCGGCGTGGCTCAAGCTCTGGAGCGACAGCACGCCACTCGACCGCGCGCTCGTGCTGCTGCCGGCCGCCGCGGCGCAAATGCCGCGGGTATGGGCGCTCGGGCGCGATGCGCAGCTGGATACCGCCTGCGCGGTCATGCGCTTGCTGGCCGCCGCGATGGTCTCGGCGGCGCCGTCGAACGAACCGCTGCACAAGCAGTTGGCTTCGGCGTGGAACGTGCGCAACCGTCAGCAAGCAGGGCTGCTGCGCGCGGCGCTGGTGGCATGCGCAGATCATGAACTGAACGCGTCGACCTTCACGGTTCGTTGCATCACGTCAACGGGGACGCATCTGTTTGGCGCAGTAGCGGGCGGTCTGGCTGCGTTGGCCGGCCCGCGGCATGGTGGCGAGACGGTACGGATTGCCGCGCTCCTCGATGAAGCGTCGCGCGCACCCGATCTCGATCGCTATCTGGCAAACCGGCTCGCGCGCCACGAACACGGCGCGCATGGGCCAGTGCTGTCGGGCTTCGGCCATCCGCTTTATCCGGACGGCGACCCGCGCGCGCGTCTGCTGCTCAGGATGCTCGCCGACTGTGCGCCGGCCCGCTCGCCACTAGGCGAAGTGCAGGCGCTCGCGCGCACAGTGCGCGATACGACCGGGGCGGAGCCGACCGTCGACTTTGCGCTCGTGGCCATCGAACGGGTACTCGCCCTGCCGGCCGGCGCCGCATTCACGCTATTCGCGGTCGGCCGGGTGGTTGGCTGGATCGCCCATGCAATGGAACAGACGCGCGACGGCCGGTTGATCCGGCCACGCGCGCGCTATATCGGGGAGGTTGAGGTGGCCGCTGAGGTGGCCCGTTAAGGTGGCCCGATGAGGTGGCCCGTTGAGGCGCGGCCTTGACCGGCTGCGAAGCAAACGCGGTACGCATCGGTGCCTGCATCAGCCGCATCAGTTACGGCGGTTGCAGCAGCCGCAACTCCCCGTCACGCCACGCCTAACCAGCGCGGCAGCCAGTTCAGTACCGGCAAGCTGCGCAGTGGCCGCATTGCAGCGTGTTCTGACCCGCTGGCCAGCGCGAAACGCGCACCGGCCCGCCCCGCGCTGACCCACGCCATCGCACCGCGCGGCAACTCGATCGATTGCCCCGTTGCCAGCCAATGATCGCCATTCTCGCCTTCGACGGTCAGCCAGATCTCGCCCGAGATCACCTTGAAGACCGACGGACGCGCGACACGCCAGGCCGCCGCGGGCTCGTCATGTTCCATTTCGAAAATACGGACTTCACGCATCGCTCTCTCCTTCGAAGAACTTTCCTGTTGTACTGATTATTGACGTGCGATCATCGAATACCCATGCACAGTTCCGAACACTTCCATCGGAACTGTTCAGTCGAAAAAACGGACAGTTGGCAGCAATCGCGCTCGATGAGTGCGTGTGCAGCACACGCCGCACCGACAGTTCGGCGCTCCGGCTGCCCGGCGAAGGAAATGATCCGCATGAAACTCGACATCCAACTCGATCGGGATAACGGCGTCCCACTCACCGAACAGATCGTCACGGGCATCACCGCCTGGATTCGTTCGCGCATCGCTCACCCCGGCTCAAAGCTGCCGTCGATCCGCCAGTTCGCCGCCGACTACGGCGTGAGCCGTTTTCCCGTGATCGAGGCTTACGACCGGCTGGTGTCGCTCGGCTATGTGAACTCGCGCCACGGTTCGGGTTTCTACGTCGCCGACCGCCAGCCCACAGGCACCCATTGCGCGGGCTCCTCGGACCCGCGCCGCGCCGAGGACGAATCGGGGCACATCCTCCAGCAGTTCAACCACCAAGGTGAGACGCTCAAGCTCGGCAGCGGCTTCATTCCCGATGCGTGGCGCGACACGGAGAGCCTCGCGCAGGCGATCCGCCACGTGTCGCGCACCGACATCGCGAGCATGGTCGATTACGCGACTCCGCTCGGCAATCTGACCTTGCGCGAACATCTGCAAAGCCGCATCGGTCAACTGGGGATTCAAGCGGACGCCTCGCAGATTCTGATCACCAACGGCGCGAGTCAGGCGCTCGATCTGCTGATGCGCTACATGCTCAAAGCCGGCGACACGATGTTCGTGGAGGACCCCGGCTACTACAACCTGTATGGCCTGCTGAAGCTGCACGGCGTGAAGCTGATCGGCATTCCGCGCACCCGCAACGGCCCCGATCTCGACGTGCTGCAGGCGCAGTTGCAAGTGCATCGGCCGAAGCTGATGTTCATCAACACGGTGTTCCACAATCCGACCGGCACCACGGTCGCGCCGCCGGTCGCGTTCCGGTTGCTGCAACTGGCGCGCGAACACGGTTTCACGATCATCGAAGACGACATCTACGCCGACTTCCAGACCGACGTCACCGACCGTCTCGCGACCCTCGACCAGCTCGACCATGTGATCTATGTGGGCGGCTTGTCGAAGACGCTGTCGTCCTCGCTGCGAATCGGCTGTGTGGTGGCGAGCCACGCGATCATCAAGGATCTGGTCGACATCAAGATGCTGACCAGCATCGGCGGTTCGCGCTTTGCCGAGGCGGTCGCCGTGTCGCTGCTGGAGCGCGGCGCGTACCGCAAATATCTGGAGCGCCTGCGCCGCCGCATGCGCGACGCGCTCGGCTCGACCATCCTGACACTCGAAGATGCCGGCTGGGAGGTGTTCGAAAAACCCGTCGGCGGCAAGTTCGTATGGGCGCGCGTACCGCACGTCGACAACGCCGAACGGCTGGTTGCATGCGGCGCGCCGCTCGGTGTGACGGTGGTGCCCGGCAGCTATTTCCGGCCCAACATGGAAGTCAGCCCGTGGATCAGGATTCACGCGGCGTTCGGCAACGAGCCGCGCGCGCAGGCATTTTTCCATGCTGCCGCGGCGTTGCCTGCTTCGGTCTGAGCGGCTCATTCTGCGTTCGGGCTGATCGTCAACACGGTGCTGGCGGGGCTGACCATGGCGAGCTTCGCGCTCACCAGCGCCGACCCGCAACGGGGCGCGGGTCGCACCACTGAAGTGCGAATCATCGTATTCGCGCCCGCGCTGGCGCACAATCGCCGTACTAACCGTGGTCACCGAGCGCGCACAGTGTGTTTCCAATCGCGCACAGTTCTTGCTCACCTATCCTGTAAACTCACAATTTACGTGTGCTTGACTCATGTCGAGCATGCGCGCGCACCGCCACCTCCACACGACTGACATGATGAGCATGATCGAACTCGATCCTCCCGGCTTCCAGCCGCCGCGCCCGATGGCCGGCGACGAAGGCTCCCGGCGCACCGTTCTGTACGGCGGCTACACCGTTTTCAGCGTGTTCCAGCCGGTTTTCTCGGTGTCGCACCGGCGCGCGATCGGTTATCACGCTTCACTGCGCGCACACGACGAGCATGCGCTGCAAGTGCCGTCGCACGAGGTTTTCAACCAGGCGGCGCGGCGCGGCGACCTGCTGGAACTCGGGCGGCTCGCCGAATCGCTGCATCTGGGCAATTTCAATGCATTCGACAGCCATGACGAATGGCTTTTCCTGAGCCTGCACCCGGCGGCACTGATGGACACCAGTTACGGCGACGCACTGCTCGCCGGCCTCAAGGCGCTGGGCCTGCCGCCGCAGCGGGTGGTGCTGGAAGTGTCCGAGCAGGCAGGCGGTGAAACCACGCGCTTCGCCGCCATCATCGACGCGTTGCGCAAATCCGGCTTCCTGATCGCGCTAGACGGCTTCGGCGCGAAGCATTCGAACATCGATCGCGTGTGGAATCTGCGTCCGGACATCGTCACGCTCGACCGCTGCATCCTCGCTCAAGCGAGCGAGCACTCGCATATCGAACGCGTGCTGCCGGGCCTTGTCTCGCTGCTGCACGAATCCGGCCAACTCGTGCTGATGGGCGGCCTGAGCACCGAACGCGATGCGCTGATCGCGCTCGAATGCAACGTCGACTTCGTGCAGGGCGCGTTCTTCGCGGGCCCGAGCGTCGAGCCGGTGAAACCGCAAGCGGCGGCCGGCTTGATGGACTCGCTCTCCGCGGCGCTGCGCGAACGGGTCGCTGCGCGCCAACGCGCACAGTCCGCGCGGCTTGCTCCCTATGTCACGGCGCTGGAAACGGCGGCTGCCCAACTCGTGGCCGGGGAGTCGGTGACCCAGGCGACCGCGCCACTCCTTGCGCTCGGCGAAACGGCACGCTGCTTCGTGCTCGACGGTTCGGGCCGGCAGATCGGCGACAACGTGCTGCCACCGGGTCGTACTTCGCAACGCGCCAAGCGCTTCCGGCCGTTGCTGCACTCGCAAGGCGCGAGTTGGGAACGCCGGCCGTACTTCATTCAGGCAATGCGCGTGCCCGGCCAGGTGCACCTCACGCCGCCCTACCTGTCGATCAACGAAGCGCACTTGTGCGTGACGGCCTCGATCGCCGCGCATACGCCGCACGGCACGCAGGTGCTATGCGTCGATATCAACTGGGAAGTCGCTGCGCATCGTAATTGAGGCAAGCGTGTTCTGCTGGAACACAAAAGCTGATCACCTCCGCTGGAATCGCTATCATGGTCGCGATTCGTCGAATTTGACGATCGCTTCAATGGAGATATTCATGGCGTCATCCAACGAAACCGTCAGCATGGCGCTATTCTGCGACTTCGAAAACGTTGCGCTCGGCGTGCGCGACGCGAAGTACGACAAGTTCGACATCAAGCTGGTACTCGAACGTCTGCTGCTCAAGGGCAGCATTGTCGTGAAGAAAGCGTATTGCGACTGGGATCGCTACAAGAGTTTCAAAGGCGCGATGCACGAGGCCAATTTCGAGTTGATCGAGATTCCCCATGTGCGCCAATCGGGCAAGAATTCGGCCGACATCCGGCTCGTGGTCGACGCGCTCGACCTCTGCTACACGAAATCGCACGTCAATACCTTCGTCATTATCAGTGGCGACTCTGACTTCTCGCCGCTGGTGTCGAAGCTGCGCGAGAACGCCAAGCAGGTGATCGGCGTCGGTGTGCAGCAATCCACCTCCGATCTGCTGATCGCAAACTGCGACGAATTCTTCTTCTACGATGACCTCGTGCGCGAAAGTCAGCGCACGGTCGCCAAACGCGAATCGTCGCGTCCGCAACAGGCCGCGCAGCAGACGGCCAAACGTGCGCCCGACGAAGAAAAGTCGCGCAACAAGGAAGACCTCGAAAAACGCCGCACCAAAGCGGTCGAGATCGCCGTGCAGACGTTCGACGCGCTTGCGTCCGAACGTGGCGACAGCGGCAAGATCTGGGCATCGGTACTAAAGAACGCGATCAAGCGCCGCAAGCCGGATTTCAACGAGACGTACTACGGCTTTCGCGCATTCGGGAACCTGCTTGAAGAGGCGCAGGCGCGCGGGCTGCTCGAATTCGGCCGCGACGAGAAGTCAGGCGCATACGTTTACCGGGGCACGGCTGCGAATGTGGGCGTCGAAAACGTGAACGAGCCGGCCGAACCTGGTGAGTCGACAGAACAGATAGTTGAGGCACAGGTTGCCGAAACAGTGGCAGCCGAGTCGGGCGGCAAGCACGAGTCGCGCCGCAGAAGCCGTGGCAATCGCAAACCCGGCCGGGGCCAGCAGGAAGCCGCGCAGGAAGAGCGCGCGGCAATCGAGTCCGGCCGCCACGCGCAAGCTCAAGTGGAAGCAGTGCACACCCATGCGCCATCAGCTAGCGAGCCTGTTTTCGAACAGCCGGAAGCGGCTTGGGAGGAACCGGAGGCTTTTGCGGCTGAACCGGTCGCGGCAGCGGGCGAAGAAGCAGAGGAAGCGAGCGACACTCAACCTAAGCGCCGCAAGGAACGCGCACCTCGCAAGACAGCCGCGAAGAAAACGAAAAAAGCAACACCGCGAAAGATCGATGAGGTACCGGAGATCGCGGCACCTGCTGAAGCACTGGCAGCGCCTGCCAGCGAAGACAACGCGCCTGTGGCCGCCAGGAAAGCGGCGCGCAAAGCCGCCCCACGGAGTCGCCGTCCGCGTAAGACTGCGGCAACGAGCGAGGTGGAATGAGCGTCTCACATCGCGTGACGCGCACCGATGTCCTCCGGTACCGCGCGTAGCAATGTAAGTGCAGCAGTATCCGCAAAGCTGAAACCTAAAAAGCCCCTGTTCGCTGCATGGTCGCCTCGTTTGCCCGATGTCCGGGCAACTCAGTACGTCGGGCTACGTCGAACGACGGGGTCAAAAACGGCGTGTGCCGGCAGGGATGAAGTGGCGTTCGGGGGCTATGCAGAATCGCCAGACAACCGGCGTCCCTAGCCCTCGATCGAAACGCACGCCGTTTGCCGGGCGGCTAGCCGCCGTCGTTTCGTGTGTCTGCGCCAGATATGACAAAAGCTTGACAGCAACAAGCTTGCATGGCATTTGCCTGGTCCGCGCCGCAAACAGTTCGCTCAGGCGTTGCGAGGTTGCCGATCAGCCTCAGTAATACGGATAAGGCGCGTACATCACCGGGGGCGGCGCGACATACCTCGGCGGCGGCGCATAGTAGTACGGCTGCGGCGCGTAATAGGCCGGTTGCGGCGCATAGTAGGCCGGTTGTGGCGGCTGCGAGATCGTGTTGCCTTTCGAGGTCATACACTGCGCGTAGGCGGCGTCGTAGCGCGCTTGCAGGCCTGCGGCGGAATACTGCGCGCCATTCGCGCCGTTCGCACCGCCGATCAACAGCCCACTGCCCGCGCCGATCGCCGCGCCCGCGCCGGCATTGCCCGCCGCCGCGCCGATCAGTGCGCCGACAGCGGCGCCGCCCAGCGTGCCCAGCGCCGCGCTGTTCACGCTGTTCGTGGTCGCCGCCTGGGCTGCCGCGTTCGGGTCGGTTGAGCGGTTCGCATAGTCGCGGCATGCATAGTCGTCCTGCTGGAACTGACCGAGCGGCTCGCCGCTGCGCGGCAGTGCCACCACACTCGGGCCGCTCGGCGGCATCACCGCGCAACCGCCGAGCGCGAGCGCAACGGCGGCGGCAGGTATGGCGATGCTTATCGACTTGGTGCTGGAGATCATGTTGGTACGCTTCAGAGACATTGGAATTCAAACGTTAGGCCAATCAGTATCGCTCTTGGTTACAGGATCGTTACAGAAAGTTTTTCGCTTACATTCGCGCCGCGGCCCGCGCACCGCCTCGCGCACCGCCTCGCAGGAATGGCGCCTCGATCGTCGCCCCCCGGCGTTATATCGGGTAACGCTTGTAAGCGAAGCGGCAATCTGATTTCACGCCTTGCGGCCTAAACTGGCTCCCTCAAGCGTCGCGCGATCTGGCTGCCGAAGCGACAAAGATTGTGCACACGGATCCGGCGTCTGGCGTCGCCAAAATCGGCCGACTAAAAAACAGCAAGCCCTCGCCAAGGAGGGCTTGCTGTTTTACTACAGTTTCCAGACTTCATTGCAGCGATCGGTTCGGATTTTCAATTTTGTTGGAAATCCGAATCATCTTGTCACGCTGCAGCCAGCATGTGTCCCGTGACAAAAAAGATCGGAAGCGAGCGCTCCAAAGGATGGAACGGTCACGCTCACTTTTTTGGCGCCGATCTTGTCAAACGCAACCCATATAACAAATTGCAATATAAAACTAGTCATTCTGCTCTCAAAAGCACTATACATTGAGTTTGTTGCTCAGGATGTAGCGATCGAAAGCATTACGAAAGTCAATTTCCTAACTTTAGCGGCGGCTGCATTCTGGAGATAAATTCGTATTGCCCAGATGTCTTTCAGCTTCAGCGGTGGCTTTTGCCCGACTAGCTTGCCTCTGTTCCACGGCTCCCGAGTTTGTTTGGCTTCCATGTCAGACTCCAATTGGTTCATCGGAGTCTGATTTTGTGCTCATCGCTGAAGGCCGCTTTCCATCTGTGCGCACGTCTGACGCGTGCAACCGGCCATTTAGTGACCTTCGCGACCGATGCCTGGATGTCTGAAGTTCGGCGCAAGACAGCCAATCCGGGCGCGTAGCGTGCTTCCCATTGCACGCTAGCTGCGCTGTCTATGAATCGATGACCCTCAAACTTTGTGCGCGCCCTTGTCACCGATCGGCTTCTTTGCTGACCCCGCCTCCGATCAAACTTGCTATACGGGCAACTTGCGGGAGGTGTGGGAAACGGCTAGAAAGCGGCGCAAGCAGTTCTCGACGATTTGCGAGACGTCGTTGTCGTAACTGGCGTTGTAAAGACTTCCGAGAAACGAGATAGAGCCGACTGCGAATAGTCCGCCGCCGTTCGGGCCGAAGCCGCAGATCATGTGGGCTCGAATACCGCTGTGCACTCTAGGTTTGCCGACCATTCGATTGAAGAGAAGCTCCTCGGGAACGGTCACGAAACTGGCGTCGTGATTGTCGGAGTACGCGACCACACTCACATAGGCGGGCGTACCGAGGTCGGTCGCAGTTTGATCAATTTCGAAGCCCGCAGCGCCGCCGCCAGACAAGCCGAAGTTTCCAAACAGTTCTCCCGCGCCCGCTTTAACCCCCATGAACAGCCAGGCATATTCGGTGGCAAAGGAGGCAGGTGTGCGGCGATAGAATGTGCCCCGAAAATCTCCCTCCGCTGTAAATCCGACTCCCGCAACTTTTTGCGGCGGCAATCCGTTTCGACGCCACATACCCCCGTACTCGCCGTCCAGCTGGTTATAGTACTCACCCGGCTGACTTTCCCATACCCGCATGCCGGCCTCGGCTCGACGAATTTCAAGCAGATGTGGCGCCGATGCGGTGCGCCCGATCTTCCAGTAGAACCCGTTTCCTCCAAGATACATCAGGCTTCCGCCCGCGGACCGGTAGGCCAGGAGCGCGCCCAGCATTCGGCGTGTATGGTATTCCGGGTGCGATCCGGTTAGGACAACGTCGTAGTGCTTCAACGCGTCCACGCCTCGCTTATCAAGATCCTCGTCGGTAACGACGTCAAATTCAAACCCCTTTTCCCTTAACCAGTTGGTCAGATGAGAGTCTGCGGAAAAGTGGCGCAGGCCCGATCCATGCTCGTCAAGGAACGTCAGATAGCCTGGACGCATGGTGAGAATCGGACGCAAGCGGGAGGAGAGGCTTATACCTGAACCATCGCTGTGATAGTTGTACGTTGATGTGCCAAATGAGGTTACGACGTCCGGGTTGTGGGGATACGCCCCCCATGCTTCCACGCGAGCAGCAAGCGCCCCCGAAAAATTTCCTCGGGCGTTGTTGGCGTAGGCGAGGTAAGTCAGTGTGGGCGCGAGGAACGCGATACGCGCATGTTTTCCCTCCGACGCAACCGTGACGTAAAACGGGATTGTGTCGGCTCCTTCTCCATTGTCCACGCGCAATCCATAGACACCCGATGCCATGTCGGCCGGAATCTTCAGATGTACCGACGTTTGCCAGCCACAGTCCGACAGGTCATCAGAGTGGAACCGGATCGCGGCGTATTCCTCTGGCGCATGCTTCCAGTCCATCTCCTGTCCGCTCCACCGCGACGACCGAACTGCCCTCATTGGTGCGTTCACAAGCGTCAATGGCGCGTCGCTATCAAGCCAGTTCGGTACGCTCGTGTGAGCGAGCGTTGGCGTGAAGTCCCAATGCGCCAACAGGGTGCCCTCGTGCCGATCGCCGCTTGCGTCGCTGGTGGCCGCGCGCAATTCCGGGCTTTCGATGAAGCCGTTGAAAGCATCCTCCGGGTGTCCTTTCCATATAGCCGCAAAACACACGGTTGTAGCGCCGAGCGCGATAACGGAGAACGGTGCGTCAAATTCCACCACGTTTCTGAATGCCTCTTCGCGCGAGTTTGTACCTGAGCTGATTGCCTGAATGCGGCCGCCACGATCGAACGATATGTGCAAATTTGTCCACAGATCGGCGGCGACAGCTATGCCTGTGGCGATCTGTTCCCCTGTCGCGAGGCTCTGGAAAACGAGTTCGCCGCAATTGAGAGCAATCGCTACACCATGCTTCCCATCGTGGTTCTGAAGAGCGACCAATGTTTGAAGGGAGGCGTCCTCAAGCGTGGGCTGAACCGTCAGGTCGAGCTTGACGCGCTGAATGTCCTCCAGAAGCGGCATTGCGCCGTAAGCGCAGGAGCCGGGAAACACTGGCTGCTCCTGTCCCGGGTAGGTGCTTTCCAGCTGGACATCGATCGGGACCAGCTTCATCCCGGGCCCGTTCGGGTTTGGGTCACAACAATCTATGCGCTCAACGGTCGCCATAAAAGCGCGACCGCCGCGCGAACTGATTTTGAACGTCAGTTCCTGACCAGCGTGTGCGCTCCACGGGGTTACATAGCCGATGATCGCGGGAGTTTGGGAGTTGGAAGTAGTCATAGTCAAATGATCAATCATTCTTGGTCGTGGTCCCAGGCGCTGCTCTGCGACCGCTTACGGCCAGGGGAAACCCCTGTGAGGTTTTATTTTTCAATGGTTGCAAATAGAACCAAAAGTGGTCACTATCGAGTCCAGTGTACTTTAACCACTGGGGGTGTGCGATGAGAAAATTGGTGTCTTCGGTAATGGCGGTTGCTGCACTTCTCGCCTTCGGCAGCGCGAGCGCTCAAGAGGTTGTTCTTGTTGGCGTTTCTGGGCCGTTGACCGGTCCCCAAGCGTCGGAAGGGAAAGACAACGAAAATGGTGCACGCATGGCGGTTGACGAACTAAATAGCGCCGGAACGATGATTGCCGGTAAAAACGTAACATTCAAATTGGTCTCTCAAGATGACCAGGCGGATCCTCGGATTGGAGTGCAGGTCGCGCAGAAGCTGGTCGACGCCAAGGTGACTGCCGTTCTTGGCCCATACAATTCTGGAGTGGCCATCCCGGCCTCGCGGCTCTACCAGAACGCCGGCATCCCGATGCTTTCGGTTGCGTCGAACCCGGCGCTGACTCTTCAAGGTTTCACCGAAGTCTTTCGTATCGGCGCCAGTGACGGGCAACTCGGCGGAGCGATGGCTAATTTCGCCATCGATACGCTTAAAGCGAAAACAGCGGCAGTCATGGACGACCGGTCGGCCTACGGACAGGGCGTGGCGGAGGAGTTCATGAGCGTGGCCAAGGCACGCGGGCTGAAGATTATCGACCAGCAATACACGAATGGTCAGGCGGTCGATTTCAAGGGCGTTCTCTCTCAGATCAAGGCGACGAATCCCGATGTCATCTTCTACGGTGGTTACGCGTCGCAAAGCGGCCCGCTTGTCAAACAGATGCGTCAGCTCGGATTGCGGGCGAAGCTGCTGGGCGGCGACGGAATCTGTACGTCTGATATGGCCAAAATTGCAGGTCCCGCAGCGACGAATGCGTATTGTTCACAAGGTGGGGTCTCGCTGGACAAGACACCAGCAGGTAGCGCGTTTCTGAAAAAGTACAAGACGACCTTCAACGTCGATACGCAGGTGTATGGCGTGAGTTATTACGACGGCATGAAGCTGTTGGCCGACGCGATGGTGAAGGCTGGCACAACATCCGACCGCGCCAAAATTGGTGCGCAACTCACCAAGTCCGCCTACACCGGCGTGGCCGGCGAGTATTCGTTCGACGCACATCATGATCTGAAAAGCTCGGCGACGACCGTGTACACATTCAAGGATGGCGCTGTCGTAACTTACGGCAACTGAGGTTTCAACGAAAATAGTAAGCAAGACGGAGTATCTATGCGAATAAACAGGACACTTAACACGATTGAAATGCACACCGGTGGTGAGCCGTTTCGCATCATCACCAATGGTTTCCCGCGCCTAGCGGGGAAAACCATCGTGGAGCGGCGGGAGTGGATCCAGAAGCATGCGGATGAGTTACGGAGCGCCATGATGCTGGAACCTCGAGGCCATGCCGATATGTACGGAGGCTTCCTCACTGAGCCGGTCACCGAAGGTGCGGATTTCGGCATCATCTTTACGCAGAATAAAGACTACAGTCCCCATTGTGGTCACGGGACCATCGCGCTGGCCACCGCGGCGGTTGAACTGGGGTGGATTGAGCGCACGTCGCCGGAAACGCGCGTGGGCATCGACGCGCCTTGCGGATTCCTCGAGGCTTTCGTCCAGTGGGACGGCGAAAATGCAGGGAATGTGCGTTTCGTGAATGTGCCGTCATTCGTCTGGAAAAAGGACGTCATCGTCAATACGCCGACGTTCGGCCCCGTGTCAGGTGATATCGCTTACGGAGGCGCGTTCTATTTCTACGTCGATGGTGCGCAGTACGATATGGCGGTAGGCGAAAGCAACGTTGATCGACTGAAGCAGTTCGGCGACGAGATCACACAGGCGACTAATGCAGCGTTTGACATCGTTCATCCAGAGATTCCGGAAATCAGAGGGCTCTACGGCACGATCATTTCGAATGCACCCCGTCATCCGGGATCGACTCAGGCGAACTGCTGCATCTTCGCCGATCGCGAGGTTGACCGATCGCCAACAGGGTCCGGCACCGCAGGGCGCGTCGCCCAGCTCTACCAGCGCGGCACCCTACCCTCGGATGGAACGCTCGTGAATGAGTCGATCATCGGAACGATTTTCAAGGGCCGCGTGCTGAGTGAGACGAAATGCGGTGAGTTCGATGCGGTGATTCCCGAGATCGAAGGGAACGCGTTCATCTGCGGCTACGGGACGTGGTTGATCGACGAACGCGACCCTTTGACCTACGGATTCCTGGTGCGGTAGAGGGTGCAGATTCCAGGCGCTGCTTCCAGGGCAACTGCCACGCTGACGTGACATCTTTTGACCCATCTCCTTGGAGCCTTCGCGGCGCATTCTGAAATGGGATGCAGCCGCGCTTTTTTGCCTTGTACGAGCCATGTGGAACACTTCATGCGCGGTCGAATCGGGCGGTCGAATCGGGCGGTCGAACCGGGAGGTGGCATCATGTTGCCGACGTATGATAATGATTCGTCAACGGCAGGAGAATCCCTCCGCATCGGGCGTCAGGAAATGAAAGGAAGTGAGATGGGTACGACACGGCAGGATCTCGAATCGAATTTCAGACCACTGCAGATTTATGAGCAGGTCGAGGAGAAGATCAAGGAGGAGATCCGCACGGGACGGTTCTCGGCCGAGTCACGACTGCCATCGGAACGCGAACTTGCGGCGCTCTATGGAGTCGGTCGGCCTGCGGTTCGAGAGGCAATAGGGGCACTTCAAAATGAAGGCCTCGTTGTGACGAAACGGAATTCTGGTACCTACGTCTCGTCTGCGGCCTCTGAGCACTTACTCAACGGCGACGGCAATCATGGAGCTCAGAATGCGGAGCCGGATTTCAGCCCAACGGGAACGCTCGAAACACGATTCATCCTCGAGCCAGCAATCGCACGTCGAGCCGCCGCACGGGGCAAGCGCGATCGCCTGGCTGAGCAATACCTTGCTGAGATGGAGACGATCCAGGATATCTCCAATCCTGAGCAGCGTGCGCTTTGGAATAACAGCGACAGAATGTTCCATCGCCAACTGGCGGTAATGACCGGTGACGCTTTGCTCGTCAAGATCGCAGACGAAGTGGCGAAAACGATGGATCAACCATTGTGGAAAAGGCTAAAAGACGACGGGATATTCGATCCCTTACGGATACGCCTGTATGCATCCGAACATCGACTTATTTACGAATCAATTGTGAGTGGCGATGCAGACGCGGCAGCGTTCTACGTGGAGCAGCATATCAAGCGAGTTCGACGGGATATTGCGCCCAGGTAGCGCCGGCGTGATTCATTAGCTGGCTGCGAATCCTCTATTGTCGTCGGCAAAGAGATCGCAGCAGCGATGCCCCTGATGAGCAGCACCAGACGCAGGGGGCAAATCGAACGCGCGTGGCCGCGCGGCTACTCCTAAACGACGGACTTCAGAAGACATGGCAGATATAGTTCTTTCACTTGATCACCTGCACAAGTTGGCCTTTGACGTATTGACATCTAATGGGCTCAGCGCACGTCAATCGGACGCGATGGCGAAGGTCCTCGTCGCGGGCCAACGGGACGATTGTCACTCGCACGGTGTATGGCGCCTTATCGGGTGTGTAAAGACGCTGAAAACCGGCAAAATCAACGCGGATGCCGAGCCGCAGATAAAGGATGTCTCGCCTTCGCTTGTTAAAGTCGACGCCCGCTTCGGATTCTCTCCGCTTGCTTTTGAATTGGGGAGTCGGGTACTTGTTGAGAAGGCGAAGAAATCCGGTATCGCGGCTCTGGCGATCAACAACTGCTTCCACTTCAGCGCTTTGTGGCCGGAGGTTGAGGCAATTGCGGCTGAAGGCGTAGTGGCACTAGCCATGACGCCTACCCATAGCTGTGTAGCACCTGCTGGCGGAAACAAGCCGCTATTTGGAACCAACCCGATCGCGTTCGCCTGGCCACGTCCAGGCCCCTTTCCATTTGTGTTCGACATGGCTACAAGCAGAATCGCCCGTGGCGACATCGAGCTGCACAAGCGGTCCGGCTCCAGGATTCCGAGCGACTGGGCGATCGACGAAAACGGTCAAGCCACCGATGACCCCGATAAAGCATTAAGGGGGGCCATGCTTACATTCGGAGGCTATAAGGGTTCCGCGCTTTCAGCGATGGTTGAATTGCTGGCTGGCCCGTTGATCAGCGATATGCTCAGCCCGGAGTCGCTGGCTTTTGACGAAGGCGTAGGAGCGGCCCCTTGTCACGGTGAAATCGTCATCGCTTTCGACCCTGCAGTCTTCGCTGGCGCGGACTCTACGGAGAACCTGCAGCGCGCTGAGACTCTGTTTGAAGGAATCGTGGGTCAGGGCGCGCGCCTGCCCTCCCAGCGACGATTCGATGCACGACAGCGCAGCATTGAGCACGGCGTGTCGCTCTCAAAGGAACTCCACGAAGAGCTTACCCGCTTGATTTCGTGAGATCCGGTAGGTGACAGGGCCGCATCCTGGCTCTACACCTCAGGTACCGCGACCGGCGCGAACAACCAAGGTATCGGCACGTTACTTGCGGACGTCCTGTCAGCAATTACATGCGGACGTTCGCCGTTTTCTCTCAACCGGCTCCTATGGGTCGCAAGTACGTATCCGCTTGCGGTGCGACCGGTCATTCGCATCCGCCGACATGCGAATGACCGGAAAGTGATCCGTAGCCGCCTGACGAACGCCGATACTCGAATGGCAGCAATGGCCGAATCGCGGACGACCATCTGCGGGAAATCTCGTCGCTCATATCAAATCACATCGGTTCGCAAGGGTCCGGGCCTGTAGGCTCCGATGAGTGTCGGACAGCCCGAGCAACTACCTGAATTGTTGTATGAGCCCAATGACGTGGGCGCCAACTGCTTTGGAGGTGCACACATGAAAACCGGATCACGCTCAACAGACAACCTTGTCGCTCGCCAAGACACCAGAAAGCAGAAAGCCCTCACTCGGGAGGGCTTTCATTCTCACTACCGTTTCCAGACTTTATTGCATTGCCTAGTTCGGATTTTCCAATCTTTATTGCGCTTTCCAAACTATATTGTCACGGAACACAGCAATCTCACGCGAAGTTCTTCGACGCGAATTCCCAGTTGACGATGTTCCAGTACGCTTCAACGAACTTCGGACGCGCATTGCGATAGTCGATGTAGTACGCGTGTTCCCACACGTCGATCGTCAGCAGCGCCTTCGCGTCCGTGGTCAGCGGCGTAGCGGCGTTGCTCGTCGACACGAGGTCGAGCGAACCGTCGGCCTTCTTCACCAGCCATGCCCAGCCCGAGCCGAACGTGCCGACTGCCGTCTTGGCGAATTCTTCCTTGAACTTGTCGAACGAACCCCACTTGGCGTTGATCGCGTCGGCCAGTGCGCCGGTCGGTGCACCGCCACCTTGCGGCGACAGGCTGTTCCAGAAGAACGTGTGGTTCCACACTTGAGCAGCATTGTTGAAGATACCGCCCGATGCCTTCTTGACGATCTCTTCGAGCGACAGGTTCTCGAACTCCGTGCCCTTGATCAGATTGTTCAGGTTAGTCACATAGGTCTGGTGGTGCTTGCCGTAGTGATACTCGAGCGTCTCTTCCGACATGTTTGGAACGAGTGCGTTTTTTGCAAACGGCAGCGGCGGGAGCGTATGTTCCATGGTGCTTTCCTTCTGTCTGTATCTGTTGTGGGGGAGTCTGCGGATAACGCTATTGAGCACTGGATTGTAGGCGAGTTGGAATAACCCCGCAAACCAACGGACTTTATGCCCGGCATCGGCGAACATGCCGCACACATAGCGTAATTAGTGCTTTCGCACGGGTTGTGCCTGCCCCATGCGAAGGTCAAAAGCACGCCTTGGCGCTGCTGTCGGCGAAGTGTCAGAAACCGTCCGTCAGGCGCGGTTGCACATCCGCGAGAGCAATGTCCGCGGCCCCTTCGGCGAGATGCACCGTAAGGCGCCGCCCTGGTTTCAGCGATGACGGCGCACGCACGGCGCGGCCGCTCTGTGCATCGAGCACGGCGGCATAGCCGCGTTCCAGCGTGCGCTGTGGACTCAGTACTTCGAGCCGCGCGGCTAGCGTGTCGATACGCGTGGACTGACGTTCATGCTGGCGCAACAATGCAGCGTCCAGACGCTGCGAGAGGTTGCCGAGCTTCGCCTCATACGCGGCGAGATCAGGGCGCCAGCGCTGCCAACGCATCTGCAGCAGAGAAAACCGCGCTCGGGCGTCGCGCACGGGACGCGCGCCCGCCGATGCCAGCCGCACGCTCAATTGCTGCAGATGCGTGCGCTGCCGCGCGAGCCGCTCAGCCGGCGACACGAGCCGGCGCGCGAGCCAGTCGAGTTGTTGGGCGCGCCGCTCCATCATGCGGCCAAAACCGCGGGCGAGCGTCGCATGGCGATGATCGAGCTCGCGCAGCAACAGCACGCGCTGCGGGCTGACGAGTTCGGCGGCGCCAGTGGGCGTCGGTGCGCGCACGTCGGCGGCAAAATCGGCGATCGTGAAATCGGTTTCGTGGCCCACGCCGCTCACCACCGGGATCGCGCTTTCAGCGATCGCGCGCGCAAGCACTTCTTCGTTGAACGCCCACAGGTCTTCAATCGAGCCACCGCCGCGGCACACGATCAACACATCGACTTCGCGCCGGACGTTGGCCGCGTCGACCATCGCGGCCACCCTGGCGCTGGCGCCCACGCCCTGCACCGGCGCCGGATAGATGATCACAGGAATATGCGGCGCGCGACGCGATAAGGTGGTCAGGACGTCTCGCAATGCAGCGGCGTGGAGCGATGTCACAATGCCGATCGCGCGCGGATGGGCCGGCAAAGCACGTTTGCGTTCGGCGGCAAAAAGGCCCTCGGCTTCGAGTTGGGCCTTCAGCTTGAGAAAAGCTTCGTAAAGACGCCCCTGCCCCGTGCGGCGCACCGCTTCCACATTCAGTTGCAGCTCGCCGCGCGGCTCGTACATCGTCACCAGCGCGCGCACTTCGATGCGGTCGCCTTCGCGCGGCGTGAACTCGGCGTATTGCGCGCGACCGCGGAACATCACGCAGCGCATCTGCGCCTGAGCGTCCTTGATCGAGAAATACCAGTGGCCGCTCGCGGCACGCGTGAAGTTCGACACTTCCCCCGCCACCCAGACGAGCGGAAATGAGCGTTCGAGCATCGTGCCAATCGCACGGTTGAGCGCGGAAACGGGGACGACAACTTCACCGCCGGGCGTAGCCGACGAAGAAAAAGGGCTTTCGGGATTCATGCGAGGAATATCTGTGACTGGCCGGACAGACGATAGACCGAGTGGCCATCGGCGTCTAGCGCGGCAGACGAATTGTTAAAAGTGTCCACATGTCGTGAGCCGTCAGACGAATGCCGCCAGATCGCCCGCCAGACCGTGCGAATTGGAATCATGTTATTGATTTATATGGGATTTGCATCTCATTAAAGAGAACGATTGCCGATACGGAGCGCTCGGCGCGGCCCTCTCAGCCCATCGACGGGCAGGTTCTCCACAAAGTTATCCACAGGCTGTGGGCATCGTTTTACGGAGCGGCCCGCCGCGCCGCCCGAGGCAAGCGACTTGCCGGGCGGGACGCACGCGCGCTAGAGTGGCGAGTTCGGCAGCGCGCCGAACGCCCCGCAGCGCGCGCCATTGCGGCACACTGACAGGCACGCTGCGCGAGCGCATCGGATGCCGCCGCTTCACCTTTTCGCTTCACCTTTTCGATTGCCCGGAGAACTGCGTTGATGCCTGTCCCGCGTATCGCACCTGGCGCTTCCGCGCCGCCGTCCCAGCCCCTTCGGGCGTGCGGCGCATCGCCTGTCCTTGCGGCTCGCCGATGAGCGAACTGAACGACCGTCTCGAAGCACGCCTTGCACGCGAGTGGCAACAGCGTGGCCCGTTTGCGTGGGCGATGACGCCCTTCGCGTGTGTGTTCGGCGCGATTGCCGCCGCGCGCCGCGCCGCTTTCTCGTTCGGCTGGCTGAAATCCGTGCGCATCGGCGTGCCAGTGGTGGTGGTCGGCAACGTGACCGTCGGCGGCACCGGCAAGACGCCGACCGTCATCGCGCTGGTCGAAGCATTGCGCGCCGCCGGCTTTAAGCCCGGCGTGGTGTCGCGTGGCTATGGCGCGCGCGTCAAGGGACCGACGCCGGTCCTCGCAACGTCGGCGGCGAACGTCGGCGGCGACGAACCGCTGCTGATCGCGCGCCGCACCGGCGCACCCGTGTGGGTCTGCCCGGATCGCGTCGCGGCCGCGCAGGCGCTGTGCGCCGCACATCGCGAAGTCGACGTGATCGTTAGCGACGACGGCTTGCAGCACTACCGCCTCGAGCGCGACGCCGAACTGGTGGTCTTCGATCATCGGCTCGGCGGCAACGGTTTTCTGCTGCCGGCCGGTCCGCTGCGCGAGCCGCTATCGCGCCGCCGCGATGCGACGCTGATCAACGATCCTTACGCCCGCACGCTCCCCCCCTGGCCGAACACGTTCGAGCTGCAACTCGCGCCCGCCGACACCTGGCATCTTGACAACCCCGGTCTGCGCCGCCCGCTCGCGCAATTCAGCGGCGATCGCGTGCTGGCCGCGGCCGGCATCGGCGCGCCGGAGCGTTTTTTCGCGACGCTGCGCGCGGCCGGCCTCACGCCCGCCACCCGTGCGTTGCCGGATCACTACGCGTTCGAGCGCAATCCTTTTGCGGACGTCGACGCGGACGCCATCCTGATAACCGAAAAGGATGCGGTAAAATTAGGGTCCTGGCACGACGCGCGCATCTGGGTTGTCCCTGTCGAAGCCGCGCTCGATCATCGCCTCATTGCATTAGTTGTGGAGAAAGTCCGTGGACGCTCGCCTGCTTGAAATTCTCGTCTGCCCGATCTGCAAGGGCCCGCTCAGCTACGACCGTTCCGCGCAGGAGCTGATCTGCCATGCGGACAAGCTTGCCTATCCGATCCGCGACGGCATTCCCGTGATGCTGGTCGACGAAGCGCGGCAGACCGTGGAAGGCACGCCGGTCGATCTGAATCCGGGCTCTGTTGCCTGAGTCAGCTTTTGCCCGACGCGGGGCGGGTGCGGTGCGAGACCATTCAACGCGCCGCGCGTGCCTGATCCGCAATTTCCGCATTTGCCGTGTTGTTTGCCATCTTCCCCATCAGCGCCCGCACTGCACTTGCGAGCGCTTTCTTCCGGTTTCATCGCCGCTCGTCCTTCCGATGACCAACGCTAACGCCACCACTCCTCCGTTCATCGCCGTCGTGCCGGCCCGGCTCGCCTCGACGCGTCTGCCCAACAAGCCGCTCGCCGATATCGGCGGCAAGCCGATGGTGGTGCGGGTCGCCGAACGCGCACGCGAATCGGGCGCGCAGCAGGTGCTGATCGCCTCCGACGCGCAAGCGGTGCTGGACGTAGCCCGCGAGCACGGCTTCGAAGCCGTGCTGACGCGTGCCGATCATCCGTCGGGCACCGACCGTCTCGCGGAAGTGGCGGCGCAGTTCGGCTGGAGCGACGAGACGATCGTGGTGAACGTACAGGGCGACGAGCCGCTGATCGACCCGGTGCTCGTGTGCGGCGTGGCGTCGCACCTGGCTTCGAGCCACGGCTGCGCGATCGCCACCGCCGCGCATCCGATCACCGACCCCGCGGAAATTTTCAATCCGAACATCGTCAAGGTCGTGCTCGACGCGCGCGGCGTCGCACTGTACTTCTCGCGCGCGCCGATTCCATGGGCACGCGACGCGTATCAGCCGCATTGGCCCGACGTGGCCTCGATGCCCGCGCCGCCGGCCCTCGCGGTCGTCCATCGGCATATCGGCCTGTACGCGTATCGTGCCCAATTCCTGCGCACATATCCGAGCCTCGCGATCTCGCCGATCGAGCAGGTCGAAGCGCTCGAACAATTGCGCGCGATGTGGCACGGCGAGCGAATCGCGGTGCTCGTCACACAGAATGCGCCGCTGCCCGGCGTCGACACGCCCGCCGATCTCGCGCGCGTGCAGGCTTTATTCGGGGCTTGAGCTTAAAAACCCATGGCATAATCGGACGGTTGTGCGCGCCTCCCGTTAAATGCGAGAGTCAGGGTTTGCCCCGGTCGCCCCGTTGTCGCCTTGCAGCGCCGTCGTTGTCGACGTGCAGCGCGAGACTCGAAACGGCAGCCGACGCGGGTCCCTCGACGAATCGTGGGATGGCTGCAGCGCCACCAAAGAATTCACATAGATCTGGAGATATCACATGCGTTTGATCCTTTTGGGTGCGCCGGGCGCGGGTAAGGGCACTCAGGCAAACTTCATCAAGGAAAAGTTCGGCATTCCGCAAATTTCCACCGGTGACATGCTGCGTGCGGCCGTTAAGGCAGGCACGCCGCTCGGCCTTGAAGCCAAGCGCTTCATGGATGCCGGTGAACTGGTCACGGACGAGTTGATCATCAACCTGGTGAGGGAACGCCTGCAGCAGCCGGATTGCGCGAACGGTTATCTGTTCGACGGTTTTCCGCGCACCATTCCGCAAGCCGAAGCCATGAAACAGGCGGGCGTCGCGATCGATTACGTGCTGGAAATCGACGTGCCGTTCGACGAGATCATCGTGCGTATGAGCGGCCGCCGCTCGCACGCGGCGTCGGGCCGTACGTACCACGTCAAGTTCAACCCGCCGAAGGTTGAAGGTGTGGATGACGTGACGGGCGAACCGCTGATCCAGCGCGACGACGACAAGGAAGAAACGGTCAAGAAGCGCCTCGACGTGTACGTTGCGCAAACCAAGCCGCTGATCGAGTATTACAACAACTGGGCGCAAAACGGCGACCCGTCGAGTCCGCTGAAGGCGCCGGAATATCGCCGCATCTCGGGCCTCGGCACAGTCGACGAAATTCGCAACCGCGCGTTCGATGCGTTGAAGTAATCTCGCGTCGCCCGTTGTCGGTTGTCGGTTGAAAAACCCGCCCATGCCGGCGGGTTTTTTATTGCGCGCGGCGTGGCATGCGCGCTCCCACGATCTCCGTGGCCCGCCATGCCCAGCATTAATTAGCCATCCGTATCAGTTTGGCGGTGCAATGAGTCGCCGGCAAGGACCCCATGCGGGCGGCGCCCCCCGCCACTTCGCTTTCCGCATTGCAGCACAGCCGTTACAATCGATCATCGAAAAAATATTCGATCGAGACATTACCGAACTGAAGCAAAGGAGAAGACATGGAGATTCGTGACAACGTATTCCTGATCACCGGCGGTGCATCGGGCCTCGGCGCGGCGACAGCGCGCCTTCTCGTCGAGAATGGCGGCAAGGTGGTGCTCGCCGATCTGAATCAGGATGCCGGTGAGGCGCTCGCGAAGGAACTGGGCGGCGTGTTCGTCAAATGCGACGTGAGCCGCGAAGACGACGCCACCCAAGCCGTTGAAGCCGCCACGAAGCTCGGCACGCTGCGCGGCCTCGTCAATTGCGCGGGCGTTGCGCCCGCCATCAAGACGGTCGGCAAAGACGGTCCGCATCCGCTCGAGTCGTTTGCCCGCACCATCTCCATCAATCTCATCGGCACCTTCAACATGATCCGGCTCGCCGCCGCAACCATGTCGAAGAACGAACCGAATACGAATGGCGAGCGTGGCGTGATCATCAATACGGCGTCGGTGGCAGCATATGACGGCCAGATCGGCCAGGCCGCTTATGCGGCATCCAAGAGCGGTGTGGTCGGCATGACGCTGCCGATCGCGCGCGACCTGTCGCGCAACGCGATCCGCGTAATGACGATCGCACCGGGCATCTTCGAAACGCCGATGCTGCTCGGCATGCCGCAGGAAGTGCAGGACGCGCTCGGCGCGATGGTGCCGTTCCCCCCGCGCCTCGGCAAACCGGCAGAGTACGCGATGCTGGCCAAGCAGATCTTCGACAATCCGATGCTCAACGGCGAAGTGATTCGTCTGGACGGCGCGATCCGGATGCAGCCGAAGTAACGAGGTGTCCTGCGTGCCGCTTTACGCGGCCGCGCCAATGAAAAACGCCTGCACGCGACTCAACATGAGTCACGTGCAGGCGTTTTGTTTGACCGGCCGGCCGGCAAGCGTTCTTAGTCGCGGTCGTCGTACTGGGTGCGTTGACGCAGTTCATGCAACTGCGACTCCACCATCGTCGCGTCCTCCGCGTCGGGCCGGTCGCCGAGATATCGTTCGAGGTCCTCGAGTGCCGGACGCAGATAGTCAAGCCGCGCATAGGCGAAACCGCGATCGCGCACCTCCTCGATACTTTCCGGCAACAGAATGACGAGACGCTGCTGCACCGCCAGCAGACGCTGCCAGCGTTCTGTCTGAAGATAAGTCGACTTCAGATTGCGCAGCATGCGAGCGATGATCTCGCGGCGCGTGGCCGGTTGCAGCAACATGCGCAGCGCCCGGCTCACCGACTCGCCCGCCGACGCCACATACGGCTCCAGCATGTCCACCATCTGCGATTCGGACAGCGAATGCCCACTGGTCGGGTCGAGCATCACGTCGCCATCCGGTGTTGTCACGCGTAACAGGAAGTGGCCCGGAAACGACACGCCGCGCGCCGGGATACCGATCTGCTCGGCCATCTCCAGATACAGCACCGCCAGCGAAATCGGAATGCCGCGGCGCCGCTTGAGCACCGCATTCAGATGGCTGTTGTCGGGGTCGTAATAATCGTTGAGGTTGCTGGCGAAACCCAGCTCACGGAAGAAGAAACGGTTCAGAATGCCGACCTTCTGCCTGATGTCGGCGTCGTCCGGCATGCGGCGCTGCAAGCGCACGACCAGCTCGTCGATCTCGGCTAACGTGCCTTGCATATCGAGATCGGGATAAGCGTCCTGCGCGAGCGAGAGCGCCGCCTCGGTCAGCGGCAAGCTGTCGTCCTCGGCAACCAGCGTGCTGAAATAATCGAGAACCCGCGTCATCGTGATCACTTCACTCGCCTTTTGAAATACGCGTACTTGAAGCCCATCAGCCAAAGCATACCGAAATATAGCGCGGCGAACAGAACGAGGCACGCCCCCAGCAACACGATGCGGTCGACCGGCCGATTATGCATGCCGATCCAGTCGAAGCTGATCGCGAGCCAATGCATCGTGCCGGCCAGCACCAGGCAGGCGCCGAACAGCTGTACGAAAAACTTCAGCCAGCCGCTCGACGGCATATAGATGCCGCGCTTGCGCAAGCCAAGGAACAGAAACAAGGCGTTGACACACGCGCCGAGCCCGACGCTAAGCGTGAGACCCGCATGCGCGAAAATCGGCACGAACAGGTAGTTGCTCAACTGCGTGACGATCAGCACGCCAACGCCGATCTTCACCGGCGTCTTGATGTCCTGCTTTGCGTAAAAACCGGGCGCGAGGATCTTGATGAGGATCAGACCGATCAGGCCGATGCCGTAGGCCGACAGCGCGCGGCCGACCATCACCACCGAGTTGCCGTCGAACTTGCCGTAGTGAAACAGTGTCGCGGTGAGAGGCTGGGCGAAGAAGAACAGCGCGACGGCGCTCGGTGCGGCCAGCAGGAAGGTGACGCGCAGCCCCCAGTCGAGCAGCGACGAATACTCGTGCGGATCGGCGTCCACGTGCGCCTTCGAGAGGCTCGGCAGCAGGATCGTGCCGAGCGCGACGCCGAGCAGCGCGGTCGGAAACTCCATCAGCCGGTCGGCGTAGTTGATCCAGGAGACGGCACCCGGGCCGATGCGCGACGCGATGTTGGTGTTGATGATCAGGCTGATCTGCGCGACCGACACGGCGAACATCGCCGGCACCATCTTCGACAGCACCCGCTTGACGCCGCGGTGCGCGAGCGCCTTCAGCGGATTCAGACCGATGCGCGGCAGCATATCGATCTTCTTCAGACCGGGCAGTTGCACGATGAATTGCAGCACGCCGCCAGCGATCACCGCCCAGGCAAGGGCATAAACCGGCGTGTGCAGGCGCGGCGCGACGAACACCGCCGCGACGATGAAAGCGACGTTCAGCAGGACCGGGGCGAAGGCAGGCAGCGAAAAGTTCTTGTACGTATTCAGCACGCCGGACGCCAGCGACGTCAGCGAGATGAAAATGATGTACGGGAACATGATGCGCGTCATCGTGACCGCGAGCGCGTACGCCTGGCCTTCATGCGCAAGCCCTGACGCGACGATGAACACCACGCCCGACGCCCCCACCACGCCGATCAACGAGAGAATCGCGAGCGCCCAGGCAAGCACGGTCGACGTGGCGTCGACGAGCGCCTTGGTGGCGTCGTGTCCTTGCTGGTTCTTGAACTCGGCGAGGATCGGCACGAAGGCCTGCGAGAAGGCACCCTCGGCGGAAATGCGGCGCAGCAGGTTCGGAATGCGGAAGGCGACGTAAAACGCGTCAGTGTATTGACTGGCGCCGAACGCGCGTGCGATCAGCGTTTCGCGGGCCAGTCCGGTCACGCGCGACAGCAGCGTGAAGCCGCTGACCGTCAGCAGGGCTCGGAATAGATTCATGGGGCGCTTATTATACGGGTGCCGCAGGTGCGGACGACGAGCCGGAACGCGAATCGGACCGATTTGCGCCGCGGACGTTCGCTCGGAGGTGCGGATCGGGCCGTTTTTTGTTGCTTGCCGCGCGCCTTGCGTGCCGAGCCCGCCGTCCGTTCGTCCGTTGCGCAGTCGGCGGCATGCCCTCCCCGTCCCCGTTGGCCCACGGAATCCCGGACCTTGCGTGGCAACCCGGCACATCAGGACTGGCGATTCCCCGTTGCCACGTGCCTGATTTTGTTGCTATAATCGCCGGTTTCGAAGCTCGCTCAATTTTCGGACGGGGTTCAGGCGCGCCGCAGTACGCAAGCTCGAGCAGCATGCAAGCCGTATTGAGGCGCAGACCGCCAGCCTCGGAAAACACCGGAACACGGGCCCGCCTTCGCGTAGTCCGATCGATTTTTCGAATTATTTCGACACTTTTGCGCTCTTGGGCAATCGCTTCCAAGAGTTCGATCTAAAAGCAGCACCTCACCACTTGAAGGTCAGGTACTGGAAACAGGAACAGGATAAGGAACCGTCATGGCTAACTCCGCACAAGCACGCAAGCGCGCCCGCCAGGCCGCCAAGGCAAACTCGCACAACTCGGCACTGCGCTCGAAGTTCCGCACGGCTATCAAGGCTGTCCGCAAGGCTATCGAAGCCGGCGACAAGGCTAAGGCCGCCGAGATCTTCCAGGCATCGTCGAAGACCATCGACATCATCGCCGACAAGAAAATCGTTCACAAGAACAAGGCAGCTCGTAACAAGAGCCGCCTGGCTGCAGCCCTCAAGGGTCTGCAAGCACCCGCAGCGCAGTAAATTCGGTCAGCCCGCTTCGGTGGGCTACCTCCTGTTTCCGCTGCAACAGAAAGGCTCGCTTCGGCGGGCTTTTTTGCTTGGTGCGACAAACAGACCTTCCTTCAGAAGACTGCAACAGACATGCATAGTCCCGCGCGTACGTGGGACTACTCGGCACATGTGCAGGCGAGGGAGCTGACTAATGTCCGGAAGCCACGAGTTGAATCTCCGGATTCACTGGTGCCGTGGTGAGAGACGTCTGTGCGGATGATTCTGGCGCATAAGCAGCCATCGCCTGGATCAGTTGCGCTGCGCGCTGGTCCGCAGCACCTAGGGCAGATACATTCGATCGGGTATCCCAATCTCTCCGGGAAAATCCGCGATGACTGCGGTGCCCTGATTGATTTCAGTTTCGACTCCAACCCTATCGCTCGCGCTCATCCGGACTGAAGCAAGAGGGCGGTAGACATTCTCCACGGAACCATCAGCGTGGATGTCGTTTATCGCTATAAGGCCTCCTTCGGAATCTTGGATGAACTGGCGACCCGATCCGTCCGACGCGTAGCTGGTCTGCTCCGTCTGGCCGGCCGAATCCCATCTCCAAACGTTGCGTGAGCCGTCGTCGAAGTTCAAATGCAGCCCCGCCATGATCCCGGTTTGCTCATCATAGAATTCGTGCACGGATGTTCCGCCATTCATGATCGACAATCTATCTGTTTTCACACCCGCAGCGTTGTACGCGACCACGTCCTGCGAGCCGTCGTCAAAACTAGTCACGCTGCCCGTCGCGGCCCCGGAAATTACGCCACGTTGCCCCCATGTGGTGATGGTACCGTTCGCGACGTGAATTTCGTTTCCGGTTGCACGGTCCAGAATGACATTGTCATCGGCAAAGTTGAACGTTACCGCGGCGCCGGCTCCAACGTTAATGGTATTTCCCTTGCCATTAATCGAAGCACTTGCGCCATCTTCAAGATCGATCAGGAAATTGTCGACGTTCGAGACTATGTTCGAGCCAGTGATCTTTATATTAATCTTTGAACCACTCATATCGAGGATGACGCGGCCAGTTTCCACACCGTTTTCCTCGACCTGAAAGCTGCTCCCTCCAGCGAGGCTTCCAGTAAAACTGTCGGTAGCGTTTCCGGGTACAAAGATCTCCGCGTTGCCGTGCATGTCACTCAGGATGATCTGTAATTCTTCGCTTTGTTTAAACGCCCCATCTATTAGCGCCTGGCTTAAAGCGTTGAGATAATTCTGCAGCCAGTTCACGCCTCCGATAGTGTTCTGCGCTGTACCCGCAAACAATGCGACAACGCCGCCCGCAGTTCCGATTACAAGCATTGCAGGTGCCGTCGTTGGAGCCACCTCTGCGACAACGCCTGCGACACCCGCGCCAATTGCGGCACCGTCAGCTATCAAGCCGGCCACAGCTGCCGCTTGCGCCATGCTGTCCTTTCTGAACGTCGCATCGTCCAATGCCCGCCTGTCCGCATCGATCCCCATTTTCCCTGCTATAAGACCGGCTACTCCCGAAATGGCGGAGAAACCAGGAACCTCGGAAAGTGCCGTCGCCGCCGACGCTAACGCGATGGTGGCCGCTTCAACATTCTCCGGTGTCGCGTCCCCATGAACATAGTCGCGAACCGCGGTTGCAAAATCAACCCACGCTTTGGTGAATGAAGCCACATTTACATTAGTTTCAATTACCGTTATTCCACTCATTATTCACCTTTTCGTTAAATTAATTTGATAGATCAACAGCAAGTCGAAATCCGATAACACTATCACGCGTTTCGGTCTTATATGCGTGTCGAACGGATGAGCGAACGCCAATCGGAATCGTTGCCCAACTGGCCCCTCGCGCTGTCTTCTTTGAACAATCCGGAAAATGAAAATCCTCTGGATCATTTGAGTAGGTAAATTGGAAACAATCGGAAACCCACTGATACGCGTTGCCGAGCATGTCGTACAAACCCCATGGGTTTGGCCTGAACGATCCGACCGGCGAAGTTTCGACGTATCCGTCTTCGCAATCTACGTAGGCGGCCGCTGGGTCTAGATCTCGCGCGGACACATCTCTTGCATTTTCATATGCGCATTGCTCAGAACGCTTACCATCCCAATATGAACGGGTAACCGTACCGGCACGCGCCGCATACTCCCACTCGGCCTCGGTCGGCAGCCGGTATTTTCTAGCGTTGCCAGCGGGCAATTTTGAATTCAGCCACGCGATAAACTTCTGCGCGTCCGCCCATGAAACACAGACAACCGGATCATCATCACTCTGGCTGAACCCCGGATCTTTCCAGTCCGCACGGGAGTTAGGCCACCATCCCTCGCCGTTATAAACGGAACATCCCCTACCATCAAATTCGGTCTCTTTTGCGAAAATCGAAAACTGTTTCCTCGTCACGTCGAATTTAGCAATACCAAATGACTTGACAGACACGGAATGCTGCGGAGTTTCGTCCTCGTACATCGATGCATAATTCTTTTCACCCTCGAAGTCTTCCTTCCTCGCGCCCATCATGTATTCACCAGCCGGAATAACAACCATCTCAGAGCAGACGTCACAGTCCTTAAAATGCTTCAACGCATTAAGGGCTTCTTTCCCCTCAGATGTCACGGAAATCAGGCAGAATGCCACTGGCAAAATAATTTTCCATAAGCCCGGCATCGACACTCTCAAGCGGCAAAGCGCATGAAACATCAAATATTTTTTCATTCCAGTTCTTCCAAAAACTGCAGTCCTACAGTGTCCGCATTCGATTTAGACTACCGTTACTCCATTCACGGTCACCACTTGATCAACTACCTTGATAGATCAACAGCAAGTCGAAATCCAATAGTGCTCCGACGCGTCTCTGTCTTATACGCAATTCGGTTCGCCGCGCGAACGCCGATGGGAATCGTCGCCCAACTGCCTCCCCGCGCTGTCTTCATTGAACAATCCGGAAAATGGAAATCTTCTGGATCAGTTGAATAGGTAAATTGCGAACAATCGAAAACCCACTGATAGGCGTTACCAAGCATGTCGTACAGGCCCCATGGGTTCGGCCGGAATGATCCAACCGGCGATGTTTCTATGTATCCGTCCTTGCAATCTACGTATGGCGCAGTGGGGTCCAGATCTCGTGCGGACACGTCTCGTGTATTCTCATACGCGCATTGTTCTGAACGCTTATCACCCCAATAAGTACGGGCGACCGTGCCGGCGCGCGCGGCATATTCCCACTTGGCCTCGGTCGGCAACCGATGTTTTCCGGCCTTGCCATCGGGTGTTTTAGAATTCAACCATACGATAAATTTCTGAGCATCCGCCCAGGAAACACAGACAACCGGATCATCATCGCTCTGGCTGAACCCAGGATTCTTCCAGTCCGCGTGGGAGTCGAACACCCACCATCTTCCGTTATAAGTTGTGCAGCCCCTGCCATCAAATGCGGTTTCGTTTGAGAATATCGAAAATTGCTTCCTCGTCACATCGAACTTCGCGAAGCCAAATGATTTAACGGACACCGGATGACGCGACGTTTCGTCCCTGTACATCGATGCATAATTCTTTTCACCCTCTAAGTCCTCCTCCCTGGCGCCCATCATGTATTCGCCAGCCGGGATAACAACCATCTCCGAGCAGACGTCACAGCCCTTAAAATGCCTTAACGCATTAATGGCTTCTTTCCCCTCAGATGTCACAGAAACCAGACAGAATGCCACCGGCAATAAAATTCTCCACAAACGCGGCATCGATACCATCAGGCTGCAAAGTTCAGGAAATGCCAGCTTCTCTTTGATTCTGTCTTTTACAAACCAAACACCTGCGCACGCCGCTTGCATATACAGACCTTTTATTTCTGGATAGATGTGTCTTGATCCCGACTCGGAGTTGATGTTAGTTCTTATCCTCTTGCATTCTGAAACACAATCTGGACTTTCAATCGCTCAATTAGCGAACTAGATAGGCTTGAGAAACTCTGCGACACAAGAATATGTGTGGAAATCGCCAGAATCTCCTCTTGTATAGATCGCTTGGGTTGCGACCCTTTTACTGATTTGTTGATTTTATTTACGATCAGTGGCGCCTCTATCGGACAAATCCGAAAAATGCATTGCGCGCAAGGCCATCCCAGGGCGATTGCACGAAACGTTACAGAGGGTTGCGAAATGCTTGTGAGCCCGGTTGAAAGCGCGTTTACGCCAGCTTTTGTGCCCGGGAAAAGCGATGCAGGAAGACGTGCTCAGTATCGAAGAGGCGTTTGGCGATTTGCGCGATCCGCGCAGCCGCACGCCGGCCCATGATCCGACTGAGATGCTGGTGGTGGCGCTGTGTGCAGTCCTGTCGGGCGCCGATAGCTGGGTGGCGATCCAGACGTGGGCCGAGGCGAAGCTGGAGTGGCTGCGACGCTACCTGCCGCTGGTCAACGGCATCCCGTCGCACGATACATTTGGGCGCGTATTTGCCGCGCTCGACGCGCAGCAGTTCGAAGCCTGCTTCATACGCTGGACTGCACATCTGTGCCCGGCACTGGTCGATCAGGTGGTGGCCATTGATGGCAAGACCGTGCGCGGCTCGCATCGTGGCCAGGAGCGCGCGCTTCACCTGGTGTCGGCCTACGGCAGTGGCCTGGGTATGGCGCTGGGACAGGTGCGCACGGCGGACAAAAGCAACGAGATCACGGCAATTCCGGAGTTGCTCGATGCGCTGCTGCTCAAGGGTGCGATCGTGACGATCGACGCGATGGGTTGCCAGCAACGCATTGCCGGGAAAATTATCGAGGCGCAGGCCGACTACGTGCTGGCGGTTAAGGACAACCAGCGGGCACTTGCGCGCCTGGTGCGTGGCGTCTTTGATTCATTGGAGCGTTGCCCAGAACTGCACGCGGGCACGTTTGACGAATACCGCGAGATCGACAAGGATCACGGCCGTATCGAGACACGGCGTTGCGTGGCCCAGGATATCTCCTCGCGCTGGCCCGGCAAGGTGGACGGGCGCTGGCCGGCACTGCGCTCGGTGGTCATGGTCGAGGCGACGCGCGAAATCGCCGGGGTCGCCTCGACGCAGCGCCGCTATTACATCAGTAGCCTGCCCGCTGACGCCTGCCGCATCGCTCATGCAGTACGTTCTCACTGGCGCATCGAAAACAACATGCACTGGGTGCTGGACATGGCCTTTGGCGAAGATCAATGCCGCGTGAGAGTTGAAAATGCAGCGCAGAACTTTGCGATCCTGCGTCGCATCACCATGAACCTGCTCAAGCGCGATACGAAAACCAAGGTCGGGCTGAAGATACGCCGCCTCAAGGCCGGTGCCAACGATCAATACCGAGCCAGCCTGCTGGGCCTATGAGCTTCATGCAATCGCCCTGAAGGCCATCCGGACAGTCACCCATGCCGGTGGTTGAGGGGAATCATGTTGAGGAGAGGGGCATCCGAATGTCTGTCGGCGGCGTGGTTACGGTCGACACCCGTAACGCAATCAGGCGCCCCATTAACGCGAAGAGTAAATCGCGGTCAAGCGGAATTGAGTGGCACGGCGAATGCGGTGCCAGTGCTGAACGGCCGAACGATCCGCATAGCCGGCTATCCCACCGCAAAGCGCGCCGAATGCGAATACTTCCAAAGAAACGGGCGACGTGGAATTTTTGCTGCTACCTCCAGCACAGTGTGAATACTGCGCCGTCACCCAGAACCGCTGTTGAATGCGGCAACCGGCAGCGCCGCTCCTTAGCGCGCGCTCCTGGCTTGCTGCGTGGCGTACTCGGGAGGCAACTCACACGCCTCAGTCACGAGGAGATCATTGTCTTTCGCAAAGTTGAGAACGAAATCGAAGGCCATCGGCTCGATGTCGCGCAAGCGCGAATCGAGAATCACGCATTTGAGGCCACCGATAATGGTGGGCCGGACGTACAAGGAGTATTGCAGGTAAGCGTTCGGTCCCTTGCCGCCCGGGCTGGGACCGAAGCATGCCATTACGCCTGCGAGCCGCTCCGACCAATCACTCGGCCGAAATTTTTTCCCGGTCGACGTGATGCCTTGAATGAAATATTCGGTTGGAGCTGCTTCGGCCATGTAGGAATACCTGTGTGACTGCCCAGCGGGATGACGGCAAAGCTGACTGCAAAACGGCTTTGGGATGCCTGACACATCGGCCACGCCTGAATGGCGAGCGGTGCCGCCAGAAACCGCGAAGGGCCGCACAAGCCGCCTCGGCGCTCATCATGACGGCGCACCACGAGGAAACTTTCCGGAGCGCGCAAGCCGTGTCCCGCAAGCTCAATACCGGCCTGCCAAGCTTAGGGATAACCGGCAGATTATAGCGCAGCGGACCCTTTCCCGCAGCGCACACAAGCCTCGTTTGAGGGTTTCGAAAGGCTTTCAGACAGCTTGCCCAGCCTTTTGGCCGACTCGTCAAACGGGGCGAAATCCTTTATGCTGCATTGAGTTACCACAAACGACGGCGGCGCCGTCCGGCAATCCTGCCGGGTGAGACCGCCGTATTTGTTTCATGACCGCCAAGAAAATTCGCCACTACCTGCAGTTCAAGGATTTCTCGCTGGAAGACTACGAGTACGTGCTGGAACGCGCGCGCATTCTGAAACGCAAATTCAAGAACTACGAGACCTACCACCCGCTGCACGACCGCACGCTGGCGATGATCTTCGAGAAAAACTCCACGCGCACGCGCCTGTCGTTCGAAGCCGGCATCTTCCAGCTGGGCGGCCACGCCGTCTTCATGAGCACGCGCGACACGCAGCTCGGCCGCGGCGAGCCGATCGAAGACGCAGCGCAAGTGATCTCGCGCATGGTCGACATCATCATGATCCGCACGTTCGGCCAGGACATCCTCGAGCGCTTCGCCGAGAATTCGCGCGTGCCGGTGATCAACGGGTTGACCAACGAATATCACCCTTGCCAGGTGTTGGCGGACATCTTCACGTACTTCGAGCATCGCGGTCCGATTCGCGGCAAGACGGTCGCGTGGGTCGGCGACGCGAACAACATGCTGTACACGTGGATCGAAGCCGCCCAGATTCTCGGTTTCAAGCTGCGCCTGTCCACACCGCCGGGCTACACGCTCGACCACGCCATGGTCGCTGCTGAAAGCGCACCGTTCTATCAGGAATTCGACGACCCGAACGAAGCCTGCACGGGCGCCGATCTGGTCACCACGGACGTATGGACCAGCATGGGCTTCGAGGCCGAAAACGAAGCCCGCAAGAAAGCCTTCGCGGACTGGTGCGTAGACGCCGATATGATGGCGCTCGCCAATTCTGATGCACTGTTCATGCACTGCCTGCCGGCCCACCGCGGCGAGGAAGTCAGCGCGGAAGTGATCGACGGCCCGCAAAGCGTTGTGTGGGACGAAGCGGAAAATCGGCTGCACGTGCAAAAGGCGTTAATGGAATATCTGCTGCTCGGCAAGCTCAATCACTGAGCGAGTTGCTACACAGCACCTGCGTGAAGCGTGACGGGGCCTTGAATACGAGGCAAGGCATCCACGTTTAACGCCACGCATCGAGCCGGCGTCCGCGAATGCAAACGGAACCGGCTCACCCACCGCACTGCCCCAAAAACGCAGGGAAGCGGCGGTTTAGTGTCAAAATAGTGGTTTCCCGCGCTCCGGAACCGCCGGCGCGCCTTGTTTTCCAGCTTTCTCCAGCTACGAGTTCACCATGAGCGATATCAAGAAAGTCGTGCTCGCCTATTCGGGCGGCCTCGACACCTCAGTCATCCTGAAGTGGTTGCAGGACAACTACGACGCCGAAGTCGTCACGTTTACGGCCGACATCGGCCAGGGCGAAGAGCTGGAACCGGCGCGCAAAAAAGCCCTGCAACTCGGCATCAAGCAGGAAAACATCTTCATTGAAGACCTGCGCGAAGAATTCGTGCGCGACTACGTGTTCCCGATGTTCCGCGCCAACACGATCTATGAAGGCGAGTATCTGCTGGGCACGTCGATCGCGCGCCCGCTGATCGCCAAGCGTCAGATCGAAATCGCCCGCGCCACCGGCGCGCAAGCGGTCTCGCACGGCGCAACCGGCAAGGGCAACGACCAGGTTCGCTTCGAACTCGGGTACTACGCGCTGGAACCGGGCATCAAGGTGATCGCACCGTGGCGCGAATGGGATCTGCTCTCGCGCGAAAAGCTGCTCGCCTACGCCGAAAAGGCCGGCATTCCGATCGAAATGAAGCACAAGCAAGGCGGCGCGCCGTATTCGATGGACGCGAACCTGCTGCACATCTCGTTCGAAGGCCGTCACCTGGAAGACCCGAAGGCCGAAGCCGAAGCCGATATGTGGCGTTGGACGGTGTCGCCGGAACAGGCGCCGGACCAGGCTGAATACCTCGACATCGAGTACGAGCACGGCGATCCGGTCGCGATCAACGGCAAGCGTCTGTCGGCGGCTGAAATGCTGACCGAGTTGAATCGTTTGGGCGGAAAGCACGGCATCGGCCGTCTGGATCTGGTGGAAAACCGCTACGTCGGCATGAAGTCGCGCGGCTGCTATGAAACGCCGGGCGGCACGATCATGCTGAAGGCGCACCGCGGCATCGAGTCGATCACGCTCGACCGCGAAGTGGCCCACCTGAAAGACGACCTGATGGCGCGTTACGCTGCGCTGATTTACAACGGTTACTGGTGGAGCCCGGAGCGCCGCGCAATCCAGGTGCTGATCGACCACACGCAAGAAAAGGTCAACGGCTGGGTGCGTGTGAAGCTGTACAAGGGCAGTGTGTCGGTTGTCGCGCGCGATTCGAAGGAAACGCTGTTCGACAAGACCATCGCCACGTTCGACGACGACGGCGGTGCTTACAATCAAGCCGACGCTGGCGGGTTCATCAAGCTGAACGCGCTGCGTATGCGGATTGCTGAAAACGCGCGTCGTCAGCGCGGCTGACGACATGCGTTTCGGTCAAGCCTAACTTCGCGTAAGCGAAATTAGGCGTCGTGAGGCGCGGGCGGAACCGAAGCGCAGATGCGAAAAAGGCGCCAGGAGACAACTCCTGGCGCCTTTTTCTATTGCAACGTCCCACTTATCCTGTCGCGACGAACCTGCTCCGTGTTCGGCTCCAAACCGCTTCTGCGAGCGCGAGTACCAACGCCCCTGCGCAAATCGCTGCACCACCATTGACCAACGTTTGCGGCTGCCGCGTCACAAACAAACCGGCTCAGCCTCCAACTCCACCCCAAACCGCGCCAGCACATCCCGCTGAACCGCCTTCGCGAGCGCCAACACCTCCGCTCCGTTCGCTCCGCCGAGATTCACCAGCACCAGCGCCTGCCGCTCATGCACGGCCGCGGCGCCCATCGCGCGGCCTTTCCAGCCACATCGATCGATCAACCAGCCCGCCGCGAGCTTCACCCGGCCGTCCGGTTGCGGATAAGACACGACCTCGGGCTCCTTAAGCTTCAGCGCCTCGAACTGCGTTGCCTCCACGACCGGATTCTTGAAGAAACTCCCGGCGTTCCCTAGCTGAAGCGGGTCGGGCAGCTTGGCGCGCCGCACCGCGACGACCGCGGCGAAAATCGCCTGTGCACTCGGCGCTGCACTGGCATGCTCACTCGCAGCCAGTTCACGCGCGATATCCGCATACCCGGCGCGCGGCTGCCACACCTTCGGCAAACGGAAAGTGACCGAAGTAATCACAAAACGGTCGCGCCCTTCCCGCTTGAAAAAACTATCGCGGTAACCGAATCGGCAAGCGTCGGCATCGAGCTCGACTACGGCGCCCGTTTCCAGCTCAATCGCCCGCAGCGACGCAAACCGCTCGCACATCTCCAGACCATACGCGCCGATATTCTGAATCGGCGCCGCCCCCACCGTCCCCGGGATCAGCGCGAGATTCTCCAACCCAGGCAGCCCTTGCGCCAAAGTCCATGCGACAAAGTCATGCCACGGCTCGCCGGCGGCCGCCTCGACGTACCATGCGTCGTGGTCCTCGCGCACGACGCGGCGGCCTTGCAGCGCCACCAGCAGCACCAGACCGGCGAAGTCATCCGTCAGCACGACATTGCTGCCGCCGCCCAGCACCAGCCGCGGCAAGCCGGCGGCACGCGGATCGCGCACGGCAGCCATCAATTGCGCTTCACGCTCGATCCGGCACGCAAACTGCGCGCGAACCTCGAAACCGAAGGTGTTATGCGCCTTCAGCGGATAGCCGGCAATGAACGCGGCGGAGTCGGATTGGGACATCAGAATGAGAAGAATGGAACGACGAACGAAACGGCATCTGGCCCCGGGCCGCGCGACAATGCGCGGCGGCCTTAGGCAAAAGAGAGTGGCGTCGGTAAAATGACGCCAGGTTCGTGATTATAGCGAGTGCCCCGTGAGCAGCCGACCGGCCGCGCCACGCACCGCAGCACTATTGGGAGAAAACAATGCCATCGTTTGACGTCGTCTGCGAAGCGGACATGATCGAAGTCAAGAACGCGATCGAGCAGTCCAACAAGGAAATTTCAACCCGCTTCGACTTCAAAGGGTCGGACGCCCGCGTCGAGCACAAGGAAAGCGAAATCACCGCCTACGCCGACGACGATTTCAAGCTCGGCCAGGTCAAAGACGTCCTGCTGTCGAAAATGGCCAAGCGCAATGTGGACGTGCGCTTTCTCGATTACGGCAAGGTCGAGAAGATCGGCGGCGACAAGGTCAAGCAGGTCATCAAGATCAAGAAAGGCGTGTCCGGCGATCTGTCGAAGAAAATCGTGCGTCTCGTGAAGGACAGCAAGATCAAGGTCCAGGCGAGCATTCAGGGCGACGCGGTGCGCATCACCGGCGGCAAGCGCGACGATCTGCAAAGCGTGATAGCGATGCTGCGCAAGGACGTGACCGATACGCCGCTCGACTTCAACAACTTCCGCGACTGAACGCGCGTCACGCCCGGTACCGGGCGCGAGTTGACGCTCGGCAATGGACGTGCGTTGCGGCTCACCACGGAACGCTTAGCTGCGTTGAGCCTCAGCACCCGGCACGGGTCGAACGCTCAGCACACAGGTGGTGCGCCTTCAGTACGCCTTCAGCGCGCAGTCCGCGAACGAACTAAGGCGCGCCGGCTAGAGCCCGCTTTGGCGCGCCCCGCCCGCACTTAAGGTTCGTTGCCGCCCGCCGCGCTGGCCGCTGCGTCGGCTTTCTTCTTGTCGCCTATGCGGCTTTCCTGGCCATGCATCAGTTTGGCGATATTGCCGCGGTGGCGCCATACCAGCAGCGAGCTCATCACGACAATCGCCAGTGCGATGACATGTGGCCCGAACAGAAAGCCGTCGAAGAACGGCGCGAACACCGCCGCGGCCAAAGCCGCCAGCGAAGAATAACGTGTGAAGAACGCTACGATCAGCCACGTCAGCAAGGTGGCAATGCCGAGGATCGGGTTGATCGCGATCAGCACGCCGGCTGCGGTCGCCACGCCCTTGCCGCCCTTGAAACGGAAGAAGATCGGATACAGGTGGCCGAGAAACACGGCAACGGACGCAATCGCAACCGACGTATCGTCGAGGCCGTAACGCGCGCCGAAGTGCACCACGAACCACACCGGCAGCCAGCCTTTGAAGGCGTCGCCGATCAGGGTGAGTATCGCAGCCTTCTTGCTGCCGCTGCGCAGCACGTTGGTGGCGCCCGGGTTGCCCGAGCCGTATGAGCGGGGGTCGTCCAGCCCCATCGCGGCGCTCACGATCACGGCAAACGACACCGAGCCGATCAGGTAGGCAACGACAGCAACGATCAGGTTTTGCATCTGGGACTCTTATAAGGATCGGCGGTCTGAAACTCGATACCCCAACCGCAACAGGGAACAAGGCGGCGCACATTCTACCGAACCCACCTGCCCGGAAAACATTCACGCAAACGTCAATCGACGCTCGCGCACTGAACCGGCTTCGCCGCCAGCAGGTCGGTCAATACCTTGGGCTGGATGCTGACCAGAAAACCGCGTCGGCCGCCGTTCAGCCAGATCTTGTCCATCACGAGGATGCTCGACTCGACGTACACCGGCATCTGTTTGCGCGTACCGAACGGCGACGTGCCGCCGATCAGATAGCCCGAATGCCGGTTCGCCACCTCGGGCTTGCACGGCTCGACGCGTTTCGCGCCGATCTGCCGCGCCAGATTCTTGGTGCTGACAGTGCGGTCGCCGTGCATCAGCACGATCAGCGGCTTGGCGTGCTCGTCTTCCATCACCAAAGTCTTGACGACATGATGTTCATCCACGCTAAGCTGGCGCGCCGATTCCTCGGTGCCGCCGTGCTCGACGTAATCGTAAGGATGTTCGCCGAAAGTGACGCCGTGACGGCGCAGAAACTGCGTCGCGGGCGTTTCGGAGACGTGTCTGGATTTGCTCATCGGCGCATTGTAATGGCGAGTTTGCACGACGGCTATTTGCCGAATGGCCAATTGTGCGAGTCCGGCGATTGTGGCACGATCGTTCGCAAATCTTCCGGAGCACAGTATGCTGGGCGCCGAATACGTTTAGCAACCATGTTGCATGGGACCAGCGTTAGACGCTAAGGCGTGTCGACCAGAGTTCGCGCTTTAGCGCGCTACTCTGGTCCCATGCAGAGCACTTACTCTGGTCGACCGCTTTGCATGGGACCAGAGTAAGACGCTAAAGCGTCAACTCTGGTCGACCGCTTTGCATGGGACCAGAGTAAGACGCTAAAG